>JBJHBT010000006.1:0-162415 GCA_050485645.1 Gammaproteobacteria bacterium | reverse complement strand
CACTGGATGGTTCTGATGCGAACAGCATCAGTGGCAGTGGAGGCCGCAGTATTTCCGGCAGTGGTGGCCGCAGCATCAGCGGCAGCGGTGGCCGGGCACTGGATGGTTCTGATGCGAACAGCATCAGTGGCAGTGGAGGCCGCAGTATTTCCGGCAGTGGTGGTCGCAGCATCAGCGGCAGCGGTGGCCGGGCACTGGATGGTTCTGATGCGAACAGCATCAGTGGCAGTGGAGGCCGCAGTATTTCCGGCAGTGGTGGCCGCAGCATCAGCGGCAGCGGTGGCCGGGCACTGGATGGTTCTGATGCGAACAGCATCAGCGGCAGTGGAGGCCGCAGTATTTCCGGCAGTGGTGGTCGCAGCATCAGCGGCAGCGGTGGCCGTGTTGTGACTTCACCCGAGAGTGTCGTCGTTTTCGGCTCTCTGTTCGCGATAGACGGGTATCGAGCCAACGTCCTTGGTGTCAATGTCGATATTGCCGGAACGACAACAGGCGGCAGCTCCTACTTGATCGGTGATTTGGGACGCACAGTCCTCGTTGAGGGGCGCTTCATCAATGGCACGCTGTTCGCTGAGCGCTTGGAGGTAGTTGGTGATGACATCTACGTTCCCGGGGCAAGTAATGTCGTTGTTATGGGGCAAGTATCTGCGGCGGACCAATCAATTGGCCAAGTCGAGATCGGTGGTATTGCAGTTGATGTGAATGCGTTGACGGACTCCCTTGTGAGTGTTGGTCAACTGGTCGCCATAGGCGGAGTGCAACCACTGCCCGGTGGTGTCTTGTTGGCAAATTCAGTCTACTATTTGGACGGTAGTCTACTTGTAGAGATAGATGTTAATAGTGCCGATTTCACCGTTAGTCAGAGTGACTAATTAGAGTCCCGGCACTGACGAGATGGGGAAAGCAGGATCTGAAAAGTACAGATTAGTCTTCACTAACTTTGTTAATCTCGGCCTTCGATGCCAGTTCCTCAACAAACCTCACTACGCGCTGTCGGTTAACGGCAGCGCGTAGTTCGTCTCGGATGGCCTCCATCTCCGGAGGGTCCTGTCGGCGGGTTTCATGCAGAAGTACAACGTGCCAGCCGAATTGCGTCTGAAAGGGCTCTTGGGAGTATGAGCCGACTTCCATTTGTCTGATTGCTTCGGCGAACATGGGATCGGCCGATTCAAGGCTGAACCAGCCCAGTTCGCTTGTGTCCATGGAGTGTTCTTCAGCAAGCGACTGAAACTCTTCGCCAGCGTTGAGTTCGTCGACGATCGCCCGTGCCAGTTGCTGTGTGCCAACCATGATATGAGCGGCACGGTATTCGGTGCTGGCGAGGTTCGGCAGGTTCTCTTCGTAGAACTCCCGGATTTCACTGTCACTGGCGGGATTACGCTCGATGTGGCGCTGTGCCATTCTGTTGGCGAGATGCTGAAGGCGCTGCAGTTCGAGTTCGGCCGCGATGGTTCGCTCGTTCATGAGACCTTCGCGTTCTGCCTCGCGGGCGATCACCACGACACTGATAAGGTCTTGCAGTAACGCCTCGCGTTGCTGCTGATCCAGATCGTCGACGCTGGTTTGCAGGATGTTCAGGCTGAATAGCCGGTATACGGATTCAGGTACCGGGTGACCATCGATTGTCGCCACGAACGATGTGCCCAGGCTGGTCGACGTGTCGAGGTCCGCTGCAGGTGGAGGTTCCGGCGGTGTCGTTGTGTCGCAGGCACTCAGTCCCAGAGCGATGACGAGCGCCGAGACTGTAGTGCCGAGGATCCGTACGTGGCTGTCCATTGATATTTTCCGTGTCAGTGAGCTTGCGGTGCGCTCGCGGTGATGGCGAGGGCGTGTATATCGGTTTTCATCATGTCACCCAAGGCATCGTATATCAGGCGATGTTTCTGCAGCGTGCTCAGGCCATGGAACCTATCTGAAACCACGCGGACGCGAAAGTGACCCATGCCAGAGGCAGCGCCGGGATGTCCGGCATGCAGATGGCTTTCATCGAGAACTTCGAGTGAAACGGGCTGCAGGGCGTTCTGGAGAGCTTGGGTAATACGGGCGACGCGTGTCGTGGTCATTGAATCGGTTTCTGGTCCTGATGGATGTTCCGTTGTACTGCGGTCCCGGGCTGCGCAGGCAGTCCCGCTGAATATTCTGCCATAGGCATAGATGGGGTACCCGTCCCATTTGACGCTGCAACTGGGATATAGTTGCCGCAGGTTTCCGTGTGCAGGGAGAGCGGGCTCATGCCAAAAGCCCCATCGGGATGGAGAAAATATCTCGATTATCACTTCTTCAAGTCCGCCATCAACGACTATCTGTTCAGGCATGTCGGTGGCAATCAACGACCGGTATTTCATGATATCGACGAGGTGTGTCCGCAGCTGAATGCGCTTACCGCCGAATATCGGAAGATTCAGGCGGAATTTGATGAGGTGGCCGCGGAGGATCTTCGTCCATACCATGAAGTGGATCCCGGTGAGGCCGATATTTCCGCCGCAGGGGACCCTGGTCGCCAGTGGAACGTGTTCATGCTCTATGTGCTCGGTCACCGGATCGAAAACAATCTGGCGCGATGCCCGGTGACGGACAGGCTGATCAGCAGCATCCCAAATCTGGTTCAGGCGTTCTTCTCGATTCTGGATCCGCACAAGAGCGTTCCGTTGCACGAAGGTCCGTATCTCGGTTATCTGCGCTATCACCTCGGGCTGCGCGTTCCTGCGCATAGACCGCCGAGCATTGTCGTCGCCGGGCAACCTTATGTATGGCGAGAAGGGGAGGCGACCATGTTCGATGACTCCTGGCCGCACGAGGTCATCAATGAGAGCGACGAGTCACGCGCGGTGCTGATTATCGATATCCTGCGGCCACTGCCTGCAATGCCGCGTGCCGTAAACGGGTTTGTTACCGGCGTGATTGCACGGAACACGTATGGCCGATCCGTCGCTCGCCGTGTTCGTAACGCGGCGAGCGACGCCCGGGATGCCTTTGGCTGAATGGCAGCCGCATGTTCGTGTCCTGGAGGGCGCGGGTTACTCGATGTCGATCAGTTCGACATCGAACACAAGAGTGGCGCCCGGAGGAATCACGCCTTCGCCGGCACCTCTGTCTCCATAGCCCAGGTCTGAGGGGATGATGAGACGGCGCGTTTCGCCGATCAGCATGCCGTCCACGCCCATTTCCCAACCTTGAATCACCCGGCCTTCACCAAGCTGGAAGCGCAACGCCCGTCCGGTTGGCCGTGAACTGTCAAATTGAGCACCCTTGTTCTCATGAGCATCTTCGTCATACAGCCAGCCGGTATAGTGCACGACCGCGGTTTCGCCGGACATGATGGCCTGACCATGGCCCTGGCTAAGGGTCTGGATCACCAGCTCCGTCGGTGGGCCGGCGGCCTCCATGTCTGGTGCGGCGGCTTCGGTCTCGATTGCCGTGCCGTCGTCAGGCGGGGTGCATGCCGCAACCAGTAGCGCCGAGGCAGCGACGGCCACGAGTTTGATTGATGAATTCATTCATGATCTCCAAAGCTTTTCGCACATTGTACGGGAGCGGTCCGGCTGTCCCAAGTTGGACAGCGCCCTCGGCGTTGTGCGTTACCGCAGTATGGCTGATGGTGTTGTTAGGCGGCTGTCCGGTGTCGCCAGCCGTTGCTGCCGGGGGAGGCGGCGTGGCTCAGTCGCACGAACCGGGAGTGCGCAATCCAGATGTCAGGGCCGCAGTGCCGTCTCCGGTCGGTCGAACCTGGACGCTCAACATCGACAACGACCTCTTTGTAGCCGGAGGGCGAGACAGAGACTACACGGGTGGCATCTCCTTCGCGATCGGTAATCCGTTCGACAACGCCCATCACCGGCCAGGCCAGCGAGTGTTGGCCTGGATGGATCACTGGAGCGGCCTGGGCAGTCACCTGGATCGGATTGGAGCGGGCGAGCCTGTCGGCCGGGCACTGCAATTCGGCGTGCTGGCGCTGACACCGGAACGTCTGGACAGTGCGTTTCCCGAGCCAGGAGATCGTCCCTATGCCAGCATGGCGTATGTGACCGAGAGCCGCTTTCGCGTCAACGACGCCCGAACGCTTGTCCATCAGTCGTCAGTCACACTGGCCCTGCTTGGCAGCAGTCTGGCCGAGCAGTTCCAGCGCCGGCTACACATGGCGTTGGGCCTTCGTGTTCCGGCTGGATACGGGCGGCAGCTCAGCAGTGGAGGCGAGCTGTCCGCGCAATACGCTGTGGCGAAACTCTCGCTGCTGCACGCGCACGACAGTGGTGTGCCCGGTTACGACTTCCGGTTGAGCCTTGAAGGCACTATCGGATTCATAACGGAAGGTGTTGCAGGCGTGCAGTTTCGCTGGGGCCGGCGTACCTCGCCATGGTGGAGTGACGCTTCCAGCTACGGTGAGTTCGCCGCACGTCCTGCGCGGAAGGGGCGTTTCTCGGGTAACGGAGATTTCTTTCTTGCCCTCGGCGCCCAGGTTCGTGCCAGGCTTTACAACGTACTGGTGCATGGTCAGTTCCGTGCCACAGAGAGTGCATTGCGAGTCGCCGATACGCGTCCGTTCATAGCAGACGCCTGGATTGGGGTTGTGCACAGCGCAGGCGCATTGCGAATCAGCTATACGATACGTTACCAGACACACGAGTTGCGCCGCGGTGTTGGAGCGCGTGATCAGACGTGGGCCAGTATCGCGCTTGAACGGACGGTCGGTTGACACCGGCAACGAGCCAGGCGGCCACGACTGACGCCGAAACAATGGCAATACCATTAGAATGCCCTTATGACCCAGTATCTCTCCATTCATCCCGTCAACCCCCAACACCGTCTGCTGGAACAGGCCGCGGATGTCATCCGTGCTGGCGGTGTGGTCACCTATCCCACCGACTCCTGCTACGCACTGGCGTGCCATCTGGGAGACAAGGCCGCCGTGGAACGTATTCGGCAGCTTCGCGGACGCGAGGCGGAGCACGAGCTGACTCTGGTATGTCGCGACCTGTCGGAGATCGCTGTTTACGCCAAGGTAGAGAACTGGGCGTATCGTTTGCTCCGCTCGCTTACACCGGGTGCGTATACCTTCATACTGCGGGCAACGAGCGAAGTACCGAAGCGTCTCCAGCACCCGAAACGCCGGACCATCGGGATACGGGTACCCGATCATGCCATTGCGCGGGCGTTGCTGGATGTGCTGAACGAACCTCTGATGAGCACGACGCTCCAGCTGCCGGGCGATGAACTCCCGTTAACCGAGCCGGATGTGATTCTCGACCGGCTGTCGCGACGCGTGGACATGGTGATCGATGGCGGCGCCTGCGGGGTGGAGCCGACTACGGTGCTGGATCTGAGCGGTGGCTCGGTGGAACTGGTGCGCAAGGGCAAGGGGAGCGTACAGAGCCTCGGCATGTGAAGCTCGATTGCCCGCGGCCCCGATTGTCCGCGACCTCGAGTTCCGGCACGAGCGCCCAGTGGCTGGATGCTTCCCACGCCGGGTCTGCCCAAATGTCCAGGCACACCCCGTTCAAGCGCCTGTAACAGGATTGTCACATTAGCCTTTTAGGCTGCGCACGTCATCGGGCCGCGTGCGGCCCGCCCGACCCGTTGCACCGGGTCCGCAGACATACGCAGGAGTGGCCTTGTCCCCGGAAGCTTCGCAATCCGCAGCCCTGCGCCGGCTGGCCGTTGCGGCCGCCCGCTCCTTCTGGCGCCGTGCCGTATGGCGTGGTGCTGTCTGGCCCCGTTCCGTCTCAACTAGCGTCTTCGTCGCCACGATCTTCGCATGCGCCGCTGCCGCACCGACCGGCAACGCCAGCGATTCGGCCGACGCCTGGCCTTCGGCCGAAGCGCGCGCGCACGCGGCAATGCACGCCGACCCGCCGGACTGGGCCGCCGCGCGAGCGGCCTTTCTCGAGGCCGCGGAGAGCGGTTCGCCGACCGCCAAAAGCCACCTCGGCTGGATGTACGAGGAAGGCCATGGTGTGAGCGTGGACGGCGAGCGGGCCGCACACTGGTACGCGCGCGCGGCGCGCGCCGGCGCCCACGATTTCGCGGTGAAGCTGGGGTGGATGTACCTGTCCGGTGACGCGGTCGCGCGCGACCGCGAGCGTGCCGAATACTGGTTCGAATTCGCGATCGACGCCGATCATGCGCCGGCGCGCACCGCGTGGGCGTCGGTGCTGATCGGCGACGCGCAGGGCGGCCGCTACACCGAGCGCCTACCGGAGGCACACGACCTGCTGGTGGCTGCGCTGGAGCAAGGCCACATGGTTGCGTCGTACTTCCTGGCGCGGCTGTACATTGAAGGCATCGGCGGGCACCCGACCGACGCGCAGCGCGCCGCGCACTACACGCGCATCGGCGCCGAACACGGCGACGCGCGCATGCAGGGCTGGCTGGCGCAGATGTACCTCACCGGCGACGGCGTCGAACACGATCCGGTGCAGGCGGCCATGTGGTCGAACCTGGCCGCGGCCGGCGGCGACCCGACGGGCAACCGCCTGCGTGTCGCGCTGGAGGCTGAGCTTAAGCCGGAGCAGGCGCGTCAGGCTCGCCAGCGTGCGGTTGACTGGGCGTTGGCGCACCGCTGAGAGGACGACCGGCCATGCTGCGCGTGATCCTGTTCAGTCTTGCCGCCCTCGTGCTGGTGTTTTTCGTGGCGCGTTCTGGTGGCCTGACGCCGCAGCAGATCGAGGACCGCATCCTGCTGGCCGAGCTGAACGCCGACGCCGGCGAGTCGTACCGGCGTGCGCAGATCGCCGAACCGGGCGTGGTGAGCCTGCCGAACGGACTGCTCGCGCAGGTGCTGCACCACGGCGACGGAGACGTGCCGGCAGCCGACGACTGGGTGCGTGTGCATTACAGCGGCTGGCGTATCGACGGGCGGCTGTTCGACAGCTCCTGGCGTCGCGACGAGCCGGCCACGCTGCCGCTGGAGCGCGCGATACCCGGCTGGCGCCAGGCGCTGCAGGTCATGCCGGTGGGCTCCCGACTGCGGCTGGTGCTGCCGCCGGAGTTGGCGTACGGCCGTGCCGGCGCCGGCGTCATTGGTCCGGAAGAGACGCTGGTATTCGAACTCGAGCTGCTCGAGATCGTCGTGCCGGACGAGCCGTTGGAACGCCGTTCCTCGCAGCAGCCGGTCCCGAACCTGCTTTAAGCAGCTGTCACGAAATTGCAACCTCAGATTCATAAAGTTGTTGCGTTCGGCGCCCAGACTCTTGGCACGAAATCAGGGGCGGCCTGTCCGGTGCGTCCCGTTCGTCAACGCCATATACGCGTCAACGCAATTTACGACTGAGGAGTACTCACCATGATGCTGAACAGAAAACTGACCGCGCTTGGCGCCGCCATGGCGCTGGCCTTCTCGGCCTCGGCCGCGCTGGCCGACGTGGACCCGAACCTGCCGAACTATGAGCGCGTGTCGGGCATCTCCGGGAACCTGAGCTCGGTCGGTTCCGACACGCTGAACAACCTGATGACGCTGTGGGCCGAGGAGTTCGCGAATTTCTACCCGAACGTCAACATCCAGATCCAGGGCGCTGGCACGTCGACCGCGCCACCTGCGCTGATCGAGGGCACGTCGAACTTCGGTCCCATGAGCCGCGGCATGCGCGACTCCGAGCAGCGCGCGTTCGAGGACCGCCACGGCTACCCGGCGACGGTAGTGCCGGTGGCGATCGACATGATCGCGATCTACGTGAACCAGGACAATCCGATCCAGAACATGACCCTCGAACAGGTCGATGCGGTGTTCTCCGCCACCCGCGCCTGCGGCCATGGCAGCAACATCACCAACTGGGGCCAGCTCGGCCTGAGCGGTGGCTGGGCCAGCCGCGACATTACGATCTATGGCCGCAATGCCGTGTCCGGCACCTACGGCTTCTTTCGTGAGAACGCGCTGTGCGGCGGTGACTTCAAGGACTCCGTCAACGAGCAGCCCGGTTCCTCGGCCGTGGTGCGTGGCGTGGAGCAGACGCTGGGCGGTATCGGTTACTCCGGTATCGGCTACATGACCTCCGGCGTGCGCGCGGTGCCGCTGAACGGCTATGAGGCGAATGCCGACAACGCCGCGACCGGCGACTACCCGCTGGCGCGTTTCCTCTACATCGCCGCCAACCAGCACCCCAACGACGGCTGGAACCCGATGGAACGCGAGTTCTTCCGCATGGTGCTGAAGAAGCAGGGCCAGGAAGTCGTGTTCCGCGACGGTTACGTCCCGCTGTCGGCTGCCGCTGCGGAGCGTTTCCGCAAGGAATTCAACCTCGAGTGAGCCTAAGCGAACCCGAGGTCGGGTGAGGACCCCGGCGCCGCACGCGGCGCCGGGGTTGTTTTGAAAACAGGGCACATCTCGCATCGCGTTTCCCTGAAACGCGGTTGCAGGTTGCCACAACGCAGGCCGTAGCGCCGCGCATCTGACGAACCAGGAAGAGCTCATGTCCGCATCCGCACCGGAGCAACCTCTCGCCCCCGGCTCGCTGCTGCCTAGTCAGGAGCGGCGCACGAAGTTGCGCAAGCGTCGTGCACTGCGCGACGGGCTGTCACTTTACGGAGTGGGCGGGGGCGGCATTGGCGTGGTCATCGCGCTGGCTCTGATCTTCCTGTACCTGTTCTATGAAACCTTCCCGATGCTCAAGCCCGTCAGCGTGCAGTTGGCCACCGAGTTCGAGGTGCCGCGCGGGGACGATGCGTCGCCGACGATCCATCTGACGCTGGACCGCTACGAGACGATCGGTGCGCGTTTTTCCGAATCCGGCGTGATCACCTTCTTCTCGGCCGATGTCGGCACCACGCGTGAGCGTCTGCAGATCCCGATTCCGGACGGTGAGCACATCACCTCGTTTGGTCGTGGCGAGAATCGCCGCAGCCTGTTCGTTTACGGCTTCTCCGATGGCAGCGTGTTGCCGCTGCGGATCGACTACCGGCAGAGTTTCATTGGCGGGGTACGCCAGATCACCCCTGACCTTTCCTATCCGCTGGGCGAGGACGCGATTCAGCTCGGCAGTGGCGCAGACAGTGCCTACACCGCGCTGGGGATCGTGGATGGACGCGGCGGCTACATCATCGTTGGCGGTACCGAACAGGGCCGTATGGCGATGGCGCTGTTCACAACGCGAACCAACCTGATGACCGGTGCTACGCAGGTCACCCGTCAGGACTACGAGTTGCCATCGCTGGGGCGTCCGGTGCAGCAGCTCCTGGTCAACGAGTCGCTGCGCAATGTGTTCGCGATCGATGATCGCGGCCATCTGTTCAACTACGACATTTCCAATCCCGACAACCCGCAGCTGATCGAGGAAGTCGACCTGGTCGACGCGGGTGCGCGGGTCACCGCGGCCGAGCTGCTGGTCGGCAGCCGATCGCTGATCGTCGGTGGCTCCGACGGCACCGTGCGGCAGTGGATTCTGGTGCGCGACGAAGCGACCAACATCCCGCACATGACGCTGATCCGCAGCTTCCGGCAGCATCCGGGCGCGATCACGTTCATCGACCCGGAGTATATCCGCAAGGGCTTTCTGGTCGGCGACGACACCGGCACCCTGGGTTTGCACTATGCGACCTCCAGCGTGACGCTGGCGATGAAGGAAGTTTCCGATGCGCCGATCACCCGCGTGGCCATTGGCCCGAACAACAGCCGCGCGCTGGTCACGAGCGAAGGGTCGGACCTGATGCGCGTGCTGGCCATCGACAACCCGCACCCGCAGACGTCGCTCAGCGGTTTGTGGGGTCGGGTCTGGTACGAGGGCCGAAGCGAACCGGAGTACATCTGGCAGTCCTCGTCCGCGGACGACGCTTTCGAAGCCAAGTTCAGCATCGTGCCGCTGTCGGTCGGGACCCTCAAGGCCGCGCTGTTCGCGATGCTGCTGGCCACGCCACTGGCCATCGCCGGCGCAATCTACACCGCGTACTTCATGTCACCGCGCATGCGTCGTGTCGTGAAACCGTCCATCGAGCTGATGGAAGCGCTGCCAACGGTCATCCTGGGCTTTCTGGCCGGCATCTGGCTGGCGCCCTACGTGGAGAGCAATCTGCCGATACTGGTCACCGGCGCGGTGCTGTTCCCGCTGTTCATCCTGTTCGCCGGGTTCGGCTGGTCGCGCCTGCCGGGCGGATTGCGGCAGCTCGTGCCGGACGGCTGGGAAGCTGCATTGCTGGTGCCGGTGGTGATTCTCACGGGCTGGATCGTCGTGTCCACCAGCCCGTGGATCGAGGTGTTCTTTTTCGACGGGTCCATGCGTCAGTGGTTCACGGACGTGGGCATTCCCTACGACCAGCGCAACGCGCTGATCGTCGGCATGGCGATGGGCTTTGCGGTGATCCCCACGATTTTTTCCATTGCCGAGGATGCGGTGTTCAATGTGCCGAAGCACCTGACCCAGGGCTCGCTGGCGCTGGGCGCGACCTCCTGGCAGACCGTGGTCGGGGTGGTGCTGCTGACCGCCAGCCCCGGCATGTTCTCGGCGGTGATGATCGGCTTCGGTCGTGCCGTCGGCGAGACGATGATCGTGCTGATGGCCTCCGGTAACAGTCCGGTGCTCAACTTCAACATCTTCGAGGGCATGCGCACACTGGCCGCCAACATTGCGGTGGAATTGCCGGAGACGGACGTGGGTTCCACGCACTTCCGCGTGCTGTTCCTGTCGGCCCTCGTGCTGCTGGTGTTCACCTTCATCCTGAACACGCTGGCCGAGATCGTCCGCCAGCGCCTGCGCAAGCGTTACGCGTCCCTCTAAGCAGCCGGAATCGGGCAAGACGACATGAAAGACTGGTGGAAAAGCGGCGCCCCGTGGATCTGGCTGAACGGCGGTGCCGTCACGATCAGCATGATTATGGTCTTCGGACTGCTGCTGCTGATCCTGGTGCGCGGTTTCGGCGGCTTCTGGCCCCACGCGGTGTTTCAGACCAGCTATACGCTGCCGGGTGAGGCTTCGCAGCCGGTGCTGGGTGAGTTGCGCCGCTCCGAGACGCGGACGGCCGAAGAGATGCGCGACGCGGGTATCGTTGTGCCCGGCGACCAGGCACTGGTCACGCGCCACCTGATCAAGATGGGCAACCGCGATGTCACCGGGCGGGATTTCGCCATGTTTGTCGGTGACTTTCTCGATGAGTGGCAGTATCCGCGCGACGTCGCGGTGCTGGAGCGCCGGGAATGGGGCGACTTCTACGGCATGCCGGTGCAGCTGATGGAAAGCGGTTCGCCGGTGTCGACGGCGGACGCGCAGCTGTGGGACGAATTTCAGTCGCGTCTGGCCCGCAGCAACGATTTGTTCGACGAGATCCGCCGTATCGAGCGCGTCGACATCGGTCGCATCAACCACGCCATCGAGCGCGTGCGCCTTGATCGACGCCGTGCCGAGATGAGGGGCAACCTGACCGATGAGTTGCGGGCGGAATACGAGCAGCGCCTCGCCGTCCACGATGCCGACTATGCCGTACTCGAGGAACGGCTCGACAATCTCTACAACGACGCCGGTCGGGACAGCATTGTCATGCGCGTGGCCGACGGCAGCGAAGTCACCGTGCGTCTTGCCGACATCGTCAAGGCCTGGCAGCCCAACAACATGTCCGTGTTCGCAAAGGTGTGGTTCTATCTCGGTGACTTCAAGGACTTCATCTTCGGTTACCCGCGCGAGGCGAACACCGAGGGTGGCATTTTCCCAGCCATCTTCGGCACGGTCGTGATGGTGATTGTCATGTCCATCATCGTCACCCCTTTCGGCATCCTCGCGGCGATCTACCTGCGCGAGTACGCGAAGCAGGGGCCACTGCTGCGCGTGGTGCGGATTTCCGTGTACAACCTGGCCGGCGTTCCGTCCATCGTGTTCGGCGTGTTCGGTCTGGGCTTTTTCGTCTACTTCATGGGCGGCGCGATCGACCGCACCTTCTACCCGGAAGCACTGCCGGCGCCCACCTTCGGCACTCCGGGTCTGTTCTGGGCGTCGTTGACGCTGGCGCTGCTGACGCTGCCGGTCGTGATCGTCTCCACCGAGGAGGGGCTGGCCCGTATCCCGTCGACGATCCGGCAGGGCTCGCTGGCGCTTGGGGCGACCAAAGGCGAGACGCTGTGGAAGGTGGTCGTGCCGCTGGCCACGCCGGCGATGATGACCGGCCTGATCCTGGCGATCGCCCGGGCCGCCGGCGAAGTCGCCCCGCTGATGCTGGTCGGCGTCGTCAAGCTGGCGCCGACGCTGCCGATCGACGGCAATTTTCCGTTCATTCACCTCGAACGCAAGATCATGCACCTGGGTTTTCACATCTACGACGTGGGCTTCCAGAGCCCGCACGCCGAGGCGGCCGAGCAGCTGGTCTATGCGACGGCGCTGGTGCTGGTGCTGCTGATCGTGGTGCTGAATCTGTCCGCCATCACCATACGCAACCACCTGCGCGAGAAGTACCGCGCGGAGAGCGATTGAGCGGTGGCGCAAGAGCCGCGGCTCGTACAACACAATGCAAAGGCCGGAGAAGACGATGCGACAAACACAGAACGCCGTGACGAGCATGGCCGCGGGGCTGTTCGAAGACAACAACCGCGCGATGCGCTCGCTCCATGACGAGGACATAGCGATCACGGTGGAGAACCTGGACCTCTTCTATGGGAGCGATCAGGCGCTCAAGTCCATCACGATGCAGATTCCTGGCGGACGGGTCACCGCGTTCATCGGCCCGTCGGGCTGCGGCAAGTCCACGCTGCTGCGCTGCTTCAATCGCATGAACGATCTGGTGGATTCGTGCCGCATCACCGGCAGCATTAACCTGCACGGTGAGGACATCTATGCCCGCGGCTTGGATATCGCGGAGCTGCGGCGTCGCGTCGGTATGGTATTTCAGAAGCCCAACCCGTTCCCGAAGACGGTGTATGAAAACGTGGCCTACGGGCTGCGGCTGCAGGGCGTCCGGGACAAGCGGGTGCTGGACGAGGTGGTTGAGCGCTCGCTGAAGAAGGTGGCCCTGTGGGATGAGGTGAAGGACCGCCTGAACGGCAATGCGTTCGGCCTTTCCGGTGGCCAGCAGCAGCGTCTGGTGATCGCCCGCGCGATCGCGATCGAGCCCGAGGTGATCCTCCTCGACGAACCCACTTCGGCGCTGGACCCGATCTCCACCGCGAAGATCGAGGAGCTCATCGCCGAGCTCAAGCAGCAGTACACCATCGTGATCGTCACGCACAACATGCAGCAGGCGGCGCGCGTGTCCGATTACACCGGCTACATGTACCTGGGCGAACTGGTGGAGTTTGACGACACCATCAAGGTGTTCACGAACCCGAACAAGAAGGCGACCGAAGACTACATCACGGGCCGCTACGGCTGAGGATCTTCGCATATCGCCAGGACCACTACGGTGTGCGGTCAGGAAAGCGCTCTGTTGTCGCTGGCTACGATGCAGATCACCGAATCCGCACGCTGCCGTGCGCCATACCAGTCTCGACGACCTGCGCGCGAGGTGCACACCCTGGACTGACGCGCCGCCCCCGCCGTGCGTGCATGCGGCGGCCGCTGTCGCTGCCGGACGCCTCGCACTGTCCGGCAACTTCCGGTACCCGGCCCGCCGGCTGTCGCAATGAGGCGCGGCCGGGCGGCTGAGCACGTATAATGCCGCGATGCCCGGAATGACCGTCGACACCGTACTGTACGTACTCTCGTACGCGCTGATTCCCCTGCTGTTCGCGATTACCTTGCATGAGGTGGCGCACGGCTGGGTCGCCAAGCGCTACGGGGATCCGACCGCCATGTTCGCGGGCCGTCTCACACTCAATCCGATCAAACACATAGATCCCATAGGCACGCTGCTCGTGCCAATCGCATTGCTGTATTTCTCCGGTGGTCAGATGACCTTCGGTTGGGCGAAACCTGTGCCAGTGGCCTTCAATAACCTGAATAATCCGCGGCGTGACATGATTCTTGTCGCCGCTGGCGGGCCGGCGGCCAATTTCGTCATGGCTTTGTTCTGGGCCGTGATGCTCGGCCTGGTTTTTCTGCTGGGTATTGGCGGTGATGCCGGCCGATGGCTGGAGTTGATGTGCGCCTTTGGCGTCACGATCAACGTGCTGCTGGCGTTGTTCAACCTCCTGCCGATACCGCCGCTGGATGGTGGCCGCGTCCTGGCTGGCCTGCTGCCACCCAGGGCCTCCGATGTCCTGGACCGGATCGAGCCGTTCGGCTTCTTCATCGTGATCGGGCTGCTGGTAACAGGTGTGCTGTGGACGATTCTGTTGCCGTTCCTGACGTATTTTCGAAGTATTTTTCTGTCGATCGCCGCCGCGATTGCGGGATTGTGAGCGCCCCTGCATGAACGGTACCGGCGATGTGAACCCTGACGACGTGAATTCGAATGAAACAACGTCTGACGACACTGATGTGAGCGACGCCAGCGCAGCCGGTGCTGATACCGGCAGCTCGGCTGCCGGAGATGCGGCTGCCATGGACGAGCGCGGCGAGCTGGCCAGCGGGGATGGCAAGCCGAACCTGACGCTGGTCACCATGTTGTCGGGCGGGGCGATTCCCAATGTGCCTTCGCAGGCGGAGATGCCTTTCGCCATAGTCGACGGTGAGCCGCTGACCCAGCTGCCGCGCGACCTGTACATCCCGCCGTATGCCCTGAAGGTGTTTCTGGAGGCTTTCGAAGGCCCGCTGGACCTCCTGCTGTATCTGATCCGCCGGCAGAATCTGGATATCCTCGACATTCCGATCGCTGAAATCTCCCGACAGTACGTGGAGTACATCGAACTGATGACGGACATGCAGTTCGAACTGGCCGGTGAGTATCTGGTGATGGCCGCGACTCTGGCGGAAATCAAATCTCGCATGCTGCTGCCACGTTCCACCGACGATGTCGAGGAAGAGGACGACCCGCGCGCGGAGCTTGTACGTCGCCTGCAGGAGTATGAACGCTACAAGAAGGCTGCCGAGGACCTGGATTCGCTTGAGCGTCTGGAACGGGATGTCAACGTGGCGGACGCCGAGCCGCCGGAGCGGCAGGTGGTTGCGAAGCTGCCTGACGTGACGCTGAAGGAGCTGTTGCTGGTTCTCAAGGACGTATTCGTACGCTCCGAGATGTTCGCGCATCACCATGTACAGATGGAGCCGCTGTCCGTTCGGGAACGGATGTCGGCAGTGCTGCTGAACCTTGAACAGACACGCTATATGGATTTCGTGAAGCTGTTCGATGTCGCCGAGGGCCGTATGGGTGTGACCGTAACGTTCCTTGCGATTCTGGAACTGCTCAAGGAGGGCCTGATCGATGTCGTTCAGGCTGAGCCGTACGGTCCGATTCATGTGCGGGCAGCCGAGCAGCGGCTGCCGCAGGACAACCCCGAGAACGATTGATTCAATGGACACAACAGAAATCAAGCATGTAATCGAAGCAGCCCTGCTGGCAGCGCGACGACCGTTGACGCTGGAAAAGCTCGGAGAGCTGTTTTCCTCGCGGGGAACGAAACTTGAGCGCCAGGAGCTGCGTGACGCACTGGAAGCATTGGGTATCGACTACGACGGGCGCGGTATCGAGCTGAAGGAAGTGGCCAGCGGCTATCGGGTGCAGGTCAAACGCACGATGGGTGACTGGCTGATGCCTTTGTGGGAGGAGCGTGCTCCGCGCTATACCAGGGCCCTGCTCGAGACGCTGGCACTGGTGGCATATCGCCAGCCGATTACGCGCGGAGAGATCGAGGAGGTGCGCGGTGTCGCGGTCAGTACGAACATCATGCGGACACTGATGGAACGTGGCTGGGTGCGGGTCGTCGGACACAGGGATGTCCCGGGCAAGCCGGCCATGTTCGGCACTACGCGTGAGTTTCTGGACTACTTCGGACTGAGGCGCCTCGACGAGTTGCCGCCGCTGGCCGAGATCAGGGACTGGACGCCGGAGGAAAGCCCGCAGACCGATCTGGTCGAGTCGTTGCGAGAGGCGCGCGAGGCCCTCGAAGGCGCCGCGGAGGAAGCGTCCGTTGTCGTTGATTCCGAAGCGGAAACGGCATCGGAAACCAGTGCTGCTTCCGAAGGTGAAAGCGAAGCCGGGGCTGAAACCGCAGCCGACAGTCAACCTGACTCTGCGTCCGAATCCGAATCCGAGCCCGAGCCCGCGCCCGAGCCCGAATCTGAGCTCGAACCCGAATCCGAATCCGAATCCGAATCCGAATCTGAGCCCGAATCCGAACCCGAACCCGAACCTGAGTTCGGACCCGGACCCGGACCCGGACCCGAATCAGATCCAGACTCAGATGCTGAGACGCAACCACGTACGGAGTCACCTTAAGCTGGCCGAGAGAATTCAGAAAGTCCTGGCGAATGCCGGCATTGCATCCCGACGGGAGATCGAACGCTGGATCGCCGAGGGCCGAATTTCCGTGAACGGGCGCAGGGCGACGCTGGGTGACCGCATCAGCGGAACCGACAGCATACTCGTCAACGGGCGCGCCGTTCGGCTTGCCAGCCCGGCAGCCGCGAAGCAGCGTGATCGCGTGCTGCTGTACAACAAACCGGCGGGCGAGGTCACCACGCGCAGTGATCCGGAAGGTCGCCCGACAGTATTCGAATCGTTGCCGACGTTGCGACAGGGCCGATGGATCAACGTCGGCCGTCTGGACGTCAACACCCACGGACTGCTGCTGTTCACGACAGACGGTGAGCTGGCACACCGTCTCATGCACCCGTCCTACGAGATTGAGCGCGAGTATGCGGTACGCCTGATGTCGCAGCCGGACGACTCGCAACTGCAACGTGTCACTCAGGGGGTAGCGCTGGAGGATGGTCTGGCACGCTTCGAGAACGTCGTCCCCGAGGGCGGAACCGGACGCAATGTCTGGTACCGGGTGACGCTTCGAGAAGGCCGCAACCGTGAAGTGCGTCGGGTGTTCGAGAGCGTTGGCCTGACGGTGGGCCGCCTGATACGCGTGCGCTATGGCCCGGTGGCCCTCGGCAGACTGCGTCGCGGCGAGAGTCGACTCCTCAGCGGTGAGGAACTGGCCGCACTGTATGCCGCCGTTCGCCTGCCGGCTCCTACGGGCAAACTGCCGTCCCGGCCAGGGCCAGGGCCAGGGCCAGGGTCAGCGCCAAAGCCGGGGCCAAGGTCAGCGCCAAGGGCACGTTCAGGGGTCAGGAAGCCGCGGCCTGGGCGTTGAACCGCTCGCCAGATACCCCGCGGCTGGCTGCACTGAGCAGATACAGGTAGGTGGGCGTAATGTCTTCGGGGGCCTGCAGCGTTCGCGGGTCTTCTGCCGGGTAGGCTTTGCGACGCATGTTGGTCCGGGTGGCGCCCGGATTGATGCAGTTGACCCGCACCGTCGTGTTCTCCAGTTCCTGTGCCAGTATCTGGGTCAGGGCTTCGGTGCCGAACTTGGAAACCGAGTAGGCGCCCCAGAAAGCTCGCCCTTCGCTGCCAACGCCGCTGGTGGTCAACAGCAGTGAGGCATCGGCGGATGCGCGCAGCAGGGGCAGCAGGCATCGCGTCAGGATGAACGTCGTATTCAGATTCACATGCATGACACGCTGCCACAGCCCGATGTCGTAATGTTCCACGGGGCTGCGGTCGCCAAGTATGCCGGCATTGTGGAGCAGCCCGTCCAGCCGGCCGAAGCGGTCTTCCAGCGCATCGACCAGCGCCTGGTACTCTGCGCCCTGCGCGCGCTCAAGGTCGAGGTGCGCAACCGCCGGTTCCGGTCCCAGCGTGCACAGTTCCTCGTAGAGCGCCTGGAGTTTTTTTTCGCTGCGCCCGTGGAGCACCACAGTGGCGCCATGGCGCACGAGATCCGTGGCAACGGCACGGCCGATGCCGGACGTTGCGCCGGTCACCAGGACGACGCGATCGGCCAGGATTTCGGAAGAGGGTGCGAACCCGGCCGGCAAAGAAGCATTGTTCAACGGTCAGTCTCCAGAGTAAGTTGTCGCGGGCATCAGGACTCCGCTATGGCCGCTCCTCGGGCGTGCTGCCGCCGGCCAGCGACGGAGCATGTCTCTGATGTCGGCGGGGCGACGGATCACGATGTCTGCACCCCAGTCCGCAGGCGCCTCACCCTGACGAATGTAGCCCCACAGCGCCGCCACGGTGATCATGCCGGCAGCGCGACCGGCTTCGATGTCGCGGAGGGCGTCGCCGATGTAGGCGCATTGTTCTGCGGGGCAATCCAGCATATCGGCAGCGAGCAGCAGGGGGGCGGGGTGCGGCTTGCGCTGCGGCAGGCTGTCGCCGCTGACGACGCAGCCGTGATCGGGGCGCAGAGCAAGCATCGCGAGCAACGGTTCGGTGAACGCGCGGGGCTTGTTGGTGACGATGCCCCAGCGAATCCCATGATCATTTAATGCATTAAATATATCTCTAATGCCACTGAATAATAACGAATTATTGCATATAGAATCCTGGTAGATCTCGAGAAACCGGGCACGGAGCGCTTCGCACCGGGACTGCGCCAGATCGGTTCCGAATCCCAGTCTTATCAGACCCAGTGCGCCGTTCGAAACCTCGTTGCGCGCAATCGCGTAGGGCATGAGCCGCTGCCCTTCCTCGCGCAGCAACCGATTGAGCACGGCGACCAGATCGGGTGCCGTATCAACGAGGGTGCCGTCCAGATCAAACAGCACCGCCTGTAGCGTCATGATTCGTCGACCCGTTGCGTCCATACGAGGTAGTTGACGTCGACATTTCCGCCGAGCCTGTAGGTGCGCGTGAGCGGATTCAGGTGCAGGCCGCTGAGGTTGCGCAGCGTCAGCCCGGCGTCGCGGCACCAGCGGTCCAGTTCGCTCGGACGGATCAGCTTCAGGTATTCGTGCGTACCTTTGGGTATCAGCTGCAGTACGTGTTCGGCGGCAACGATTGCGAGCAGGAAACTCTTCAGGTTGCGGTTGATCGTGGAGAAGAAGACCGTGCCGCCAGGCCGTACCGCCTGCGCGCAGGCGGTGACGACCCGAGCGGGATCGGGCACGTGTTCCAGCAGCTCCAGGCAGGTGACGATATCGAATTCACCCGGCGCCTGTGCGGCCAGGGATTCGGCACTGGCTGTCTGATAGTTGATGCGCAGGCCCTCCGCGAGCGCATGTTCGGTTGCCACGGCGATGCTGTCGGCAGCGAGGTCGATGCCGGTGACCTGTGCTCCGCGCCTGGCCAGTGCCTCGCTCAGCAGGCCGCCGCCGCAGCCAATGTCGAGTACCCGGGCTCCGTCAACGGAGGCGTGGCGGCAGATGTAATCCACGCGCAGAGGGTTGATGTCGTGCAGGGTCCGGAGCGGGCCTGCCGGATCCCACCATTGCGAAGCAAGCGCGGCGAACCTGTCCAGTTCGCCGCGATCGACGTTGGCTGAATCTGTCGGGTGTGTTTGCATGCGTTCAGTTGTCCATCAACTTTGATGCCCAGGTGCTGGTAATGGCACGGATTTCTTCCTGGTCAATGCGTTGCAGGCGGCTGCCGGCAACAAGGTGCTCACCCGCGATCCAGACGTCGGTGACCGAGTCACGGGACGCAGAGTAAACCAGAGCCGACAGGGGATCGAGTATCGGCTCATCGAACAGCTGGTCGAAGCGCACGCAGATCATGTCCGCCGACTTGCCGGACGCCAGAGAACCGGTTTCGTCGGCCAGCCCCAGTGCCCGCGCACCGTTGATGGTGGCCATGCGCAGCGCGGTGCCGGCCGGAATGGCGCGCGCGTCTTTCGCCACCAGTTTGCCCAGCAGGGCGGCCTGCTGCATTTCAGAGAACAGATCGAGGCGATTGTTGCTGGCCGCACCGTCCGTCCCCAGGGCAACATTGACGCCGGCAGCCAACAGGGCCGCGGCGGGGCAGGCACCGCTGGCCAGCTTCAGGTTCGATCGCGGGCAATGCACGACGCTGGCGCCGGCTTCTGCCAGCATCCCGATCTCGTCCGCATCCAGTTGCGTTGCGTGCACCGCCATCAGCGAGGGCGTGACGATGCCCAGCCGGTCCAGTCGGGCGAGGGGCCGTTCACCGTGCAGGCGAACCGCGTCAGTCACTTCGTCGGCGGTTTCGTGAAGGTGCATGTGGATCGGGACTTCCAGCTCATCGGCCAGACGACGAATGCGGCTGAATGTCTCGTCGGCGACGGTATAGGGTGCGTGGGGCGCGAAGGTGGTCGTCACGAGCGCATCGCTCCTGAAGCGATCGTGGACCTCCAGGCCCTTCGATATGTACTCCTCGGCCGACGCGGCCCAGGCCGTCGGGAACTCCAGCGCGATCATGCCGATCGCGACGCGGATGCCGGATTCCAGTGCCGTTTCGGCAACGGTATCGGGGAAGTAGTACATGTCCGCGAAGCAGGTGATGCCGCCGCGCAGCATCTCGGCGATGGCCAGACGCGCTCCGTCGGCCGCGAAGCGGGGCGACACCAGGCGGGCCTCGGCCGGCCAGATGCGCTGCTCCAGCCACTGCCTGAGCGGGATGTCATCGGCATAGCCGCGCATCAGACTCATACCCGCATGGCAGTGGGCGTTGATCAGGCCCGGCATCAACACGTGGTCGGGCCGTTGATGCCACGCGTCCGGTTCGTAGCGGGCCTGTGCCTGCGCCTGGGGCAGCAGGTCCAGTATGCGGCCATTGTCCACGGCCAGCGCGAGTCCTTCGCGAACGGTGACTTCCGGGTCAACATCGACAGTCCAGCGCGGCAGGATCAACGCATCGATGCGTTGTTTCATCGGATCATCTCGGTGCCATGGGCGACGGACGGAGTATATCGCCAAGGCCGCCGGCCGAAGGTGCCGGCGGCCCTCGTCGGGTCCGGGATCGTCACCGCAAGGCCGCGCCGCGCGCATTGTGGTAGAATTTGCGGCTGTTTTTCGAGCACTTGGAACCCGTTCGTGGCGACCATTTCAGGCGGCCGGTGGCAGGCCTGAACGGCGTTGCGGACCCACACCTCATTGCGTCGGTGAAGCCTGACGGGGAAGCTCCCTCCGGAGCTTTGCCCGTGTGCTTCGCGCGGGTCCTTGCGGGCCCGCATCCGACGCGTGACATGAGCAGACCAGATGGCCGAAGCCGCAAAAGAAATCTTTCCCGTCAGTCTCGAAGACGAGATGAAACAGTCCTACCTCGATTACGCAATGAGCGTAATCGTAGGGCGTGCGCTACCCGACGTACGCGACGGGCTGAAGCCGGTTCATCGCCGCGTATTGTATGCAATGCGTGAACTGGGCAACGACTTCAGCAAACCCTACAAGAAGTCGGCACGCGTCGTCGGTGACGTCATCGGCAAGTACCATCCGCACAGCGATGCGGCCGCCTACGACACGATGGTGCGCATGGCGCAGACGTTCTCCATGCGCTATGTGCTGGTGGATGGTCAGGGCAACTTCGGTTCGGTGGATGGCGATGCGCCGGCGGCAATGCGCTACACGGAAGTCCGCATGGCGCGGATTACGCAGGAGCTGCTGGCCGACATCGACAAGGAAACGGTCAATTTCGTACCGAACTACGATGAGACCGAGTCCGAACCTTCGGTGCTGCCCACGCGATTCCCGAACCTGCTGGTCAATGGCTCGTCCGGCATCGCCGTGGGTATGGCGACAAATATTCCGCCACACAACCTCGGCGAAGTCATCGACGCCTGTCTGGCGCTGCAGGCCGACCCCAGTCTTGGCGTTCCCGAACTGCTCAAGCTGATGCCCGGGCCTGACTTCCCCACTGCCGCGCAGATTCACGGCGTGCAGGGCATCGTCAGCGCTTACGCTACCGGCCGCGGCCGCATCTATGTGCGCGCGCGCACCCACATCGAGAAGGTGGACGAACGCGGACGCGAAGCCATCGTCATCACCGAGCTCCCCTACCAGGTCAACAAGGCGCGACTGATCGAGAAGATCGCCGAACTGGTGCGCGAGAAGCGCCTGGAGGGCATCAGCGAACTGCGTGATGAGTCCGACAAGGACGGCATGCGCGTCGTGATCGAACTGCGCCGAGGTGAACTGTCTGACGTGGTGCTGAACAACCTCTACAAGCAGACGCCGCTGCAGAGTGTATTCGGCATCAACATGGTCGGGCTGGTCGATGGGCAGCCGCGTCTGCTAACGCTCAAGGATCTGCTCGAAGCCTTCCTGCGCCACCGTCGCGAAGTGGTGACCCGGCGCACGCTGTTCGATCTGCGCAAGGCCCGTGAACGGGCTCATGTGCTGGAAGGGCAGATGGTGGCGCTGACCAACATCGATGAGGTGATCGCCTTGATCAAGGCTTCGGCATCACCATCCGATGCCAGGGCTGCGCTGTGCTCCCGCGTCTGGCGCCCCGGTGCCGTGGTCGATCTGCTCGAACGCGCCGGTGAGGCGGCGACACGGCCGGAAGATCTTGCTGACGAGAGCGGACTGACGGCGGAAGGCTACCGGCTGTCCGGCGTTCAGGCACAGGCGATTCTGGAACTGAGGCTGCATCGGTTGACTGGCCTCGAGCAGGACAAAATCTCCAAAGAATACAATGAGGTAGTAATAAATATTCAGGGTTTTCTTGAGATACTGGCGAACCCTGAGAGGCTGCAGTCGGTGATCCGCGACGAGCTGGTGGAGGTGCGGGAGCGCTATGCCGATCCGCGTCGCACGGAAATCGTCGAGGACTTCAGCGATCTGACGATCGAGGATCTGATTCCCGAGGCCGATCTGGTCGTGACGTTCTCGCACGCCGGTTACGCGAAGGCGCAGCCGGTTGGTGACTATCAGGCGCAGCGGCGTGGCGGACGCGGTCGTGCGGCCACGCGCGTGAAGGACGATGACTTCGTCGATCGGCTGTTCGTGGCGAATTCGCACGACACGCTGCTGTGCTTCTCCAGCCGTGGCAAGGTTTACTGGCTGAAGGTGTACCAGCTGCCACAGGCCGGTCCCGGTGCCCGGGGGCGACCGCTGGTGAACCTGCTGCCCCTGGAACAGGATGAGCGCATCAATGCGGTGGTGCCGATTCGCACCTTCGACGAGGGCAGCCACGTGTTCTTCGCCACCAGCCGCGGCACAGTCAAGAAGACGCCGCTGAGTGCGTTCTCGCGCCCGCGCGGCAACGGCATCATCGCGCTGGATCTGCGTGATGACGACCGGCTGATCGCCGCGGGCATCACCGACGGTAGCCAGGACATCATGCTGTTTTCCAGTGCCGGCAAGGCCATCCGCTTTCCTGAAAACGAGGTGCGCGAGATGGGCCGCACGGCGGCGGGTGTACGCGGCATCCGCCTGGGTGGTCCGGAAGACGAGGTGATCGCACTGATCATCCTGCAGGAAGGCGCCGATGGCGCCACCGTCATCGCCGCCACCGAAAACGGCTATGGCAAACGTACGCCGGTCAGCGAGTTTCCGGCACACCGGCGCGGTGGACAGGGCGTGATCTCGATACGTACTTCCGAACGCAACGGTCGGGTGGTCGGTGCCCTGCAGGTATCGGATACCGATGAACTGATGCTGATCACCATGGCAGGCACGCTGGTACGCACCTCGGTGGCCGGTGTATCGGTGATGGGCAGGAGCGCGCAGGGCGTGCGTCTCATACGACTGGATGCGGAGGACCATCTGGTCGGGGTCGCACGTGTCGAGGCGTTGCAGGATGAAGAATCCGACGGGGATGTCGGAGCAACAGACTAGCTCAAGGGTCAGGACGACTTATGGAACGTGTACACAATTTCAGCGCGGGGCCGGCGGCATTGCCCGTACCGGTCCTGCAACAGATTCAGGAAGAGGTCCTGAACTGGCAGGGCACAGGCATGTCGGTGATGGAAGCAAGCCATCGCGGTGCGGAATTCGTTGCCTGCGCGGCGCAGGCCGAAGCGGATCTGCGGGCGCTGCTCGCGATACCGGAGCATTACAAGGTGCTGTTTCTGGCCGGCGGCGCCACCCTGCAGTTCGCCGGCGTGCCGCTGAACCTGGCGGCGCCAGACGACACCGCCGACTACGTGATCACGGGAAGCTGGGGCAAGAAGGCTGCCGGCGAGGCGAAGAATTTCACCCGGGTGAATATCGCCGCGGACAGCGCTGCACAGGGATACACATGCATCCCCGACCCGGCCACATGGAAGCTCACGGACAACGCCGCCTATCTGCACTTCACGCCCAATGAGACCATCGTTGGCGTAGAGTTCCACGATGTCCCGCAGGTCTCCGATGCACCGCTGGTCGCCGACCTGTCGTCGACGATCCTGTCACGTCCGATCGATGTCAGTCGTTACGCCCTCATCTATGCCGGCGCGCAGAAAAACATCGGGCCTGCAGGTCTTGCCATCGTGATCGTGCGTGAGGACCTGCTCGACCGGGCCCGTCCCGAGACGCCCGGCATCACGAATTACCGAACGATGGCGGACTCCGACTCGATGTGGAACACACCACCGACTTTTCCGTGGTATGTCGCTGGCCTCGTGTTCAGGTGGATCCTGAGCGAGGGCGGGCTGGAAGCCATGGCGGAACGCAATCGGCGCAAGTCCGAGAAACTCTACGCGGCCATCGATCAATCGGGCTTCTATCACAACGCCGTGGAGAAGTACTGCCGTTCCTGGATGAATATTCCGTTCACGCTGGCGGATGCCGCGCTGGACAAGGTGTTTCTCAGTGAATCGCGCGAAGCGGGCCTTGCGAATCTGAAAGGTCATCGGCTCGTGGGAGGTATGCGTGCCAGTCTGTACAACGCCGTATCGGAAAAGGC
The DNA here is from genome assembly GCA_050485645.1 of Gammaproteobacteria bacterium. Taxonomy (GTDB): domain Bacteria; phylum Pseudomonadota; class Gammaproteobacteria; order Steroidobacterales; family Rariloculaceae; genus JBJHBP01. The sequence goes on along the minus strand of JBJHBT010000006.1, from coordinate 137,857 downwards.
GGTCGACGATCTGATCGCGTTCATGGCTGATTTCGAGGTGCGACATGGCTGATACAGGCAACGGGAATGGCGGAATGCGATTCAAGATCCGAACACTGAACAACATTTCGCTGGAAGGGCTGCGTCGACTGCCGCGAGCCGTCTACGAAGTGTCCTCGGACATCTCCTCGCCAGACGGGATCATGGTGCGTTCGGCAAACATGCATGACATGGACATCCCGGCCAGCGTGCTGGCGGTGGGCCGCGCCGGCGCTGGTACGAACAACATTCCGGTGGAGTCCCTGACCAATCGCGGCGTGCCGGTATTCAATGCGCCGGGTGCCAATGCCAATGCCGTGAAGGAACTCGTGCTGGCGGGTCTGCTGGTGTGCGCTCGAAACATCACGGCAGCGTGGGACTACACACGCAAGCTCGATGGCGCCGACAAGGAATTGTCCAAGGCGGTGGAAGCGGCCAAGAAGCAGTTCGTCGGATTCGAACTGCCGCGTCGAACCCTCGGCGTCATCGGCCTGGGCTCGATTGGCGTTCAGGTGGCCAATGCCGCGCTGTCGATGGGCATGCGCGTCGTCGGCTTTGATCCGCAGATCACCGTCAGCAAGGCCTGGCAGCTGTCGTCCGCGGTCGAGAAAGCGGCCAATCTGGATGACCTGTTCAGTCGTGCGGATGTGGTCACGCTGCATGTGCCGCTGACGGACGAGACGCGGGGGCTTGTCGACCGCGATCGGCTGCGTCTGATGGGCAAGGACTCCGTGCTGCTGAACTTCGCGCGCGCGGGCATCGTCGACGACGACGCCGCCTTGCAGGCGCTGGACGAAAAACGGTTGCGGGGCTATGTCACCGATTTCCCTTCACGCAAGCTGTTGGCGCACTCCAGAGTGGTCTGTCTGCCGCACCTCGGCGCGTCCACGGCTGAGGCGGAGGAGAATTGCGCCGTGATGGTCGCCGATACGCTCAAGGATTTCCTGGAGCACGGCAACGTACGGAACTCGGTCAACTTTCCGGATGCCGTACTGCCGCGGACGAGGGCGCATCGCGTGGCGATCCCGCACGCCAACAAGCCGAACATGGTTGCGCAGATACTCACCAGTCTGGCCGAGGAAGGTGTGAATATCGCCGACATGGTCAACCACTCGCGTGGAGCGATCTCCTACACCATCGTTGACCTTGATGATTCGATCAGCGAAACCTGCCTGAAGCGCATACGCTCGGTTAATGGCATGCTCGGTGCGCGTGTGCTGCCTGTCGATGCCTATGGCGGAGCCTGATTGCCCGAATGAGTAACGAATCCGACAAGCCGGCTTCCGAAGGCCAGACACTGGAAGCGTTGCGCAGCAAGATCGACGAGATCGATGAGCAGCTGCAAACCCTGATCGCCGAGCGCGCACGCTGCGCCCAGCAGATCGGTGTCGTGAAGGGACTCACCGCAACGGCCGATTTCTACCGTCCCGAAAGGGAGGCGCAGGTATTGCGCGGCGTGGTCGAGCGCAATAGTGGTCCGTTGCGCGATGAGGAAATGGTACGGCTGTTTCGGGAGCTGATGTCGGCGTGCCTGGCTCAGGAAGAACCGCTCAAGGTTGCCTACCTTGGCCCGGAAGGCACCTTCACGCAGTCGGCCGTCATGAAGCACTTCGGTCACTCGGTACGGGCACTGTCGCTGTCGACGATCGACGAGGTGTTCCAGGAAGTGGAGAGCGGCGTTGCCGACTTCGGGGTTGCGCCGGTGGAAAATTCCACCGAAGGCACGGTGAACCACACGCTGGACATGTTCCTGACATCACCATTGAAGATCTGTGGTGAGGTGGAACTGCGCATTCATCAGCATCTGATGGGGCGGATGAGAGACATCGGACAGATTCGCCGCATCTGCTCGCATTCGCAGTCGTTCGCGCAGTGTCGCGGGTGGTTGGCACAGTATCTGCCGAACGTCGAAAAAATCACGGTCGCAAGCAATGCCGAAGCGGCGCGCCGGGCTCGTGACGAAGATGGCACCGCTGCTCTCGCCGGCGAGGCGGCTTCGGAGGTGTACGACCTGCGTATTCTGTTCCGCAATGTCGAAGATCATGCGGACAACACCACGCGCTTTCTGGTGATCGGGCGCAACACCTTCCCGCCCAGCGGCGTGGACAAGACGTCATTGCTGCTGTCCGCATCCGGTGCCGAGGGGCCCGGCATTCTGCTTCAGCTGCTGGGGCCGCTGGCGAAACACGGCGTCAACATGACACGAATCGAATCCAGGCCCTCGCGCCGACGCAAGTGGGACTACGTTTTCTTCGTTGATATCGATGGTCATGCCGACGACCCTCCGGTTGCCGGTGCACTCGACCAGGTCAAAGCCAACGCGGATCTGTTTCGCGTGCTTGGTTCCTACCCCAAAGCGGTTCTGTAGCGATGGCGGAGCGATTCAGAGTGGAGCCGGTGCAGGAAGTCGGCGGCGAACTGCGCGTGCCCGGCGACAAGTCGATCTCGCACCGCTCCCTGATGCTCGGTGCGGTGGCGGACGGCACGACCAGGGTCACCGGTTTTCTCAACAGCCAGGATTGTCTGGCGACCCGTGCCGCGATGCAGGCACTGGGTGTGCGTGTGGACGATGGGGAGGCGGGACACCTCACGGTGCACGGCGTGGGTCTGCATGGATTGAACGCGCCGGATGCACCGCTGGATCTGGGCAATTCCGGTACGGCAATCCGGCTCATGGCCGGGCTGCTGGCCGGTCAGCCTTTCGATGTTGAGCTGACCGGAGATGAATCTCTGCGTTCACGTCCCATGGAGCGGGTGGCTCAGCCATTGCGAACGATGGGCGCGCGCATCGAGACCCGGGACGGCTGCGCACCGATTCGAGTACACGGTGGCGCCACGCTGCGCGGTATCGACTATTCGATGCCCGTGGCCAGCGCTCAGGTGAAGTCGGCGTTGCTGCTGGCAGGACTCTACGCCAGCGGTGACACGACGGTACGTGCACCAGGGCCATCGCGCGACCACACGGAGCGAATGCTGCGCGCGATGGGTGCGGGACTGACACAGCATGAGGATGATCATACCGTTTCGCTCCATGCAGGGGCGCACCTGAAGTCGCTGACCCTGGATGTGCCCGGCGACTTTTCCTCCGCGGCATTCTTTATCGTTGCCGGCTGTCTGGGTGCAACCGACGGCCTGATGATCCGCGGTGTCGGCGTCAACCCGACGCGCATCGGTCTGATGACGGCGCTCAGTGCAATGGGGGCGAAGATCGAACTGCGTCAACCTCGTCGGCAGGGCGCCGAACCGGTGGCGGACATTTTCGTGCAGCGCAGCGAACTGCGGGGCATCGATGTGCCACCGGAGCTGGTGCCGCTGGCCATCGACGAATTTCCCGTACTGTTCATCGCGGCCCTGGCCGCGACCGGCGAGACGCGGGTGCGTGGCGCGAATGAATTGCGCCACAAGGAAAGCGATCGCATCGCGGTGATGGCGCGGGGCATGAAAGCCCTGGGCGCCAGTGTTCGGGAACTGGAGGATGGCCTGATCATCGGCGGTGGGCGTCTGGGCGGTGGGCGTGTCGACAGCTGTGGTGACCATCGCATTGCGATGTCGTTTGCCGTGGCCAGCCTGATCGCCGACGACGAGATCGAGATCGCCAATACCGATCAGGTCGCCACGTCGTTTCCGGAGTTCGCCGCCACGGCCCGTGCCGCGGGCCTGCGGGTCCGTGTGGAGGACGCTGCGCAATGACCGCAGGCGCGCGTTCCGAGGCTGACGCGCGATCCGTCGAAAGTACGGTGCCGGTGATTGCAGTGGATGGACCCAGCGGGTCCGGCAAGGGTACGGTGGCACGCCTGCTGGCCGCGCGGCTGGGCTGGCATCGGCTGGACAGCGGGGCCCTGTATCGGCTCGTGGGCCTTGCCGCATCACGCCGTGGCCTGTTTCGCGGTGCCGGCGCAAGCCCGGATCCACAGGCGCTGGCGGAACTGGCGGGCAGTCTGGACTGCACTTTTCTTCCAGGCGACGATTGCGAAAAAATTCTCCTTGAGAATAAAGATGTTACGCTCGAGCTGCGGACCGAGGCCACGGGCGAGCTGGCTTCCGTGGTCGCTGCTATCCCGCAGGTCCGCAGCGCGTTGCTGCAACGCCAGCGGCAGTTTGCACGCCCTCCGGGGCTGGTGGCCGACGGGCGCGATATGGGCAGCATGGTGTTCCCCGATGCGGCCCTCAAGGTGTTCCTGACCGCTTCCGCCGGGGAGCGCGCGCGCAGGCGTCATAAGCAGTTGAAAGAAAAGGGGATTGATGTTAGCCTGCGCGACCTTTCCCGGGATATGGCGCAGCGGGACCTGCGTGACCGGAAGCGGGCCGCTGCACCGCTGAAGCCGGCGCAGGATGCGCGAGTGGTTGACTCAACCGGAATCACACCCGAGGAAGTGGTGGTCCTTGTACTGACGTGGTTGAACGACGCCGGTTTTGAGAGTGCCGGTGTCGAGATGCATCGTTCCTGAACGTTGTGAGACAAGGCAGAAGTTTTATTTGGGGTACCAGTTGCAGGATGCCGGGTACATTTTCGAACAGACCGTCGGTTCAGGATGAACGGACGCCGAGGTAACAGAAGATCCTTATGAGTGAGTCCTTTGCGCAACTTTTTGAAGAGAGTCTGGCTAATCAGCAGATCAAGCCGGGTTCCATACTCAAGGGCATAGTCGTTGACGTCAATTCCGATGTCGTCATCGTCCATGCGGGCCTCAAATCCGAGGCCGTCATTCCCGCCGAACAGTTCCTGAACGAACGTGGTGAACTCGAAGTCGCGGTCGGCGACGAAGTCGAGGTGGCACTGGATACCGTCGAGGACGGATTCGGCGAAACCCGGCTGTCGCGTGACAAGGCTAAACGCACGCGTACATGGACTCGACTGGAAGAGGCTTTCCAGCAGGAAAAGATTGTTACCGGTGTGATCAGCGGCCGCGTACGCGGCGGATTCACCGTGGACATCGACCTGGTTCGTGCGTTCCTGCCCGGATCACTGGTCGACGTACGCCCGGTGCGGGATCCGACATCGCTGGAAGGCACGCCGCTGGAATTCAAGGTCATCAAGCTCGACGCCAAGCGCAACAACGTGGTCGTGTCGCGTCGAGCGGTTGTCGAGGAAGAATACAGCGCCGAGCGTGAGGCGCTGCTCGAGAATCTCCAGGAAGGCTCGGTGCTCACGGGCATCGTGAAGAACCTCACCGACTACGGTGCGTTCGTCGACCTGGGCGGCATCGATGGCCTGCTGCATATCACTGATATGGCTTGGAAGCGGGTCAAGCATCCGTCCGAGGTGGTCAGCGTCGGGCAGGAACTTCAGGTGAAGGTGCTGAAGTTCGACCGGGAGCGCAACCGTGTCTCACTGGGTCTGAAGCAGCTCGGCGCGGATCCCTGGGAAGCACTGGCAAGACGCTACCCGCCCAACACCCGGCTGTTCGGCAAGGTGACGAACATTGCGGACTACGGCTGTTTCGTAGAGATCGAGGAAGGGGTTGAAGGTCTGGTCCATGTTTCTGAAATGGACTGGACGAACAAGAACGTCAATCCGCACAAGGTGGTACAGATCGGTGACGAAGTCGAGGTCATGGTGCTCGACATCGATGAAGAACGCCGCCGTATCTCCCTGGGTCTGAAACAGTGCAAGCCCAACCCCTGGAATGAGTTCGCGGAGAACTTCAAGAAGGGCGACAAGGTTTCCGGTCAGATCAAGTCAATCACCGATTTCGGTATTTTCATCGGCCTGTCCGGTGGTATCGATGGTCTGGTGCACCTGTCGGACCTTTCCTGGGATGTGGCTGGCGAAGATGCCGTCCGCAACTACAAGAAGGGCGAAGATCTTGAAGCCATGGTGCTGGTCATCGATCCCGAACGTGAACGCATTTCGCTGGGTGTGAAGCAGCTGGACAAGGATCCGCTGTCACATTTCCTTTCCGACCATCCCAAAGGCAGCATCGTCAAGGGCGTCGTGCAGGAGCTGGATGCCAAGCTGGCAACGATCGAGTTGCCGGATGGCACCATCGGTCATCTACGTGCATCTGAAATGGCACGCGACCGGGTCGAGGATGCACGCATGGTCCTGAAGGTCGGTGACGAGGTGGAGGCCAAGGTGACGGGTATCGATCGCAAGAACCGCATCATCTCGTTGTCAATCAAGGCCAAGGAAGCGCACGACGAGGCTCAGGCCGTTCAGAGCTACAAGTCCGAATCCGGAAAACCCGCGGCAGGTACGACACTGGGTGACCTGCTCAAGGAACAGATGACGCCGGATAACTGAGGATCAAGCGCGACTCGTTCGGCTACAGAGCTGCCGAAGCCCGGGAGAAAGGTCCGTACTCATGACTAAGTCCGAGTTGATCGAATCCATCGCTCGAAACCAGAAGCATCTGGCCGCCAAGGACGTGGAGCTGGCGGTCAAGCATATTCTTGAGCTGATGAGTGAGGCGCTGGCGAGTGGAGAGCGAATCGAAATTCGGGGCTTCGGCAGTTTCTCGCTGCATTTCCGGCCGCCTCGTATGGGACGTAATCCGAAAACCGGCGAGCCTGTTGCGCTCGCCGGCAAGTACGTTCCGCATTTCAAGCCGGGCAAGGAGTTGCGCGAGCGCGTCAACGATTCGCGCCACATGCCCGTGCGCGACTGAGCGCCTGGTCTACGGGCGCATCGATGTCTGTGCTCCGTAAGATATGGTTGATCGTGGTGTTGATCGCCTTCGTGGCGTTAGCCGCGATTATTTCCTATGCGAATCCGGAACCCATCGGCATCGATATCGGCATCATGCGTTTCGAACGTGTGTCCGTTGCCTTGGCGTTGTCGATCGCTTTCGCGCTGGGTTGGGTTCTCGGATCCGGGGCCGCAGGTTTCGGTGCGCTGAAATCCGTGCTGCAGCGCCGGCGGCTGAAGAAAAACCTGTACAGCGCCGAATCTCGCCTCAAACAGTTGGAAAGCCAGCCGCTCAAAGATGCCGACTGAAAGCACATTTCTCCTTGCCGGCGCTTTCATCCTGTTCGCGGCGATCGGCTGGGCATTCAAGATCTATCTCGACTACGACCGGGAGAATCCGTCCAAGTCACGCATCAGTGCCGACTACATGCGCGGCCTCAATCTGGTGCTGAATCGCAAGACGGACGAAGCATTGGAACTGTTCGTGCAGATGGCCAAGGTCGATGACGACACGCTGGAAACGCACTTCGCGCTGGGTCACCTGTTTCGTCGGCGAGGTGAGATCGAACGCGCCATCCGTGTGCATCAGAATCTGCTCGCGCGACCGAATCTCAGTGAAGCCCAACGACATCAGGCGCTGTTTTCGCTGGCTGAGGATTACCTCAGCGCCGGCCTCTATGACAGAGCTGAAAAGTTGTTCGCCGAGCTGACCGCAAGTCCGACTCTGGCCAAGGCAGCGCTGGAGAGCCTCATCTATATCTATGAGCGCGAACGGGAATGGCAGCGAGCCATCGACACACACAGGCAGCTGGAGCTTCTCAACGGCGAAAAGTCCGGGCGCATCGCACATTACTACTGCGAACTTGCGCAGCAGGCACGGGAAGCAGGTGACCTTAAAGACGCGCGTCAGTACCTGAAGCAGGCTGCTGGCAACAAGGACAGCGCGCTGCGCGGAATGCTGATTCGTGCCGCTATCGCCGTTGAAGAGCAGGACTACCATCGCGCAGTGCAACTGTACAAAGACATCATCGGCAAGGATCGTCGGCTGATTGCCGAGACGCTGGCGCCGCTGTTGCGCTGCTACGAGCAGTCAGGCGCTCTGGATAAATTCGATCGCTATATATACGAACTCCTGGCCGGGGATGATGCGCTGACCAAGGATCTGGCGTATGCAGCCATCATCGGTAATCTGACGCATTCCGTTGCGTTGTCCGAGTGTGTCGAGCGTTTCATCATGGAGAACGAGCTGCTCGCCGGCCTGGTGGACGTCAACGAACTGCGCGGCACCGATCCGGAACGGCGCCAACGCACGATTGCCAGGGTGGCGGACGGTCTCAGACAGCTGGCCTTCACCAGTGCCCGTTATCGTTGCACCAACTGTGGCTATAGCACCCAGCGCTTCATCTGGCATTGCCCGAGCTGCAAGCAGTGGGAGACCGTGAGGCCGATCCAGTCATTCGAATTCGAGGCATTGGTGCATTGACCCCCCACATTGAATCTGCATGAACACACGAGATTCAACGGCAGAGCAGCCGGGCGGATTCGCCTAGCATTCCTTCGCAATTCATTACAAGGAGTGCCAACAATGAAACGGATAATTCAGGGCTTTCTGCTTTGTGTGCTGCTCGGTGGAGCATCCTCGATGGTGCTGGCTGAACCGGTCGACATCAATACGGCCGATGCGGCTACGCTGGCCGCGGAGCTGTCGGGTGTGGGACCTGCACTGGCCGAAGCCATCGTTCGTGATCGAGAGCAGAATGGTCGCTTCACCTCTCCGGAGTCGCTGATGCGGGTCAGAGGTATCGGCGAGCGCGTTGTCGAAGCGAACCGGGAGAAAATCCTGGTGCAGGCGCCGGCAGCGGAGACGGCATCGGAGTAGCCTGGTCCGGGCGGTTATACCCGGCTGGCAGGCTCGTTCCGTTGAGTCAGCCGGGTTCGGGAGAAACGGTCGCGCCGCGGCGGCGATGCCGGTGAAGTCGGCACAGCTGCCGCGGGGCGACCGCGGCCTGACCGTCTGGATCGTTGGCAGGTGGAAACCTGTCACCATTTTCCATGGTCACCTCCGGTATCATCCGTTGCATTGGTATCCAGGAGGTTTGTGGTGACAGCGATTCGTACCGCCGTGTTTCCGGTTGCGGGCAGAGGAACCCGTTTTCTTCCCGCCACCAAAGCGTCTCCCAAGGAGATGCTTCCCATCGTCGACAAGCCGTTGATCCAGTACGCGGTGGAGGAAGCCCTGGAGGCGGGGGCCACCAAGCTGGTATTTGTCACCGGTTCTTCCAAACGTGCGATCGAAGATCACTTTGATGCCGATCCGGAACTGGAGCGGGCGTTGAGCGATGCCGGCAAGGAAGACCTGCTGGAAATGATTCGCGACATCGTGCCGGCCAGCGCAAGCTGCCTGTTTTTGCGACAGGGCGTGCCACTTGGATTGGGCCATGCGGTGCTCTGTGCATACCCGGCAGTCGGCGATGAACCGTTCTTCGTTCATCTGGCGGATGATCTGATTCACAGTGATGTGGCGTGCCTTGCGCAGATGCGGAGGCACTTCGAGAGTCATGGTGCCAGCGTCCTTGGCGTTGAAACCGTACCTGCCGACCAGACCGCCAGCTACGGCATTGTGGCGGTGGAGGAACAGCCTGGCGGCATACAGAAGGTCAACCGGATTGTCGAAAAACCGCGACCCGAACAGGCTCCGTCCAACCTTGCGGTTGTTGGCCGCTATATTCTGACGCCGGCGATTTTCCGCAAGCTCGCGCAGACCGGGCGCGGCGCCGGGGGCGAAATTCAGCTGACGGACGCCATTGCCGACCTCCTGCTGGAGGAGGCCGTTCACGCCTATGCGTTCAGTGGCACCCGCTACGACTGCGGCAGCAAGCTGGGCTATCTCAGGGCAACCGTCGAGTACGCATTGCGCCATCCGGAGCTCGGGGACGGATTCCGTGCCTATCTTGAGGGTGTCTGGGAGCGCTGAGTCGACGGTCCGGCAAGCCAGTTCGATTCGATTTCGCCGTGCCAGTCGCCCAGCCATCGTTGCACGGGGTGATCCAGGAAGCGGGCGTATGCCTCGCAGCACCTGCGCAGCCGGTCTTCGTCCTGCGCAAGCCGTTCGACTTCCACCCAGTCGTTCCAGGCCGTGCTGAGTGTCCAGTCGGGATTGTGGATGTCGCAGTTCGGCAATCGATAGTGAAACGCGGGGCGTGACTTGATCAGCGGATCCGGCACATTCGCACGTACGCGTGATTCATCCAGAAAAGCGAACAGCGGCAGCATATCGAGGGCGCGATTGCGGGTCGGGTTGTCGATCAGGTAGTCGTCGATCACGGCCGGCAGGTCAGGTTGGTAGTCCGGTGCAATCAGCTTGCGTACGTATGTGGTGGGAAACGGAGATACGAACGTGCTTATCCGGCGCGAAATGTCGACCCTGGCACGCAGGAACAGCCAGTCGTACAGGCAGACAAACGACTTCATGAAGGCGAGGATCAGGTCGCCGCTGGTTGAGGGTATCTCGGGATTGAACTGCATCCCGAAGGCGTAGCGCATGCTGTCGGAAGTGCCCCGGGCACCGGCCTGCCGGAGTCGTCCGACCAGGGCTTCACAGTCCTGTAGCCGGTGCAGCCGCAGTGGCGGGCTGACAATCTCTCTGGGGACCAGTGGATTCGACAGTCGACTGAGCAGGGCTTCCGCCGAACTTTTCAGATCACCGAACAGCAGGTCGCTGGCATGGTCCCTGCGACCCATTCTGCGCAACAGTCTGAAGTCCAGCTCCACCCGCCAGTCGCCGTCGATGTCGCCATGCATCACGCGTCGGTAGCGTCCGTCACGGGAAATCGTCGTTCCAAGCCAGTCGGCAACGATATTCGCGACCTGGTCGAGTGTCAGGCCGCCCAGCTCCAGCTCGATTCCGACGCGCCGGGGATCCCCCGTGTAGCCGATGGTCCATGGGGGCATCAGGAACCGGTCGACCGTCATGGCGTCACGTCATGACAGGCCCATGCCGACGGATGGTTCGCGTGCCTAGTCACCGGCTGCGATCCCGTCCAGCCGGGGGTCGGCAGCACCGCGCCACTGGCTGCCGACACGCTCGATGCCATGCAACCCGCTGGTGAGAGAGGTAACCGAGACATCGTGGCCCATCGACCGCAATGCGTCGCGGTGGCGCGCGACGGAAGTGCCCTGCTCGAGCTCGAACGTCACACCGCGATGCAGAAAGTTCGGGAGGGCGATGGCCTGTTGCAGTTCCATGTCCCAGTCGAGAACCCCGATCAGCACCTTGAGCACGTATCCAATGATGCGGGCACCGCCCCGCGAGCCGATCACCAGTCGCACATTGCCGTCGCGGTCCAGTACGATGACAGGAGCCATCGAGCTCCGCGGCCGTTTGCCTGCTGCCGGCGCATTGGGGTGTTCGCTGCCGTCAGGCAGGTGAGCGGCAAAGGTGAAATCCGTGAGCTGATTGTTGATGATGAAGCCGTTCACCATCATCCGGGTGCCGAATGGCGATTCATTCGAACTCGTCATTGCGGCGACGTTGCCCTGAGCATCGACGATGCTCAGGTGTGTCGTACCGAAGGTTTCATCCTCCGCAGGAACGCTGAGCGCACGGTCAGCGTCACTGTCCGGCGGGATGCCGGCCGACACCGCGGGCATCGCCCGCGACGAATCGATCAGCGCGGCACGGGCCTGCAGATAGGCGGGGTCGACAAGCCCGGTGATTGGCACCTCGCTGAACGACGGGTCACCCACGTAGCGATTGCGGTCCGCGAACGCCAGGCGGCTCGCTTCGGCGATCAGGTGCATCGCGGCGGCTGAACCCGGTTCCAGCTCCCTCATCGGGAAGTGCTCGAGTATGCCGAGTATCTGAATCAGAGCGATGCCGGCCGAGGAGGGTGGGGGCGGGCCACATAGAGTCCATCCGCGATAGGTGCCACACAGCGGTGTGCGTTCCAGCGCCCTGTAGGCCCTCAGATCATCGGCGGTGATACGGCTGGACAGCGGCCATCGTGCCTGTGCGCGGGCAACAAACCGTGCCCCGATGTCCCCCGCATAGAAGGCGTCGGCGCCTTGATCGGCAATCTGACGCAGCGTGATCGCCAGCTCCGGATTGCGCAGGCGTGGCTCAGCGTCGCGACGCTGACGGACGAAGTAGCGCCGCGTGTCACCGAACAGTCGCAGGGATCGGTCCTGACTGATCTGCTGCTGGAGTCGATGAGGCATGGCGATGCCCTGTTCGGCGTGCTGGATCGCAGCCTCGAAGAGTTGCGACCAGGGCAGGCTGCCGTGCCGGCGGTGTGCCTGTTCCAGCATGGACAGTAGCCCCGGAACACCCACCGAGCGGCCGCTGACAACAGCCAGCGGCAATGGCATGGTTCGCCCGAACAGAGTGAAGTGCTCCGCTTCCACAGCCGCCGGCGCCACTTCCCGGCCATCGTAGAAGTGTGTCCCGGTCTGCTGGTCGTGATAGAGCAGGAAGCCTCCGCCGCCGATACCGGATTCAGGCGGCTCGACGAACCCCAACACCATCTGCACCGCGATTGCCGCATCCACGGCGGTGCCGCCGTCGCGAAGCACATCGACACCGGCCTGCACCGCCAGCGGATGCGCTGCAGTGACCATGAAACTGTCCGCCAGCTGGGTGTTGGGGTGTTGTTCGGTCATGAAATCCACTCCGGAATCGATCGGATCGGGGCCGGTCTGATCGCAGCCGCTGACTGGCAGGGCGGCGACGGCCAGCAGCATGAGTGTGGCTGCTTTCATCGTCAGTTCAACACACCTGTGTCGGTTGCGGGAGCGGTGCCGGCTCGGTTGCGTATCGATGCACGCGAACGCATACTGTTGCACCGGCGTGCAGGTCCCAATACCGCATTATAAGCGGCTATATCCGCACGCGTTTTCCACAGCCGTCCCGCAGCCTGCCGATGGCAGGGCAACAGGTGTGTACTTGGCAGCAAAGCTCAGTGAGTTCGCACGCTCGCTTACCATAGAAACCGCGTTCTCCGTACTGGCGGCGGCAAGAGCCCTGAAGGCGGCCGGCAAGGATGTGGTGGAGCTGGAGATCGGTGACAGCCCGTTCGACAGCACCGCTGCGGCTCGCGCAGGCGGCATCTCAGCCATCGAGGCCAATCAGTCGCACTACTGCCCGTCGCCCGGAATACCCGAGTTTCGCGAGGCGGCCGCGGAGTTCGTCCGCGGTGAGTTCGGTATCCCTGCGCAGGCATCCAACATCGTTACCGGCCCGGGCGCGAAGGTTTTCGAACAGTTCTTCTGTGAGGCCTTTCTGGAACCGGGCGATGGCGTGCTGGTTTTCAGTCCGTACTTCCCCACCTACCTGCCGAACATCCTCAGACGGGCTGCGCGGCCCGTGATGGCGCCACTGCGACTGGAAAGCGAATTTCGCCCCTGTATTGCTGATATCGAACGCTTTCTGGAAGACGACGCGTCTCCCAGGGCGATTCTGCTCAATTCGCCGCACAACCCCACCGGCGGCGTCGCAACACGCGAGGACCTCAAGGCGATCGCAGACCTGGTTCGTGGACGCGATGTGGCGGTGTTCAGCGATGAGCCGTATTGCCATATGATCTGGGAAGGCAGCCATCATTCCCTGCTCAGCGAGCCGGGCATGCTCGATCAGTGCGTGGCGGCTTACACCTTCAGCAAGTCCTACAGCATGAGCGGGTGGCGGCTGGGATTCGCGGTGACGTCCACCGAAATCGCCGACGCCATTGCCAAGATGATCAATACCACGCTGTCGTGTACGCCGCCACTGGTTCAGCTGGCGGGGACCGCTGCGTTGCGGCAGGATCGTGCCGAGCGCGATGAGGTGATGCTGAAATTTCGCGACAAGGTGGTATTGCTGACGGAAGGGCTGAACCGCATCGACGGATTCCACACACTCAGTCCGCGTGCCACGTTCTACGTGTTTCCCAAGGTCGCGGCTGTATGCAACCGCCTGGGAATGACCAGCCATGGCCTGGCGCTGTACCTGCTGGAAGGTGCGGACGATCGCTTCGGTATTGCCTGTCTGGGTGGAGAATGTTTCGGCGAAGCCGGCGCGGGCTTCCTGCGCTTCAGCTGTGCCGAACCGGATGATCGGCTGCAGCAGGCGCTGGATTTCATTCCGGTGGCACTGGAACGCAGGGACAGAATTGCAGCATGGCTGGACAGGTACCCGCACCACAGATTGTCCAGCCCCTATGATGAAAACTGAAATCAGGAGTGACTGTGAGAAACGTAGCCGTACGTCATATTGATCGGGCCGATGCCACCGTCGTCGATGCGCTGGGCGAAGCGGGTGTTGCCACGGTGCACGAAGCGCAGGGTCGCACCGGCCTTCTGCATTCGTACATGAGGCCGATATACAGCGGCGCCCGGATCAGCGGCAGTGCCATCACCGTGCTCGCGCATCCCGGCGACAACTGGATGCTGCACGTGGCGGCCGAACTGTGCCAGCCGGGCGATGTGATTGTCGTGGCACTCAGTGCCCCGAATACGGACGGCATGTTCGGCGAGTTGCTGGCCACGTCCTACCAGGCGAAGGGGGCACGCGCCCTGATCATCGATGCCGGCTGCCGGGACATCACCGAACTGAGCGAGATGAAGTTTCCTGTCTGGAGCCGGGCCGTTTCGGCCAAGGGCACCATCAAAGCCACCGTCGGTTCGGTCAACGTGCCGGTGGTCTGTGCCAGCGCGCTGGTGAATCCGGGTGACGCGATCGTGGCTGATGATGATGGTGTGGTGGTGGTGCCCCGCGGGGACGCTCCGGCCGTGCTGGCCGCGGCGCAGAAGCGCCTGGCCAACGAACAGGAAAAACGCGACCGTCTCGCCGCCGGGGAATTGGGTCTGGACATGTACGGTATGCGCGAACCACTGGCCAAGGCCGGGTTGCGCTATGTGGACCGGCTCAGCGATCTGCAGTCGGACTCGGCGGACCGATGAAGACGCCGCAGGAACGAGCTGATACTGGAGTATCTTCAGGCTCGCCTGGAGGCAGAACGCGATGGAGGGCCGGTGCTCGCCGAGCGGTTGGCCGACTTTGATCCGGATTCTCGACTCAGAGACGAGTTGAGTGATGCCGAGTACGACAGCTACTTGAACGCAACAGGCAGGCCATCGCGGGTCACGGTGACAGGCGTGATGGAAAACTCTCAGGCAGAGTACGCAGGAATTCGGCCTGGGGATCAGATCGTTACCTACGCGGGTGTCCGCGTGTTTGACTTCCGGGAAGTCGTTTCCCTGACCCAGCAAGGCACACCTGGCGAGTCTGTGATCGTGGAACTCCTGCGTGATGGGCAGCCCATGCAAGTAGCTGTCTATCGTGGGGTGCTTGGTGCCAGCCTCAGATGACATCCGCGGCGGGGAGAGTGACACCTGCCTGGAAGGCCTGTCACGCCGATGTCCAGATCGGCTTCCTGATAGGTGCTACTGCTGCGTTTGCGGTGTTCTCCAGAGGGTCGTGGCTCCGAATGGCCTCCATGAGCATCGGCAGCAGAGTCTGCGGCAGTGATGCCATGGAAGTGGCCATCATCGCATCCGCGATCGCGACGTTGCTGTCGGTGGGAAACTGTACGGCTCCCTGTCGCAATGCCGACAATCCGATTTCAGGGTCTGTCTGAACCGTTGCGTAGTTGGCGTATACAGCCGGAGTAGCGACGTCGCTGGCGATCAGCTGCTCCATTGATTCTACGACTCGCGCCCTCCAGTCCGGGTTGTCTCGAACGAGATACGAGTCCTGCTGCAGGAGCGATTCTGTGGTCGATCCAACGACATCGGTCAGTCGCCGCCCCTGTTCAAGGTCCGGGGATGTGAGCGCCCTATCCGCTACAAGCGACAGGGCCTCCATACATTCACGACCGCCAAAAATCTCCAACGCCTCGGAGCGACAGAGCAATGAAAGCCCGGTAACAAGCACCTCCGGGTCAGACGTGTCCGCGCGGCGGACTTCCTCCAGTGTGGCATCCACCAGCAGATCGTCTCTGGCCTGATCGATAAACCGGTTGCGACGCGTTTCGGCGTCCATGAGTTCGGATCCATCGTCAGCGTCTGACTCCAGGTGCCGAAGCAGCTCCGAGTAATTTGACACGATGCTGGATGTCAGGCGCCAGCGAGCCTCCTGATCCTGCATTATCGAGTCACCGTATGCGAGGCCAAAGCCGAGGTCCGCGTCAGCGTAGTACGCCTGCTCACGGATCTCGATTCGTTCTCGCACACTTGCTATGCCGCCGACAGCTGCCAGGGTATCCGCCAGACGATTCAATGTCTGCAGATCGATCGGATTGGCGGCGACCGCCATACGCAGGTACGCGACTCTGTCCTCAAGAGTCGACGCTGTTGACGCGAGGCCGTAAAGCGCACGAATGTTGACAGGATCCCGATCCAGCACCCTGCTGAAGACCGCGGCAGCTTGTTCTTGATGCGACTGGGTAAGGTGCGGATCATCAGTAAATCTGGCCAACGCCCGATACGTTGCACCGGCCAGTAGCTGAGGCTCCGGCTCACCTGCGTCAGGGCGTTGCATCAGGTATGCAAGCCAGGTCGCGCACGAATCAGCAGTGGCGCCATCTCGAAGGTTGACGCAGGCTGCACCGAAACGCTGATCCAGGCACTGCGAATCACCAATGGGGCACATATCCTGTTGGCCGAATGCGAATTCCATGCACTGAAACAACGATAGCGAACAACAAAGTGTCACGACACGTCGTGTACGGTTCATAATGACTCCTAAGGCCATACTTGAATCGGATTAATCTCGCCTGGATCAAGCCTCAAAATATGGTTCCCCCAAGGGGTGCGCATGTACAGGGGGATTCCATTCGTTGTTACCCAGTTTTTGTCTGCTTCGAGCCAGGTATCGACCGTGTATTGCGCGAATGCCGGCAGGGATTGAACGCACAGCAGGGCCGCTGCCTATCGACCTGATCTGCCCAACGCCACTAACGATTTATTCGTAATAATACGAATGGAGCATCGATTCGAAGACGATTGGCGAATCGCTGATTCAGACCTCGTCGATCCTGAAGGAACCGGGCGCATGCCGGCTGTGGCGACCGGACATCAGAGACCTGCCCAGCCGTCGTGCGATCTCGGCCGGGTCTGCATCGACGATGGCTGTCTGCGTTCCGTGCAGCGGGTGGCTGACCGTCACCTGACGTGGCCGTGCATCGACCACCCACCAGGTGAATTTCACACCCTCGATGATCAGATCTCCCCGTAACAGTAGTGTGCTCGTCACCATAGTCGATCAGTCAATCCGCCTGACGCGTGGGCGTCGAATCTGTCGTTGCCGGAAGCCGGCTGGCTGGCTGGTCCGATCGTTTGGAAACGGATCGGAGAAGCGGACAGTCTAGCGGTGCCGGACAGCCGATTCGGTGATGGGGGTCACGGCGTCAACGAACCCGCCCGATAAATGTGCATGTACGAACGATAAATGGGCACGTACGAAGTACTGGCAGGATGGGGCAGGGAAGCACGTCGGCACGGGAAATTCGTGCGTTTTCCGGACGTGAATGCTGCGATGAAGGGAAAATTGGCTCCCCGGGCCGGACTCGAACCAGCGACCAATCGATTAACAGTCGATCGCTCTACCAACTGAGCTACCGGGGAACCGCGCCTTCAGGCACGCGCATTCTGGTAGAAGAGGTTCATCAAGTCAAGGCGCATGAGACAGAATTGGTTTGTCTGTCAGCGAGTTAGAGCCTGCCGTCATGGCATCGCGCAAGTGACTGTTCCCACTGCGATCATCCCCGGTGCCTGTGCTGATACGGGGCCACTCAGGCGCTGATGAAGTGGCGGATACGCTGCAGCGCATCGAGCAGCGTCTCTTCGCTAACGGCGAATGAGATGCGCAGGTGGCCTGTGGCCCCGAAGGCAGCTCCCGGGACCAGTGCCACGCCCGTGCTCTCCAGTAAGCGGGCGCAGAACTCCACGTCGTCCTGAGCACCAGTGGCGGCCAGCGCACCACTGATCTCGACAAAGGCATAGAAGGTACCGCCGGTGGGCGCGCAGCGGAATCCGGGAATCGAATTGATGGCGTCGATCACCAGGTCATGCCGTCGCTTGAAGGAAGCAGCCATTTCGTGCACCCATGCCTGGTCGCCGCTCAGGGCCGCGGTGGCGGCTGCCTGCGAAATCGTGCATGCACTGGTGGTGCTCTGGCTCTGGATGGTCGTCATCGCAGCAATGATGTGCGTGGAGCCGGCCGCGTAGCCGATTCGCCAGCCGCTCATCGCATAGCACTTGGAAACGCCGTTGACGGTGATCGTCCGCTCCTTCAGCTCCGGACAGGCTTCGGCGAATGTCGTAAACGGCGATTCGTGCCAGTAGATGTGTTCATAGATGTCATCCGCAATCACAACCACACGCGGATAGTCGGCCAGCACTCTGCCGATGGCCTTCCAGTCTTCACGAGTATGCACGGCGCCGGTGGGATTTGACGGGCTGTTGAGAACCAGCAGTCGCGTGTGCTGCGAAAGTGCGTCAGCCAGCTGTTCGGGCAATACCCTGAAGCCGGTCGCCTGCGTGGTGTCGATGATGACGGGCTGCGCACCGGTCAGGCGCACCATATCCGGATACGACACCCAGTAGGGGGCGATCACGACCGCCTCGTCACCCGGGTCCAGCAGCGCCTGGCACGCGTTGTAGCAGGCCTGCTTGGCGCCGCTGCTGACCAGAATCTGATCAGCTGTGTACGACAGGTTGTTGTCACGCAGGAACTTGGCGGCGATGGCCTCACGCAGACGCGTGCTGCCGGCCACGGGCGTATAGCGCGTATCGCCGGCGCGGATGGCGGAGATGGCGGCATCGAGCACATGCCCGGGCGCCGACAGATCCGGCTCGCCCACGCTCAGCGTGATGATGTCGCGACCCTGCTCGCGCAAACGGGTGGCCAGCGCCGTAATGCTGACCGTCGGGGAAGCTGAAATGCGCGCCATTCTGCGCGATAGTGCATGGTCCAACGAAAATCCGCCTTTTCCTGATGTGCCGGCCTCGCGTATCTTAAGTCGCGGCCGTGGTCTCACCAAATGGAACTTGCTCGACCGATGCCCGATCGTTCTCTGGACCTGAATTCCGACTATCTGCCCGCGGGCGACCAGCCGGCCGCGATTGACCGCCTCGTGGATGGACTGGCGGCTGGCCTTGCACGCCAGACCCTGCTTGGTGTCACCGGGTCCGGGAAGACTTTCACGATGGCGCATGTGATCAGTCGCCTGCAGCGGCCGACACTGATTCTGGCGCACAACAAGACGCTGGCGGCACAGTTGTACGGAGAGATGCGTGATTTCTTTCCGAACAATGCTGTGGAGTATTTCGTGTCGTACTACGACTACTATCAGCCTGAGGCCTACGTCCCATCCACCGACACGTACATCGAGAAGGACTCCTCGATCAACAGCCACATCGAGCAGATGCGATTGTCGGCGACCAAGGCGCTGCTGGAGCGGCGTGACGTGGTGATCGTGGCAACGGTTTCGGCGATCTACGGTCTGGGCGACCCGAAGTCCTACCACGGCATGGTCCTGCATCTGGCGCGGGGCAGTGTGATCAATCAGCGCGACCTGCTGCGCAGGCTCGCCGAACTCCAGTACTCGCGGAACCCGGTCGACTTTGCCCGCGGCACCTACCGTGTGCGCGGCGATGTCATCGACATATTTCCCGCGGAATCCGAGCGCGATGCGGTGCGCGTGGCATTGTTCGACGAGGAGATCGAACAGATCAGTTTGTTCGACCCGCTAACCGGCGAAATCGTGCAGTCGGTACCGAGAGTCACGATCTATCCCAAGACTCACTATGTGACACCGCGTGAAACCCTGCTGGAGGCCGTCGAGCACATACGTGCTGATCTGGGTGAGCAGCTCAAGCGGCTGCGTGCCGAGAACAGGCTTGTGGAGGCTCAGCGGCTGGAGCAGCGCACCCGGTTCGACATGGAAATGATTCTGGAGGTCGGCTACTGCACTGGCATCGAGAACTACTCGCGCTATCTTTCCGGTCGCGCGCCTGGCGAGCCGCCGCCCTGCCTGTTCGACTATCTGCCCGACGACGGATTGCTGTTCGTGGATGAAAGCCATGTCACCATTCCGCAGCTCGGGGCGATGTATCGGGGAGACCGTTCACGCAAGGAGACCCTCGTGGAGTACGGCTTCCGCCTGCCTTCGGCGTTGGACAACCGGCCACTGAAGTTCGAGGAATTCGAGGCGCTGGCACCGCAAATCATCTTTGTGTCGGCAACGCCGGGCCGCTATGAGCAGCAGCATGCGGATGAGGTGGTCGAGCAGGTGGTCCGGCCGACCGGTCTGGTGGACCCGGAAGTGGAGATTCGTCCGGCCGGTACGCAGGTGGACGACGTGCTGTCGGAAATCCGTCTGCGCGCAGACCTTGGTGAACGGGTGCTGATCACCACGCTGACCAAGCGCATGGCCGAGGATCTCACCGACTATCTCCAGGAGCACGGCATACGCGTTCGTTATCTGCATTCGGATATCGATACGGTGGAGCGCATGGAGATCATCCGCGATCTGCGTCTGGGTGAGTTCGATGTCCTGGTCGGCATCAACCTGTTGCGTGAGGGGCTGGACATGCCCGAGGTGTCGCTGGTTGCGATATTCGATGCCGACAAGGAAGGGTTCCTGCGTTCCGAGGGCTCACTGATCCAGACCATCGGGCGTGCGGCGAGAAACGTGCGCGGCAGGGCGATTCTGTATGCGGACCGGGTCACCGGCTCGATGCAGCGGGCGATCGACGAGACCGGCAGGCGGCGGGAGAAGCAGCTGCAGTACAACGCTGAACACCACATCACGCCACGCAGTATCGTGAAGGGCGTCGCCGACGTGATGGAAGGCGCCTATGCGGCAGTGCGTGCGCGTTCGACGAAACGACGTGGTCGCGACGGTCATGCCGCCGTCGCCGACAACCTGCCACCGGAGCAGATACTTGCCCGTGTCCAGAAACTGGAAAAACAGATGTATCGGCACGCGCGCGACCTGGAGTTCGAACAGGCCGCGAGGATTCGCGATGAAATCGACGCATTGCGTCGCCGGATGCCGGGTTCTCCGGTTGCCGTGATCGACTGAATGGCGCCACGTACGTCGCGCGCACAGGTGCGACTGTGTCGTTAACAGCACCGCGGGTGGGCCGACCGAAGCAGTTTCTGCGTTTTACCCCTTGAGCGCGATGGGGCTAATCGGTATCGTTGCGGTCCTTCTAGGCGCGTAGCTCAGTGGTAGAGCACCACCTTGACATGGTGGGGGTCGGTGGTTCGATCCCACTCGCGCCTACCATCTGCCCGGAATGACGCCCGTGTGATGCCGGAAACGGCTGCACGGGCGTTTCCGCCTTCCGCAGATCGAGTTTCCGCGGTTTGATTCAGCCCTGCCTCGCGGCGACTACCCGGGCCGGTGTCAGCGGCAGCTTGCGCACGCGCGCACCGGATGCCGCGTAGATGGCGTTGGCCACGGCCGCCGCGGCTGGCCCCTGGGATGCCTCGCCGGTTCCCAGTGGCGGCAGCTCCGGCCGGTCCAGTACCACGATCTCGGTGTCCGGCACCGCCTCGTAGCGCAGGATCGGGTAGTCCTGCCACGTGAGATTGCCGCGGGCTCTGGTCTGCAGGCGCATTTCCTCCAGAAGCGTCCAGCTGACCGACTGCACCGCGCCGCCTTCGATCTGATTGCGGACGCCATCGGGGTTGATGACCTGGCCGCAATCCACCGCGGACCACAGCTTGTGAACGCGCACAGCGCCATCTGAAGCCACTTCGACGTCGGCGATCACGGCGCAGTACGCGGCGGAATTGTTGTACTGCGCAAAGCCCAGGCCCAATGCGCGCCCGGAAGGCAGGCCGCCCCGTTCGGACCAGTTCGCGATGCGTGCCGCGGTTCGGATGACTTCACGGGCGCGCTCGTCTTCCAGATACGCGAGACGAAACGCCACCGGGTCCCTGTTGGCGGCCGCCGCCAGCTCATCGATGAACGACTCCAGGGCGAACACATTGGCATAGGCGCCGAGTGCGCGCAGCGATGACACGCGCGTCGGTGGGTCGGGTACGAAGTGTTCGTCGACGCGGGTGGCGGCAAAGCGATACAACGGAATCGCGTTCCGTGCCAGCCCGGGATTCCCCGACTGGCGTGGCGGCAGGGCGTTCTCGATCAGCTGCGCGGCGAGCAGGTTGGCGCCGTTACCCGCACCGAAACCCGGTCGTCCGGGGTGAGGGAATCCGCGCACCGTGAAATGCCAGTCCGTGACGTTGCCGTCGTCATCCAGTCCGGCCTCGCAGTCCATGACCATCGCTGCCCCGAGCGGTTCGAAAGCGAACTCGTCCGCGCGTGACCATTGCAGTCGCACCGGCCGCCCTGGCAGTGCGCGGGCAATCAGCGCCGCTTCAAGCGCCGCATCATCCGCGCCGTTGTGTCCGTAGCAGCCGGCGTTTTCGGCGAACGTGAGCCGCATGGCATCGGCCGGCAGGTCGATCACACGTGTGAGTTCGTCCCTGAGTGGAAAGATGCCCTGGCTGTGCGTCCACAGCCGCAGTTCCCCGTTGTCCCACAGCGCGATCGCGCAGCTGGGACCGATCGAGGCATGGGCCTGGAACGGACGCAGATAGGTTGCGCTGATCCGCGTTGCGTCGTTGCGCCGCGTGCCGCTGTCGACCAGCGTGCTGGTCTGCGCGGGACGGTCGCGCAGATAGGTCTCGAGTGTGTCGCCTTCCGGCGTGTCGCCGGCATCGCTGCCATCCCAACGTGCTGAGGCCGCCAGTTGTGCGCTGGCGTTCACCGCCTGTTCCTCGCGCTCCGCCACCACGGCGAGGAAGGATCCGTCGCGTACGACGGCCACGACGCCCGGCAGACTCTCGACTGCAGCACGGTTGAAGCTGCGCAGTGTGGCCCGCAGTGATGGCGGGTGAACGGTGCGCGCATGGAGCATGCCATCCAGGCGTATATCCTGGATGAAGGCGGTGCCGCCGAACACTTTGGCGGGCAGGTCCACGCGTGGCCACGAGCGGCCCACCTGCCGGTAATCGGCAGCGGGTTTCAGCGGAGTGTCGGCCGAGATCCGCCGCGTGATGGCCTGACCTTCAACCAACGTGCCGTAGCTGACCGACGCACCCTGGTAGTGCACCGCACCATCGTTGATGCGCAGATCGTCCGCTGCTGCACCGAAATGCTCGCCCGCCAGTTCCAGCAACAATTTCCTGGTTTCGGCGGCGGCCTGGCGGATGGCCATGCCGCTGTCTTCAATGGAGCGGCTGCCGGCGGTGTACGACTCGTTCGGTGTGATTCCGGTATCAGCAGTGAGAATCTCGATGTCGGATGGCAGTACCTCGAGTTCCTCGGCGGCTATCTGCAACAGCGCAGTGGAAAGCCCCTGGCCGAGTTCAACCTTGCCGGTGAGGATCGTGATTGCGTTGTCGGCACTGATGCGCAGCCATGAGTCGACCTCCGGATGGCCCGACACGAAACGTGGCAGCGAACCGGCTCCGGGCTGCGCCAGCGGTGTATCCATTCTGAAGGCGACCACCAGTGCACCGGCACCGGCAGAGACGAGAAACTGACGTCGTGACACAAAAGGCATGTGATTCAACCTTCCCCGCCTGCGACCTTGCGGATCGCCCGCAGCACACGTGGCTGGGAGCCGCAGCGGCACAGGTTGCCATTCATCGCTGTGCGAATCTGTGCTTCGTCGGGCTGAGGATTCGATTCCAGCAATGCCACGGCGGCCATCAGCATGCCCGACGTGCAGTAGCCGCATTGCGCGGCCTGCTCATCGATGAACGCCCGCTGCAACGGATGTGGCGAATCCGGCGTGCCCAGTCCCTCGACTGTCGTGATGCGTGCGCCGACCGCGGCCGAGACCGGCGTGACGCAGGATGGCACTGTGCGGCCGTTCAGCAGGACGTAACAGGCGCCGCATTGCGCCGCGCCACAACCGTATCGCGCCGAATTCAGCGACAGGTCGTTTCGCAGGGCGTAGAGCAGTGGGGTGTCCGCAGACAGGTTCTCAATCTCGTGATCCTGGCCGTTGACGTTGAGTGTGATTGACATCGTTAACCTGAATGATCGCTATGGCAGTACTGCATCCGGCGGCAACGCGCGGTCGGGCACGCGGGCGATCGCTTCCTGATACGTGCCGGAGGCATCCGAGTACAGCAGCTGCCCCGGGGGCTGTCAAGGCGAAGCCCTTGCGGCCTGGATGCAGTACGCGCGGGAGCCTGGTGGGTGATTCACGCACGCGGCTGCGGAGTGTTTAACAGGTTAATTCCGGTGCGTTACACTTCGCTCGCAAAGGGGGTACGACATGGCAATAGTTGGTCGATGGCCGCGCGCCATTTTCTATGACTCGAAGACGACACTGTTCAACTGGGCGGGCAGCTGGCAGGGCGCCGCGACGCGGATACTTGCACAGTATGGCAATCCGGTCGGCGACGCCGAATTCGTCGAGACATGGGTAAGGACATTCGAAGGCATGCACAGGCGTGCGGCCTTCTACCGCTATACCCAGGTGACCGATCTCGTGCGTGATGCGCTGATGACCGCATATCGGATTCACGACATCGACGGCAGCCCCGATGATGTGGAGCACTTTCTTGCGCTGCAGGAGAGCGTCGAGCTGTTCGGAGATACCGAGGAGGCGCTGAGCAATCAGCAGAACCTCGGCGTCAGAGTGATCATCTACTCCGACGTCGAGACGCGGTACCTGAACATGTACGTGAACAGGTTCAGATCGTTCAAGGCGGATTTCGTTGCAACGACCGAGGAAGCAGGTGTCGCCAAACCCAATCCGCGCACCTACCGCTGGGTTCTGCAGAAAACCGGTCTGGAGCCGCGCGACGTGCTGTACTGTGCCGCGCCGATGTTCGATATCCAGGGGGCAATGTCAGCCGGCCTGATCGCGGCCTGGCTGCGGCGCCCGGAAGGCCGTCTGTCGAAGGAAACCCATTCCGCGGGCGATCTGGCTGCCGATTACGAAGTCGAAAGTCTGCACGACGTAACGCGCATTATCGAAGCCAATCGATTCTGACAGCCCGCCGGCAGCACCAGGCGGCTTCCGGCAGGGTGCATCGGGGATCGGAGAATCGGAGGGGTCCCAGCGGCGGCAGCCGCGGCCCCCAGCCTGTTCTCAGGTGCGACGCACGGCGGCTTCCAGCGATACGCGGTAGCCGTCCGCGCCAGCCTCATCGACCGCGCAGAACACCCCCCCGGTACGGCCACGCAGGAACATGTCGTTGTCATTGCGCGTGTCCTGCTGGTCGATGTGTTCGCGGTACGGGTCCCAGTTGCGCATGACGTCCTGGTTCATCTCCTCGGGGAAGAAGATCTGGCTGGCGACCAGTTCGCTGTTGCCGATGAGCACCTTGAAGTGGATATGTGGCGTGCGCCCGCGATACCAGCTCGGGAAAATCGTGGTGAAGGTGACGAGTCCGCTGTCATCACAGACCTGGGTACCACGCAGCCATGATTCATCGGCCACGGTGGAGGGGTGTACGGCGCCGGTACCACGCTGGTTGGTATAGCCTGAATACAGGCCCACGCCGTCGGCCTGCCACATGTCGACGCGTGCGCCAGGCAGCGGTTCGCAGGACTGCTCGTCAAGTATCCGCATGCTGACGCGCAGTGGAGCACCGGGCTGGTCGTCACTGATGTCCGAACGCAGCAGTTCAGGGTCGAAATAGAACGGGCCCTCGCCGACTTCCGCGGCGAGCACGCAGCTGCCGGCATTCTGGGCGAGCAGGGTGGTGCTGGCTGCACTGCCGGCCACCAGCAGGCCAAGGCCGCCCAGCGCCCTGCGCCGTGTCAGATTGACCTGCGGCAGGCTCAGGCGGTTGATCGGAGGATGGCGGCGGGTCATGGCTTCTCCCTTCAGAACATGCCGGACACTGCGCTGCCGGACACTGCGCGTTTCGCAGTCTTGAAAGTCGGTGGCTGGCGCAGGCGCCGATGCTCCTCACTGGAGTGTAACGCGGCTGCGGTGCCGTGTCGCTTCGCCACGGCGACAGCGGCCGTGGCTCGGCGTTGCGGCAGCCCCGTCGCCGGAGGCTCCGGGTCACCGGTCAACCCGACATGCAGCGGCAGGATGTCCCGACAGGTAGACTGGCCGCTGGCGCCCATCGGTGTTCGGCGCGGTTCAGGCAGGGGGAGCCGCCGATGGATCACTTTGCACAGAGTTTCGATCTCACCAACGGCTGGAACCTGCTGCGCATCACGTGTGGGGCATTTTTCGTCCCGCATCTGATCGCCAAAATCACTCAGCGTGCCTTCGCACTGGAATTCTTTCGCACGGTGGGCCTGCGACCGCCGGAGGCGTGGCTGTATGCGGCACTGGGCATCGAGGTGGTGGTCATGTTGTGCCTGGTTTTCGCCGTGTTGACGTTCTACGCTGCCCTTCTGGCCACCGCGTTTCTCTGGGTGGCCGCTGTCGCAACCTGGCGATTTTCCCAGGGGCGCTGGCTGTGGAATCTCGGTGGCTGCGAATATCCTGTGTTCTGGGGGCTGGCGTGTCTGGCCGTTGCGATGCAGGCGCGCCCTTTCTGACCGGGTCGGCAGCGCCGCGGGAGATTGGGGTTCGGGTCAGTCGGTCGTGGAACTGCGGGGGAGGGCATCATGAAATCATCGGGTGTGATAGTGGCGGCGGCGGGTCTTGCGATGGGCGCGGCATCCCATGGTCATCACGGCATCGTGAACTTCGATCTGAATCGCGACATCGAACTGCGCGGCGTCGTCACCGACGTCGCGTTTGTGAATCCGCATGCCTGGCTGTATCTCGACGTTCAGGCCGAAGACGGTACGGTGACGCCATGGCGTTGCGAGATGCGCAGCGCCACGGTGCTGCGGCGCTCCGGCTGGTCGGCACAGCTGTTTCATTCGGGGCAGGAAGTGCAAATTACCGGCGCGCCCGATCGCCATGTCGCCACCGACTGCTACCTGTCCACGATCGAGTTTGCGGACGGCACCCGAATGGATCGATACGGGATGCTGCGCGAACCGGCACCGGTCACCTCGCTGCCAGCGCGCGAGCCGCGGCGGCCGGACGGGCGACCGAACATCAGCGGTGACTGGGCGGGGGAACAGCGCGTCATGACTGATCCGCGCGGTCTGTCCGGGGCGCTGGTGCCACTGAGCGTCGCGCAGGAACTGGACGGGGAGCTGCCGGCGGGCATGCGCGCCTTTCCTGGTGCACGGGGGACGCCGGAATCGATGGCCGACGATCCGGTGCAGGCGGCCTGGTCGCGGCCCACCCTGATGCCGTTGACTGCCGCCGGGCGCCTTGCGATGGCGGGGTTCGATCCTGCATCGGCCGACAATCCCCGACTACGCTGTGAGCCCACCAATATCCTGTTTGACTGGATGTTCGATACGCCGGTGCATCGCATCAGCCAGCACGATGATCACATCGTCATCGAATACGGCACGGTGGGTGGCCTGAACCGGATCATCCATATGGACGGACGGGTGTTTCCCGAGCGGATGAAACCGTCGCTGCCCGGATACTCCATCGGCCACTGGGAGGGCGCCGTGCTCGTTGTCGAGACCCGCGGTTTCGCGCCGGGCATACTCTCGGCCGATGGCTACACGCCGCACAGCGACCGGCTGCAGGTCATCGAGCGCTTCAGCCTGGATCCTGAGTCATGGGCTCTGGAACGCAGCTATGAGGCCACCGACCCGCTGTACTTCGACGGGCGCTACACGGGTCGGGATATCGTATTCCCCGCGGATCTGCCATTTGAGCCGGATCACTGTGATGATCGCAGCTTCCGGGTGCCGACCGGCCAGGTGCCGCCGGCCGTCGAGGTGCCGGCCGTCGAGGTGCCGGCCGGCGAACACGATGCCGACCCGGCCGCGGCGGGGCCTTGGTGGCGGTTTCGGCAGTGAAAATCCGCGTTTTCCCGCCCGCATGGGCAAAACGTCCGATAATCAAGCGCTTCGATGCCGATGCGGCTCTTGTACCGGTGTCTCGTGCAGCATACAATTCCGGGGCTTTCGGGGAGGCGTGAAACCCTCCACCGCGGGAATCGGTTTGATGCGGACGGCCGCAGGCGCGCGCAACGTGAAGCTCGAGTGCTTCCCGGCGAAGCGGGCTGCGGCCGCGATGCTTTCAGGCCGGTGTCGATTAATCCAGCGAGGAACTCAGAATCGTCCAAGGTAAACGCGTAAGGCGCAACGAAGAAATCGCAGACAGTGAAGTGCGGGTGATCGGAGCCAACGGCGAACAGATCGGCGTGATGCCGACACCGCAGGCACTGGAATATGCGATGAGCGCCGGATTGGATCTGGTTGAGGTGGCACCGAATTCGGAGCCGTCTGTCTGCCGGGTGATGGACTACGGCAAGTTCGTGTTCGAACAGAACAAGAAGGCCCAGTCCGCTCGACGCAAGCAGAAGCAGACCCAGATCAAGGAAGTGAAGTTCCGGCCCGGAACCGATGAAGGTGACTATCAGGTCAAGCTGCGGAACCTGATCCGCTTTCTCTCAGCGGGTGACAAGACGAAGGTCACGCTGCGGTTCAGGGGGCGCGAGATGGCCCATCAGGAGTTGGGCATCGAGCTGCTGCGCAGAGTGAGAACCGACCTGGAAGAGTATGGAACCGTCGAACAGCATCCGCAGCTGGAAGGACGGCAGATGATCATGGTGATTGCGCCGCGTAAGCGCTAGCTGCGTGCCGAAGCGAGCAGGGAAGTAACTGGTATGCCAAAGTTGAAGACAAACCGTGGTGCGGCCAAGCGATTCCGCCCGACCGCCAAGGGCGGTTTCAAGCGCGCGCAATCGCACCTGAATCACATCCTGACGAAAAAGACACCGAAGCGTAAGCGTCAGCTGCGGCCTACCGCACAGGTCGCCGACGTTGATGTCAAAGGTGTTCGCAAGCTACTGCCTTACAGTTGAGGAGCCGTCATGGCCAGAGTCAAACGCGCCGTTACCGCGCACGCACGTCACAAGAAAGTTCTGGGCAAGGCCAAGGGCTATTACGGCGCTCGCAGCAAGATTTATCGTGTTGCGAAGCAGGCCGTCATCAAGGCAGGTCAATACGCATATCGCGATCGCCGTCAGCGCAAACGTCAGTTCCGCGCGTTATGGATCGTGCGGATCAATGCTGCGGCGCGTCCGCATGGTCTGTCCTACAGCCGCCTGATTCATGGGCTGGGCCTCGCGAACATCGACATCGATCGCAAGGTGCTGTCGGACATCGCCATTCACGATCCGGAAGCGTTTGCGTCCATCGCCGAGGCGGCGAAGGCGGCCCTTCCCCAGGCATAGCACTCCCGAGCGGTCAGGTCGGGCAGTGAGCAGTGTCGCTCAACTGCTGGAACAGGCTCAGTCGGCGATCAGCGCGGCTGAAGACCTGGCCCAGCTGGATGGCGTGCGTGTCCGGTTTCTGGGCAAGAAGGGGCTGCTGACACATCAGCTCAAGGAGCTGGGCAGCCTGCCCGCGGATCAGCGCCGTGCTGCAGGCCAGGCGATCAACGATGCCAAGACCGCGGTCAGCGGCTGGATCGATGCCCGCAAGGCCGATCTTGAGGCTGCCGGCATTCAGGCCGAACTGGCCGCGCAGAAGCTGGACGTGACGCTGGCGGGTCGCGGACTGCCACCCGGCAGTCTGCATCCGGTTACCCGGACGCTGCGCCGCATGATCCGCATTCTGCGCAAGTGCGGATTCGACGTGCACACCGGCCCGGAAGTGGAAGACGAGTTCCACAACTTCACGGCCCTGAACATTCCGGACAATCATCCCGCCCGTGCGATGCACGACACGTTCTACCTGGATTCCGGGCTGCTCCTGCGCACGCATACATCGCCTGTACAGATACGCGCAATGCGCAATCATGGCGTGCCGATCCGACTGATAGCACCCGGTCGCGTGTACCGCTGCGATTCGGACATTACGCACACACCGATGTTCTCGCAGGTCGAGGGACTGGCGGTGGACCGGGATGTCAGCTTCGCCAACCTCAAGGCACTGCTGTACGAGTTCGTATCGAGCTTCTTCGAGCGCGATGTACAGCTGCGGTTTCGTCCTTCCTATTTCCCGTTCACGGAGCCGTCCGCGGAAGTTGATGTGTTGTCCGAGTCCGGGAAATGGCTCGAGATCCTGGGCTGCGGCATGGTGCATCCCAACGTGCTACGCAATGCCGGCGTTGATCCTGCGCAGTTTCGCGGGTATGCATTCGGTATGGGTGTGGAGCGTCTGGCCATGCTGCGCTACGGCGTCGATGATCTGCGCCTGTTCTTCGAGAACGACCAGCGATTCCTGAATCAGTTCGTCTGAAGGGCCCTCCATGCGTGTAAATCTTGAATGGCTGGGTGACTGGGTGGACGCCGGACTGGACGGTGAAGCACTGGCGGCCGAGTTCACGACCGCGGGTCTGGAAGTCGACAGCGTCGCGCCGGCCGCCGGAGATTTCGACGGCGTGGTCGTGGCACGAATCCTCCATGTCGAACCTCATCCGGATGCCGACAAGTTGCGACTGTGCGACGTCTACGACGGCGTGGCGCAACTGCGCATAGTCTGCGGTGCGTCCAATGTGGTCGCCGGCCGATGTGCGGCGCTTGCCCGTGTCGGAGCGCGACTGCCGGGCGGGCGTGTGATTTCCGCGGCAAAGGTGCGCGGGCAGCATTCCGAAGGCATGCTGTGCTCGGGTGAAGAGCTGGGCATCGACGACGCGCATGACGGTATTCTGCTGTTCGACAACGACTCGCCCGCTGGCGAGTCGTTGCGGGATTTTCTGCGTCTGGACGATACGATTCTCGACATCGACCTGACACCCAACCGTGGCGACTGTTTCAGCGTTCGGGGGCTCGCCCGTGAAATCGCCGCCCGTCGGGAACGTCCGCTGCACGATCCGGCCTGGCCCGTCGCGCCCGCCGAACACGACGAAATGTTGCCTGTCCGCCTGGCTGCGCCGCAGGCCTGCCCGCGGTTCGCCGGTCGTGTTATCCGCGGGCTGCGTACGGATGCGTTGACGCCGGTGTGGATCCAGGAACGCCTTCGGCGGGCAGGGGTTCGCTGTATCAGTCCGGTGGTGGATGTGACCAATTACGTCATGCTGGAACTGGGTCAGCCTCTGCACGCTTACGATCTGGGCAGGCTGCAGGGCGGTATCGTGGTCCGGTTTGCCAGCGAGAACGAAAGGCTCACCCTGCTCGACGAGCGCGAAATTGAAATGACGCCCGATGTGCTGGTGATTGCCGATCGGGACCGTGTCGTTGGACTGGCTGGTGTCATGGGCGGTGCGTACACGGCCGTCCATGCCGATACTCAGGATGTCTTTCTTGAAGCCGCTCACTTCACGCCCACCGCGCTCGCCGGCCGGGCGCGACGCTTTGGCCTGCATACCGATGCATCGGTGCGTTTCGAGCGCGGAGTTGATCCTGCGCTGCCGGCCGTTGCGGTTGAACGCGCCACGGCGCTGCTGCTGCAGATTGCTGGTGGCAAGGCTGGTCCTGTCGATGTTTCCGAGAGCGGTACACATCTGCCTGTGTCGTCCGCGATTCATCTCCGGCATGAACAGGCGGAGGCGGTCCTTGGGGTAGCGCTTGACGCCGACACGGTCGCTTCCGGACTAAGGCGGCTGGGTATGGAAGTGAAAGCAGCGGAGGGTGGCTGGCAGGTCACGCCGCCCAGCCATCGTTTCGACCTTGCGATCGAAGAAGACCTGATCGAGGAAGTCGGCCGCATCGTGGGCTATGACAACATTCCGGCCGTACCCGGTCTCGGGGCCGTCCATCCGGGAACGGCGACGGAAACGCATATCGACGAAGATCGAATCGCGGACACTCTGGTCGCCCGTGGCTACACGGAAGTGGTGACGTACAGCTTCATCGACGAGGGTCTGCAGCGCATGGTGATACCCGAGGGGGCGTCGGTGCGACTGCAGAACCCGATCGCCAGCGATATGGGCGTCATGCGGCGTTCGCTGTGGCCGGGTCTGCTGTCCGTTGCGCGGCAGAACCTGAGCCGCCAGCAACACCGTCTGCGGCTCTTCGAGATCGGTCGGCAGTTCGAGCCCGGCGAAGACGGCGGCGTTGTCGAGACGAGCATGCTCGCGGGCCTGGCGATGGGACCGCTCCATCCCGAGCATTGGGATGGCGCAGGCAATGAGGTCGATTTCTTCGACATCAAGGCTGATATCGAAGCGCTGATCGCGCCCACCGGGCGTTCCGGCGACCTGCGATTTCAGGCCGCCGAACATCCGGCGCTGCATCCCGGACAGTGCGCGCGCATTTTCGCCGGTGACGAACCAGCCGGATGGCTCGGACGCATACACCCCGGACTCGCCCGTGAACTCGATGTCAGGAGCGGGACGATTCTGTTCGCGCTGGAAACGGAAGCGACGTTCGCGCGTCTTGTGCCGTCGTTTCGCGCGATCTCAAAGTTTCCATCCGTGCGACGGGACCTCGCTGTGATCGTGGATGAGTCGGTGACAGCCGCGGACCTGGTCGATCATGCGAAACAGGCAGGCGGAGAGATTCTGAAGTCGACGTTCGTCTTCGACATCTATCGCGGCAAAGGCATAGATTCAAGTCGAAAAAGCGTGGCTTTAGGCTTGATTTTACAGGACGCTTCACGCACGCTTACCGACGCGGATGCCGACCGGATTGTGCAGTCCGTCACGCGCCTCCTGCAAAGTGAACTCGGGGCCACAATAAGAACGTAAAAACGAAACAGGCTGAATCCGAACTACTATGGCATTGACCAAAGCAGACATGGCCGAGTCGTTGTTCAACAGTCTCGGCCTGAACAAGCGGGAGGCGCGGGAACTCGTGGATTTTTTCTTCGAGGATCTGCGTTCAGCGTTGTCATCCGGTGAACAGGTCAAGCTGTCCGGTTTCGGCAACTTCGATCTACGTGACAAGAATCAGCGTCCCGGGCGCAACCCCAAGACGGGTGAGGAGATACCGATCACGGCACGACGCGTCGTGACTTTTCGCCCTGGTCAGAAGCTGAAGGCACGAGTCGAAGCATATGCTGGAACCAGGGAATAACGACCAGCTCCCACCGATCCCTGGAAAGCGATATTTCACGATCGGTGAGGTAAGTGAACTCTGCGGTGTCAAACCGCATGTGCTCCGCTATTGGGAGCAGGAGTTTCCGCAGCTCAAACCCGTCAAGCGTCGTGGCAATCGACGCTACTACCAACGCCAGGACGTGTTGGTCATACGTCAGATTCGCTGCCTGCTCTATGAAGAGGGTTTTACGATTGGCGGTGCCCGTCAGAAGCTGGCGGGTGATGTGGCGCGTACGGATGTGAGTCAAAGTCAGCAGATCATCCGGCAGGTGCGTGTCGAGCTCGAGGACATGCTCAAGCTGCTGCGTCGCTGAGAATTTCCGCTGCCCCGTGATGGGCTTTTTCCGCTAGAATTCGCGTTCCGGTCGGGGCGTGGCGCAGCCTGGTAGCGCACTTGCATGGGGCGCAAGAGGTCGCTGGTTCGAATCCAGTCGCCCCGACCATTCCTTCCACGACGCGACGCGCCGGCCTGCACGGCTGTCGGCGTCCGGGTTCCTGTCCCGTCCCCGGTCCGCGTGTCCGCTGGCAGCCTGTCGGACTCAGGGCATCGTCCGACCCAACCGTAGCGACCAATCCATGAGCTCACCATGTCGCATGACATGCGCGTTAATTTTGAGCGCAATCGTTCTCCTATTTTCATGAATAAAAAACATATAAGACAAATAGATATAATGTGAATCTAATGTTCATTATTGTGTGTTGACGGTAACTCCCACTGGTCATATCCGTGGTCGTGTCAGAGAATCCGATCTGTTGATACCCACTGTGAAGTCGACCTGCGTGTCAGGTGTGCACCTGATCGACGGATCGGACCCAACCGCACGTCATAGCCAACAGCTCGGGGAGCCTTTCGTCCTTGTTTCTGCCTTACCACCGACTGGATACGAATCCCTTCACCGTTGATGCGGTACGGCCCACGCTGGCGTCCCATTCGGTTCGCCAGGTGACGGCGCGACTGAGTGAACTCCTCGAGGGCAACCTCCATTGCCTGTTCATCAGCGGGCCAGGTGGTGTCGGCAAGTCGACCGTGGTCCGTCAGTGCCTAGACGGGTCCGGACACGATGAGGTGAGTTGGGTACAGCCGGGGATTGCCACACGCGAAGCACTGCTCGGTCAGTTGATGGACGACCTGGGGCCCGGACGGGTTGATGCATCCGCGGCAGAGATGCACAGGATCCTCGAGGTCTACCTCAGTCACCAGGCGGGCAAGGGCCGTCATGCGGTTGTGGTCGCCGACGCCCTGGAACGTCTGTCGGTGCCTGTGCTGCGGGAGTTGGAAGCGCTGGCACAGCTGCGTTTCAGGTATCGGTCGTTGCTGCAGCTGGTCATGATCACGCGCAACGACGAGCTGGTTGCCAATCTGGCGCCGGCTCCGGGAGGGGGACGCTATGCGAAGGCGACGCATCAGCGTCTCAGCGGATTTACACTGGACGAAACCCACGCATACCTGCGCGCCTGTCTGCAGGGGGCGGGCTGCGAATGGCCGGATGAACTGCTCGCGATGGACGTAATTACCGACATCCAGGCCTTCACTCGGGGAGTCGTCGGCGACATCAATGCCTTGTGCAGGGAAGTGCTGGAACGTCTGGCGTCACTGCCGGCCGGGCACGACCGCGCGCCCCGGGTCACGCGCACGCTGTTGAAGCAGGCCGGTGAACAATTGCGGATGCGCTACGACCCCTCGGCCTGGGAACACGCCGAGGGGGCCCTTTCGGCTGACGCCGTACAGCTCAGTGATCGCAGTACTTCGGTATGTCACGCGGCCCAGCTCGTGGTGTCGAGCGGTGGCAAGGTCATCACCGAGATCGCTCTGGATCGTCCTCGAGTGGTGCTGGGACGGGATGCCAGTTGCGACATCAGTCTCGACAGCAGCTATGTCAGCCGATTCCAGAATCTGTTCATGGAAACGAACGATGGCTGGCTGCTGATCGATCTGAACAGCACCAACGGCTGTTTCGTCAATGGTCGGCGGATTCGCGACCATCGTCTGCACGACGGCGATCTCATCGCGGTGGGGCAACACCAGCTGCGCTTCGTCAGTTCCGCCGGTCGCGATCAGGCGAATGTGCCTGACAGTCACGGCGATCACAGGAATGCCGATACGATAGTCAGTCCGCGATCGCAGGTGGGGCGGCGCGCCTGAGTTGGTGCCGGCTTTCACCCCGCGGACGATCAGCTCCCTGATCAGAGAGGCAGTGATCAGACAGGCAGTGGCGGTGCCGTGCCGTGTATGGCCGGTGCCCTGAAGCGATTCGAGATGTCCAGCGTACGGTCTTCGATCCCGAGATAGATCGGCTCGGCATTTTCCCGGTAGATGTTCACTTTGGCGTTGAAGACGTTGCGCTTGCGGCCGTGTTTATCGTCGATCTCCATGCTGCGAACCGAATAGTCGCCGTTGCCCATTCGCTTGCCGGTCAGGTAGCAGCTTATGGATTCGATGCGTTCGTTCGACAGTTCCAGGCCGGTCAGTTTCGACAGGCTGTCGGTGGCATGGTCGACGAAGTCGATGGTGTTGAGGGCCGCGCATGAGTCACTTCTGCTGCCGTTCCCGCTTCCGCTCGTGCGCATTGTGGCGTGGAATTCCCCGATCAGTATCTGGCCCGGCAGCGCCCGTTCGATGATTCTGGCCAGTTCCACCGTCACGTCGCCCACGATGTAGTTGTACAGCGTTGGATTCAGTCCCTCTGCCTGATGGAATTCGTAGCTGCTGCCGATGTGGAAGCTGGCCCGCAGTTCCGGCGCAATGCCCTGTCTTGCCTTGCCGCGCGCGATCGCGTTATCGGCCAGCGTCAGGTTCATCAGGTGATAGAGGTTGATATTGGCTTCCAGCGTCAGGTCACGGTTCCAGACGTAGAATCCGTCGCCGGTCGTGGTACGTGCAAAGTCGATGTCGATGAGCTTGTTCAGCAGCTTGCTGTGGGCGGAGTTCAGCGAATACGACAGGCTGTTGAGCTGGGTCATCTGCTCGAACGGCGTGAGCAGGCTGAAGCCTACGATATCGAACAGCATCACGGCGCGGCAGGGCACGTATGTGATGCTGTAGCGCTTGATCATCCGTTCGATGATGCGTTGCTGCGCGATGGAGTCCGTTATGGGAATGCGTAGTGGTACGTGGGTCTTGTCGATGCCGAGCAGCCTTGCGACATTGTCCATCTGCCGTGGTTCCAGGCGTCTCTTGCCCGACAGCAACGCCTTGAAGAATTCCTCCGACGGCTTCCCCGTCCAGGGTGCTGTTTCATCGTCCGCATGGGGGCTGCTGTAGTTCGCCAGCGCATAGTGGGGGACGACGAGCAGACTGATGCCGTCATCTTCAGCACACCAGTTCAGGATGACGTTCTGCCCAAGGCGCCACTGTTCGTGCAGGCAGCGATCGAGGAAGATCAGATTGCTGCGTTCCCGGACACCGATCTCGTTGGAGATCGATGCGAGCGCGTCGAGGTAGGTGCCAACGCTGGCAAGCCTGAAAATACCTGAATCCGCAGAATCCATCCGTTCGACCATCGGCGCCACGGCCGCGCTGGCCGGGCTCGAATTTTCTCAACGTCTTTTGTCAGCGTCCCCGGCGACCGAGAGTCACGCAGCACGCTCCCTGACGCGCTACATACGATCGCACAGCTTCAATGGTATTCACTTGAAGCATGAAAAACAATGCTTACCGAATTGTCATATCAGCCAATTTTGGGGAAACCGCCGTGTATGACGGCGGTTGCGGCCAATGTCATCGAACGGGATAATCGCAGCCCCCACGATACGGACATACCCAGATGGCTTCAGATGACAGCGACGGCCGCGAGATGCGGCGCTACTCCAGCGTGGTCGTCGACGCGACAGAACGGGCGCCAGCGCGGGCGATGCTGCGTGCGGTGGGGTTCCGGGATGAGGATTTCACGAAGCCGCAGATAGGCATCGCGTCGACCTGGAGCCAGGTGACTCCCTGCAATATGCATATCGACCGCCTGGCCGATGACGCCGCGGCGGGTGCCGATGGCGCGGGCGGCAAGGCCGTGCAGTTCAATACGATCACCGTATCGGACGGTATTTCCATGGGGACGCCAGGCATGCGCTATTCGCTGGTTTCCCGCGAAGTCATCGCCGATTCGATCGAGGCCGTGGCGGCCGGCGAGGGTTTCGACGGCCTGGTCACGATCGGCGG
This sequence comes from Gammaproteobacteria bacterium, assembly GCA_050485645.1. Classification (GTDB taxonomy): domain Bacteria; phylum Pseudomonadota; class Gammaproteobacteria; order Steroidobacterales; family Rariloculaceae; genus JBJHBP01. The sequence goes on along the minus strand of JBJHBT010000006.1, from coordinate 101,075 downwards.
TTGTGATAAGAATATGCCCGGCTGCGCTATGGCGATTGCGCGTCTGGATCGCCCCGCGGTGTTCGTTTACGGCGGCACGATCAAGCCCGGCCCCAAGCATCGCGACATCGTGTCGGTGTTCGAGGCGGTTGGCGGCCATGCGGCCGGTACTGTCAGCGACGCGGAACTGAAGGAAGTGGAGTCGACGGCAATTCCCGGGCCAGGGTCCTGCGCCGGCATGTACACGGCGAATACGATGGCGTCGGCCATCGAAGCGCTGGGCCTGAGCCTTCCGAACAGTTCCGCGCAGGAAGCCGAGTCTTCCGCCAAACACAGCGACTGCCGGCGCGCCGGCGAGGCTGTGATGGAGCTGCTGCGGCGGGGCATTCGTCCGTCGGACATTCTCTGCAGGGAGGCCTTCGAGAACGCCATCGCCACAGTGATTGCGCTCGGTGGTTCGACGAATGCCGTTCTGCACCTGCTCGCAATCGCCCACGATGCGCGCGTCGACCTCACGCTGGATGATTTCACCCGCATCGGCCGTCGCACACCGGTGCTGGCTGACCTGCGTCCCAGCGGCCGCTACATGATGTCGGAACTGATCCACATCGGCGGCATACAGGCGCTGATGAAGACACTGCTGGACGCCGGATTGCTGCACGGCGGTTGCATGACCGTGACCGGCCTTACGCTGGCCGACAATCTCGCCGCCGTGAAACCATACCCGGACGGACAGGACATCGTGCGTCCCCTGTCAGACCCGATCAAGGCGGACAGTCACCTGGCGGTGCTGTACGGAAATCTCGCGCCGGAAGGTGCGGTCGCGAAGATATCCGGCAAGGAAGGCACGGCGTTCCGTGGCAGGGCACGCGTGTTCCATTCCGAGGAACAGGCGTTGCGCGCGATACTGGATGGTGGCGTCGTGGCCGGCGATGTGGTGGTGATCCGTTTCGAAGGACCCAAAGGTGGCCCGGGCATGCGTGAAATGCTCAGTCCCACGGGCGCCATCATCGGCCGCGGCCTGGGTGATAAAGTGGCGCTGATCACCGATGGCCGCTTCTCCGGTGGCAGCCACGGATTCGTCGTAGGTCACGTCACACCCGAAGCGGCCGTGGGCGGTCCGATTGCCATCGTCGAAGACGGTGATCCGATCGCGATCGACGCTCAGCGCATGACCATCGACCTCGAAGTCGCGCACGATGAGATCGACCGGCGCCTGCGACTGTGGAAGCCGCTGCCGCCGAGCGTGGATCGAGGTCTGCTGGCGAAGTACGCGCGACTGGTGAGTTCCGCATCCACCGGTGCCGTAACCGACGGCGCGGCCTGATTCATCCCCCTGATTCACCCCGACTAGCCAGGCTCGACCTGACGTACACAAGGACAGACAGATGACCATGCTGGTCCATCGTGCAATGGGCACGGACGAGGGCGTGGAAACGCCGTACCCGGATTCACCGTGGGTGGTGATGAAGTTCGGCGGCACCAGCGTGTCCACCGCTGCGAACTGGGCGCTGATTGTACGGCTGATCCGCGAGCGGCTGGACGAGGGCGTGCGGCCGGTGGTCGTCCACTCGGCCGTGGCCGGTGTGTCCAACGCGCTGATCGACCTGCTCGATACCGCGGTGCGCGGCGACAGTACCGATGAGAAGCTCGAGCAGATCTTCACCCGACATTGCGATCTTGCCCGCGATCTTGGTGTGGAGGCGGGCGACCTCGACGTACTGTTCTCGTCACTGGAGCAGCTGATTGCCGGCGTCCGCCTGGTCGGTGAGGCCAGCCCCAGAGTTCACGCACGAGTGCTCGCACACGGCGAACTGCTTGCGACGCGTCTGGGAGCGGCTTACCTGCAACGTGAAGGGCTGCCGGCCTGCTGGACCGATGCACGCACGCTGCTGGAGTCGTCTGACGACCGCGATCAGACTGAAAAGGTGCGCTACATTTCGGCCCGCTGTGTGTTTGATCCCGACCCGGAGCTGCAGCAGCGTCTCACGGCGGTGGACGGATTCGTGCTGTCGCAGGGATTCATCGCACGCAATGCCGGTGATGAAACCGTGCTGCTCGGTCGCGGCGGTTCAGACACGTCTGCTGCGTATCTGGCCGGCAAGCTCCAGGCGCGACGGCTGGAGATCTGGACCGACGTACCGGGCTTTTTCAGCGCCGACCCGCGGGCGGTGCCGTCGGCACGACTGATACGTTCCCTGCACTACAGCGAAGCCCAGGAAATCGCGTCCGCCGGCGGCGGTATTCTGCATCCGCGCAGTATCTCGCCGGTGCGGGTGTCGGAAATCCCGCTGTTTCTCAAGTGCACGGCTCACCCGGAGTGGGAAGGCACCGTGATCTCGAACGCGCCGGGCGACGATCGTGCGCAGCTGAAAGCCGTTTCCCACCGCAGCGGTATCACGCTGGTGTCCATGGAATCGATGGAGATGTGGCATCAGGTGGGGTTCCTCGCCGAGGCGTTTGCATGCTTCCGCGATCATGGCCTGTCGGTGGACCTGATTTCGACGTCAGAGAGCAATGTCACGGTATCCATTGACGTCGGGGCGAACGTCACCGACAACAGCGCCGTGGAGGCACTCGCCGAGGATCTGCGGCGACTGTGCCGCGTGCGCGTGATTCGTGACTGTGCGGCGGTGACGCTGGTCGGGCGGCGCATCCGCACAATCCTCCACGATCTCGCACCGGCACTTGAGGTGTTCGAGGAACAGAAGGTGCACCTGGTAACCCAGGCCGCCAACGACCTGAACATCACGTTCGTCGTCAGTTCCGAGAATGCCTATCGTCTCGTGCAACATATGCACGGCCTGTTGATCGGTCAACCTGAGTCGGGTGCGGGTGTATTCGGCCCGACCTGGGAGCAGCTGTCGGGTCCGCCCCTCGAGCGTCCGGTGCAGGTGGCACCGTGGTGGTCATCGCGACGGGATCAGCTTACCGCCCTGGCCAGGGAACACGGTGCAGCCTATGCCTATCACCGTGACAGCATTGCCAATGCAATCGATGCACTGAAGGGCATGCGCTGCATCAGTTCCGTTTTCTATGCGATGAAGGCCAATCCGCACTCGGAGATTCTTAGGCTCGTCGACCGCAAGGGCGCGAACTTCGAGTGTGTCTCTCCGGGTGAAATCGAAGCCGTGCTGCGGATCCGGCCGGATATCGATCGCCGTCGGATACTGTTCACACCCAACTTCGCGCCTCGTGCCGAGTACGACCAGGCGCTGCAACAGGGCGTGTGGGTGACGCTGGACAACCTCTATCCGCTGCGAGCCTGGGGAGACCTGTTCCGCGACCAGGAGCTGTTCGTGCGCGTGGATACCGGGCAGGGACGCGGGCATCACGAGCACGTGCGTACGGCAGGCGTGCATTCGAAGTTCGGTGTGCCGATGTTTGAGCTCGAGGAACTGCGAAAGTTGGCCGCGGATGCCGGCGCGCGTATCGTCGGCCTGCATGCACACACCGGCAGTGGCGTACTGAGCCCGGATGCCTGGCGAAGCACTGGCGAGCGGTTGCTCGAGGTGCTGGATCTGTTCCCCGATGTGCGCTACATGGACCTGGGTGGCGGGCTGGGCGTGCCCGAGAAGCCTGGTCAACTGCCGCTGGATGTGGCGGCCCTGGATCACGCCCTGGAAGACATCAGGCGTGCCTTCGGTGACAGGGAGCTGTGGCTGGAACCGGGGCGCTATCTGGTGGCGCAGGCCGGCGTGCTGGTCGCGCAGGTCACGCAGACCAAGGGTAAGGGCGACGTCCAGTACGTGGGCATCAGCACCGGCATGAATTCACTGATTCGCCCGGCCCTGTATGGTGCGTACCACGAGATCGTCAATCTGACCCGTCTGAACGAACCGGCTACGGAAGTGGTCACCGTTGTGGGCCCGATCTGCGAAACCGGCGATCGACTGGGTTCGGATCGTCTGCTGCCGCCGTGTCGCGAAGGCGATGTGATCCTGATCGCCAATGCAGGGGCATACGGGCACGCCATGAGCTCGAACTACAATCTGCGTGAGCCGGCGGTGGAAGCGTTGATCTGAGATCCGGCGGCCGCCCGTTGGTGGTGTCGCTCCATTACATGATGTCCTCGGTCAGTTTCATCAGACGCCGATACGCCGGCTTGGGCTGCAACGAACGATCAAACAGCAGCGGGTGATTGGTACGACCCCGGATCGGAAAGTTGTTTTTCCAGGAAATGCCATCGTGCAGCCCCCAGAAGGTCACGCGCTTCACGCTGTCACTATGGCGAAGCAGGATCCTGAACACCTGTGCGTAACGATCCGCGAGTCTCTCCTGCACCTTCCTCACTGTATTCCGGATCACCCTGGAGGCGCAAACTACAGGTTTTTATCGACGTGGTATGATCGCGATTGCGATGCACTCACGGGCGCGCTGCGGAGCCCGGCTAGGCGGTGTGTCGCTGCCGCAACTCCGTCACCACATCCTCAAGCGACAATCCCTTGACCGCGAGCAGCAGCAGCAGGTGGTAGAGCAGATCCGCCGCTTCTTCTTTCACGCGTTCGCTGCCCTGGGCAACGGCGGCCAGCGCCAGCTCCACACCTTCCTCACCAACCTTCTGGGCCACGGCCAGCTCGCCGCGTGCAGCCAGCTTCGCCGTGTAGCTGGACTCGGGTTTGTCCTGAAGTCGACGTACGATCACGCTCTGCAGCGTGTTCAGAAATTCGATGTCGCTCATGCTGTGGAGACTCCTTCGGCTGCGGGTGGCCGTACGGCAATGTCGCAGGTGGCGAGATAGCGTTTCAGGTCCGGCACGTGGATGGCACCGGAATGAAACACACTGGCCGCCAATGCGCCATCCACGCGGGCCAACCGGAACACGTCGCGGAAATGCTCCGGTGCACCGGCACCGCCGGACGCGATCAGCGGTACCCTGCAGACGTTGCGAACAGCTGCGAGCTGTTCGATGTCATAGCCCTTGCGCACGCCGTCCTGATTCATGCAGTTGAGCACAATCTCGCCGGCACCGCGGCGCTGCACCTCCCGAACCCAGTCCAGCGTGAGGCGCTGGCTGGCGCGCGTGCGGTCCGGATCACCGGTGTACTGATAGACGTTGAAGTCACCTGCCTGCTCGAGGCTGTCGATACCGATCACCACACACTGAGTACCGAAACGCTCAACCAGTGCGTCGATCAGATCAGGGTCCTCCAGCGCCGGTGAATTCACCGAGATCTTGTCCGCGCCGAGGTTGAGCACGCTTTCGGCATCATCGAGCGTACGTATGCCGCCGGCGACGCAGAACGGGATGTCGAGCAGGGCTGCGACGCGATTGACCCAGCTGCGGTCGACGCTGCGACCGGCGGGGCTGGCGGTGATGTCGTAGAACACGAGCTCGTCGGCGCCTTCCTCGCGATAGCGGGCCGCCAGCTCGAGGATGTCCCCCATCACCCGGTGGTTGCGAAACTGGACGCCCTTGACGACGACGCCGTCACGCACGTCCAGGCAGGGGATTATGCGTTTGGTAAGTATGGCTGGATCTCCTCAGTCGTCATGCGGCCGTCGAGCAGCGCCTTGCCTGAAATCGCCGCGGCCGCGCCGGTTGCGGCCAGCGCAGCGAGGTCTGCTGCATTGCGCACACCGCCCGAAGCCTGTACGGCGATAGCGGGCCACGTTGTCGCCATCCGGCGGTAGAGGTCGCAGTTGGGACCGGCCATGGCACCGTCCCGGTCGATGTCCGTGCACAGTACGTGACGCAGGCCCAGTGCACTGTAGCGGCGTATCGCATCGTCCAGGCTCAGCGTGCTGGCGCGTGTCCAGCCATGCGTTTTCACACGGGCGGTGCCATCGCCCGCGATCTCCACGTCCAGGGCCAGCGTGATGCGCTCGGGCCCGTGGGTGGTGAGCCATGCCGATACCGTGTCCGGCTCGGTCACAGCCAGGCTGCCGATGACTACACGATCGGCGATCGCCAGCGTCTCCGTGAGACTGGCTTCATCGCGGATGCCGCCTCCGAGCTGCACTTTGAGCCCGGCGTCGGCCATGCGGCGGATCAGTGGCAGATTGGCCGGGCGGCCGTCCGCCGCCCCGTCCAGATCCACCACATGCAGCCAGCGAGCGCCGTGCGCGCGGTAGTTGCGCGCCAGCGCGACCGGATCGGCTTCGTAGCGGGTTTCCTGACCGAAGTCGCCCTTCAGCAGCCGCACGCAGCGGCCGTCGCGTATGTCGATTGCGGGAATCAGTTCCATGGTTCACATAGGTTGTAGGTTGTAGGTTGTAGGTTGTAGGTTGTAGGTCGTGTTTCGTGGAGCAACACCACGTGGCGAAGTGTCACAGGCCGAAAAAATTGCGCAGCAACCGGGCGCCGGTATCGGACGAACGCTCCGGGTGAAACTGGGTGCCATGAAAGTTTCCGTGTTGCACCACGGCCGAGAAAGGTCGTCCGTATTCGCTGACGGCCAGCGTGTAATCGCCCGGTGGAGCGGCATAGCTGTGTACGAAATAGGCATAGTCGCGATCGCCGATGCCGGCCAGCAGCGGGGCAGGGCGGATGGGACGGATTTCGTTCCAGCCCATATGCGGAACCGGCAGCTCGGCGGACTGCGGAAGAAGCCGGACGCCGCCGGATATGACACCCAGACAGGCAACGTCATCCTCCTCTGAATGGGTGAACAGCAGCTGCATGCCAAGACAAATGCCAAGCACCGGCTGTGTCAGCGTTGGAATCACTTCAGCAAGGCCCGCGGCCTGCAGGCGGCGCATGGCATCGCGGGCGGCACCCACGCCCGGCAACAGCACATGGCTGGCGTTGCGCACCACGTCCGCATGTTCGGTCACCGGTGCAGCGATGCCCAGCCGCTCGAGTGCGAATCCCAATGAGGCCAGGTTCGCGCCGCAGCTGCCGATCACCACGGGATTCAGCGCACCAGCATCGCTGCGCTTCGGGGTAATCTCGTTCATAGCGTTCCCTTCGTGCTCGGCAGGGTGTCGCCTTCACGTGCGATCGCCTGGCGCAGTGCACGCGCGACGGCCTTGAAGCTGGCTTCCACCATGTGGTGGGCATTGTCGCCCCGTACCTGGACGTGCAGCGCACAGGCCAGGGAGTCGGCCAGCGAACGGTAGAAATGTGGCACCAGCTCAGTCGGCAGGTCGCCCACACGTTCGCGTGGAAACACGCCCTTGAACACCAGATAGGGCCGACCGCCGAGATCGATCGATGCCTTGGCCTCGGTTTCATCCATTGGCAGCAGGAATCCGTAGCGGTGTATGCCACGTTTGTCGCCCAGAGCCTGTTTCAGTGCCGCCCCCAATGTCAGCGCCACGTCTTCCACCGTGTGATGTTCGTCCACCTCAAGGTCACCGCTGCAGGTGACGCTGAGGCGGAAGCCACCGTGTTTGCCGAGCTGCTCAAGCATGTGATCGAAGAAGGCCAGCCCCGTGCTGGCCCGCGGGTCGGCGGCTTCATCCAGATCCACCTCGACGCGGACGCTGGTTTCACGCGTACGCCGTTCCACCGTCGCGACGCGCGGCCGGTCGGCGATGCGATGAGCGATCGCGGGCCAGGTTTCGTCCTGCGTGCCGTTCAACGACACCCTGTAGCCGGTCACACCCAGGTTGCGCGCGAACTGCATGTCGGATTCGCGGTCGCCGATCACCGCAGACGCGTTGCGATCCAGCGCGTTGCCGGCAATCAGCTCATGAACGAGGCCCACCTGCGGCTTGCGGCAGTTGCATCGGTCTTCCGGTGTGTGCGGACAGTAGAACCGTGCCGTCATTTCCACGCCCTGCGACGCCAGCAGTGCATGCAGAAAGGACTCCGTGCGCTCCAGATCCCCGGCGGTGGTGTCGCCGCGACCGATCGCCGCCTGGTTGCTCACCAGCACCAGCTCATAGCCGGCGCGACGCAGTTTGAGCAGCGCCGGAATGACGCCCGGCAACAGCCGGACCTTGTCCGGCTGGTCAATCGCGCCGCTTTCCGGCGCCTCGATCAGTGTGCCGTCGCGGTCGATGAACAGAATCTTACGCATGACCCGAGCGCTCCGAACCGGACAGTGCCTGCAGCAGCCGGTCGTTGTCTTCGGGCTGACCGACGGTAATACGTACGCAGTTTTTCAGCAGAGGCTGATCGGGAAACTGACGCACCAGTATGCCGGCGGCCCGCGCGATGTCGCGGAAGCGTTCGCCGTTGCGCGTCTGCACCAGCACGAAGTTCGCATCGCTGGGCCATACCGCGGTTACCTGCGGCACGTCGCGCAGCGCATTGGACAGCCTGGTGCGTTCACGCTTGATCAAGGTGACGCGCTCCTCCGAGACTTCGAGTGATTCACCGCCCAGCGCCTTCAGAACCAGTTCGATCGACGGCGTCGGGAAGGTGTACGGCGGCAGCACGTTCTCCAGGAACGTGACAACCTCGGGCGCGGCAATCAGCACGCCGCAGCGCACACCGGCCAGAGAGACGAATTTGGACAGTGTTCTGAGCAGCACCACATGCGGATGGCGCTCACGCAGCGCAAGGTAGTGGCCGTCTTCGGCAAACTCGTGGTATGCCTCGTCGATGACAACCAGCGCCCGCCCTGCCAGGGCCTCGACAACCCGGTCGATGTCGGCGGGTGTCAGGGAGTGGCCGGTGGGATTGTTCGGTGTGCACAGAAAAACAATCTTCGTGTATTCGTTGACGGCTGCGATGACGCCTTTTACGTCCAGCGCGAAACCCTGTTCGCGCAGCAGCGGAACCTCGACCAGCCCGGCACCCTGAATCGTGGCGTACACGCGATACATGTCGAATGTGGGCGGGCAAATCAGTACGCGATCGCGGCCGGCAGCGCAGAATCCGCGGATCAGGATGTCGATGGCTTCACTGCTGCCTCGCGTCACCAGCATGTCGCGCGGGCTGGCGCCGTAATGGGCCGCCAGGCGATCGCGCAGTTCGGTGGGGCGCGGTGGCGGGTAGCGGTTCAGGCCACGCTCGGTCTTGTCACCCGGTGCACGCCACGGTGATTCGTTGGCGTTCAGACGAATACAGTCGGGTTCCCAGGCGCCGGCCGTGTAGGGGCGCAGCCCGAGCAGATCCTGACGGGCCAGGTCCAGCGGATTGTTCATGACGACACCGCTGTGTTGATGGCGGCCAGACGAAGGGTGACGGCGTTCGCGTGTGCGTCCAGACCTTCAAGGTCCGCCAGTGTTTCGGCAATCGGGCCGAGTCGGCGCAGGCCGTCGGGCGACAGTTCCTGTACCGTCATGGAGCGCAGGAAATCGTTCAGGTTCAGCCCCGAGTAGTTGCGCGCATAACCGTAGGTGGGCAGCACATGGTTGGTTCCGCTGCAGTAGTCACCGACGGACTCCGGGGCCCAGGCACCGAGAAATACGGAGCCCGCGCTGTGTATGTCGGCGACCCGGCGACGAGCGTTGTCGATGTTCAGGATCAGGTGCTCCGGGGCATAGCGGTTCGCGATCTCAATCGCGGTATCGATGTGTTCCACCACGATGATGCTGGAATTGGCCAGCGCCGCGGCGACGATGCTGCCGCGCGAGAGTTTTTCCTGCTGAAGCCTCACTTCGGTGAGTACCGCCTGCGCGAACGCCTCGCTGGTGGTGATCAGCAGCACCTGTGCATCTTCATCATGCTCTGCCTGCGAAAGCAGATCGGCAGCGACGAAAGCCGGGTTCGCACGCGCGTCGGCTACGACCATCACCTCGGACGGGCCGGCCGGCAGATCGCGTGCGCAGCCGGCGGGATCGTCAGACACCAGCGACTTGGCGGCGGTCACCCAGCGGTTGCCGGGACCGTAGATCTTGTCGACACGGGGTACGGTGGCGGTGCCGTAGGCCATGGCCGCCACGGCCTGCGCGCCGCCGATTCTGAACACGCGCTCGACGCCGCAGACACCGGCGGCATAGAGCACACCAGGGTTCACTCCGCCGTCGCGGTTCGGCGGGCTGCAGGCAACGCGCACCGGACAGCCGGCGATACGTGCGGGAATAGCCAGCATCAGCATGGTGGAAGGCAGCGGCGCGTTGCCGGCAGGCACGTACAGTCCCACTCGCTGAATCGGCCGGATCAGCCGCTCGCAGTGCACGCCGGGGGTGGTCTCGACACTGAGCTCGGGTGGGCGCTGCGCAGCGTGAAAGCTTTCGATGTTGGCGGCAGCAGCCTGAATGGCGTTGCGCTGTGCTGCCGTCAGGGAATCTGCCGCGCGCGCCTTCTCGTCCTCGTCCACTTCCAGCGCTTCGAGTTTTACACCATCGAACTGTTCGGTCAGGGCGAACAGCGCCGCATCTCCCTCGCGACGCACTTGCTGCACGATGGCGCCGACGGCCGGGCGCAATGCGGCATCGTCAGCAACCACCGGTCGCATCAGCAGCGCTTCACGGCGTTGCTCGTCGAGCTGGCTCCATACGTAGGTTTTCATCGTCGGTCCGTTGTCGGCTTGCGTGGCGATCCATACGGATTGCGTATCAGGACAGCATCTTCTCAACCGGCAGCACCAGCATCGAAGATGCACCGGCTTCCTTGAGCTGCTCCAGCGTTTCCCAAAACACATTTTCGCGGCACACGGCGTGCACCGCGACCTTGTCGTCACGACCCTCCAGGGGCATGATGGTCGGCGCTTCGCTCCCGGGGAGCAGGGCGGTGATTTCCTTCAGCGCCGCGCGCGGCGCGTGGAGCATGATGTACTTGCTCTCCTTCACCTGTAGCACACCCTGGACACGCTGCAGCAGCCGCGCGACCCAGCGTGCCTTGGCTTCTGGCACGGCCACCGGGGTCTGGATCAGTGCGGCGCGACTTTCAAAGATCGTGTCACCTTCGCGTAACTGATGCGCACGCAGTGTCGAGCCGGTGGAAACCAGATCGCAGATGATATCCGCCTTGCCAAGGCTTGGCGCGATCTCCACCGCACCTGAGAACTCCACCACCGTGGCGGTGACACCTTCGCGGCGCAGATAGTCACGCACGATCTGCGGATAGCTGGTGGCAATTCGCATGCCCTGCAGTGAGGCCGTGCCGTCGTAGGGGAAATCCTGTGGCAGGCCGAAGGCCAGACGACAGTAACCATAGTCCAGCTCGCTGACCTGCTGGAACAGATCGGTTTCACCGGCGGCCACCATGGCCAGACGGCGTTCCTCGATGATGTTCATGCCGACAATGCCCAGATCGCAGACGTCTTCCTGTACCAGCGCGGGAATGTCATCGTCGCGCACCAGCAGAACGTCAACCGGCATGTTCTCGCCATAACAGATCAACTGATCCTTGCCACGCGACCACATGAGGCCGCAGCGCGACAGCAGCTCCAGCGAATGCTCGGTCAGGCGTCCGGATTTCTGCACCGCGATCTTGATTCTTGCCTGTTGGTCGTCCTTCATCATGAGTTCCTGGTGGCGATGGGTGGCTGCTCGAACGGGCGGGCTGGCCGGGAAGAAGCGATGGGGAGGCTCCGTGACGGAAAGTCGTTGCTACGAAAGTCGTTGCCGGGAAGGAATGTCAGCGTTAGCGGATGTCGCCGGTTATCGAGGTCAGTGGTCATCCGGCTGACAGACGCTGGAGCGCCGTCCTGTAGCCGTCATTGCCGGCCGCCAGAAAACGCGCCACACGTCCGATGGTGGTGACGGAAACACCGGTCAGTTCGTGAATCCTGCGATAGGGCAGGCCGTCCTTCAGATACACCACCACTGCCCAGCGATCGACCAGTGCTTCGAGTTCGGCGGGCGTGCACAGGTCCTTGAAAAACTGCTGACACTCGCGGACATCGCGCAGCGTGAGAATGGCCTGGTACAGCCCCTGCTCGGCCTTGTCGGCCTCACTGGGCCGCATGCGTTTGCGAATCTTCATGGTCGTGGTATCCGGGGCCAGGCGCACTGCCGTGCTAATGTAATAGCTGGCTGTTACATTAGTACAAAGCAGGGCGGCGGTCAATCCATCGCCGGAATCAAGCGCTCAGCCTGTCCAGCACGGCGTCTCCGAACGCCTGCGTCGACAATGCCGGACCACCGCCGGCGACATCCCGGGTACGTGCACCGGCGGACAGTGTTGCCGCCACGGCGGCTTCGATGGCCGCGGCCGCACTGTCCGCGTGGAGTGAATGGCGCAGCAGCAGTGCGGCGCTGAGAATCGCGCCGCAGGGATTCGCAATGCCCTGGCCTGCAATGTCCGGGGCGGATCCGTGAATCGGCTCGTACAGACCCGGGCCGTGATCGGCCAGCGATGCCGAGGGCAGCAGGCCCATGGAGCCGGCCAGCATGGAGGCCTCATCGGTGAGGATGTCGCCGAACATGTTTTCGGTGACCATGACGTCGAATTCGGCTGGACGGCTCAGCAGGTGCATCGCTGCCGCGTCCACGAGCAGATGCTCCACCTCGAGCTGCGGGAATTCCTCGCGGAACACCCTCGAGGCGGTCTGGCGCCAGAGCCGGGATGTGTCCAGCACGTTGGCTTTGTCGACCGACGTCACTTTGCCGCGCCGTTCGCTGGCGAGCCGCCCCGCCATGCGGCAGACGCGTTCAATTTCCCCCGCGGTGTACTCGCAGGTGTCGAAAGCATGGGTGGCGGACAGCTCGCGTCGCCCGAAGTAGATGCCGCCCGTGAGCTCGCGCACGACAAGGATGTCCACACCCCTGAGGCGTTCGTCCTTGAGTGGCGATACCGCTGCCAGTTCGGGCTGCGTTTTCACCGGACGCAGGTTCGCATACAGGCCCATGCCCTTGCGCAGCGCCAGCAGACCCTGTTCCGGGCGCAGACTGATATCGATGTCAGCCCACTTCGGGCCGCCGACCGCACCCAGGAACACCGCATCGGCCCTGCGACAGGCCTCCAGCGTATGACCGGGCAGGGGAACGCCTTCGGCGTCGATGGCCGCGCCGCCAATACCGTGCTCATCCAGTGCGATACTGATGCCGTGAGCGCGGGCGGCGGCCTGCATCACCCGCATGGCTTCGACGGTGACCTCAGGGCCGACCCCGTCACCGGGAAGCACGACCACTCGCGCGCTCACTGCATCCACCCCTGTGTCTTCTCTTCATAGGCGCGGATTGCCTGTTCGTGTTCGAGCAGATATCCGAGCTGATCCAGCCCGTTCATCAGACAGTAGCGGGCGAAACGCTCCACCGGGAACGTGACCTGACGTCCGTTCGGCAGTTCGATGCATGTGTTTTCCAGGTCCACCGTGATGTCGACACCCGGATTCCTCAGCAGCCATGTGTGCGTGGTGTCGTCGACAACCACCGGCAGCAGACCGTTTTTCAGCGAATTGCTGCGGAATATGTCGGCGATCTCGGTGCTGATGACGGCGCGGATACCGAAATCCAGCAGCGCCCACGGCGCGTGCTCACGCGAGGATCCGCAGCCGAAATTGCGGCCGGCAATCAGCACGGCCGCACCGCTTGCGGCGGATTCGTTCAACGGAAAGTCCGCCCTGGGGGCGCCGCTGTGATCGTAACGCCAGTTCGCGAACAGATGCCGGCCCAGCCCGTCGCGGGTGGTGGTCGTAAGAAACCGGGCAGGGATGATCTGATCTGTGTCGATGTCGTCATACGGCAGTACCGCCGTGCGCGACGTGAATCGTGTGATTGCCTGAATCATTGGTTTGCGGAGTCCTGATTGGCGGACAGCAGTTCGCGCGGATCGGCGATCACGCCACGAACGGCGGAAGCAGCCGCGGTCAGCGGACTGGCCAGCACGGTGCGCGAGCCGGTGCCCTGGCGGCCTTCGAAATTGCGATTGCTGGTGCTGACGGACAGCTGGCCTTCCGGCACGATGTCACCGTTCATGCCGATGCACATCGAGCAGCCCGGTTCCCGCCACTCGGCGCCGGCAGCGCGAAACACCTCGTGCAGACCTTCGGCCTCGGCATCGCGCTTCACCTGTGCGGAGCCGGGCACCACGAGCATGCGCACGCCGTCGGCGACGTGATGTCCTTCCAGAATTCGGGCCGCCTGACGCAGATCGCTCAAACGCCCGTTCGTACACGAACCGATGAACACCACGTTGACCGGCATGCCCAGCAACGGCTTGCCGGCTTCCACGCGCATGTAGTCGAGCGCCTTGGCGAACGCGGCATCACCGTGATCGCCTGGCACTTCGCCGTTCACCGGAATCACCATCCCGGGATTGGTACCGAACGTGATCATCGGCGCAAGGCGGCTGACGTCCAGATGCACCTCACGGTCCCAGGTCGCATCCGGGTCGGAGGGCAGGGACCGCCAGCGCACCAGCGCAGCATCCCAGTCTTCGCCCTGCGGCACGAGCGGCCGGCCGGCCATGTATTCGAAAGTGGTGTCGTCCGGCGCGACCATGCCGGCACGGGCGCCGGCTTCGATGGACATGTTGCACACCGTCATGCGCTGTTCCATGTCCAGCGCACGTATGGTGGAGCCGCGGTACTCGATCACGTGACCGGTACCACCGTCGACGCCGATCTCGCCGATCACTGCCAGGATCAGATCCTTGGCGGTGACGCCGGCCGCCAGCGTACCTTGCAGATGGATGCCCAGCGTGCGCGGACGGCGTTGCAGCAGGCATTGGGTGGCGAGCACGTGGCCCACTTCCGTGGTGCCTATGCCAAAGGCGAGTGCGCCGAAAGCACCGTGCGTGCTGGTATGCGAGTCGCCGCACACAATGGTGCGGCCCGGCTGCGTGGCACCCAGTTCCGGACCGATGATGTGCACGATGCCGCGTTCGGGGCTCGAAAAGTCACGCAGTTCGATGCCGAATTCGCGGCAGTTCTCGATCATCTGCCGCACCTGTTTCGCTGCGGCGGGCACGCTGACGATTTCCAGGTCCTTCAGCGAGCCAACCGGTACGGTGGGCGTGGAGTGGTCCAGCGTGGCCAGCGAGCGATCCGGCCGACGTACCGGCAGGCCCCTCGAGCGCAGCACGTCGAAGGCCTGCGGACTGGTCACTTCGTGGATCAGGTGCAGATCGATATGGATGATCGCTGGCGTGTCCTGTGTTTCGGGCACCACGACATGCTGTTCCCAGACCTTGTCGAACAGCGATTGCGGGCGGTTCTGTGCGTCAGTCATAAGTCTTCGTCCGCGTATTCAGTTACGGAGAGGGTGGCCGCGGTCCGCTTACAGAGCGGCCGAGCGGTCGGCGCCGCGGGCGGGAGCGGGACGCAGCGTCTCCAGCCAGTTCCATTTGTCGGCGGTCGAGCCATCGAACAACCCGAAGAATGCGCTTTGCAGTGCCCTGGTGATCGGACCGGGCCGGCCGTCACCGACGGGAATGCGATCGATGGAACGCACCGGGGTGATTTCGGCAGCCGTTCCGGTCAGGAAAACCTCATCGGCTATGTACAGCAGCTCGCGTGGCACGTTCTGCTCGACGACGGTCATACCGACATCAGCGGCTAGCTTGAATACGGTGTCGCGGGTCAGGCCGGAGAGAATCGATGCAGCGGCCGGCGGCGTGATGATGCGGCCGTCCTGTACCAGGAACAGGTTCTCGCCGGCACCCTCGCTGACGTAGCCGGCACTGTTCAGCGCAATGCCTTCAGCGAAGCCCAGTCGGCGCGCTTCCAGCGTAATCAGAATGCTGGACAGGTAATTGCCGCCTGCCTTCGCCAGCGTAGGTACGGTGTTCGGTGCGACCCGCTGCCAGGACGATATGCAGACGTCCACACCGTTTTCCAGGCCGCCTTCACCCAGATAGGAGCCCCATTCCCACGCGGCCACCGACACGCGCGCCGGCTCGTCGACATTGCCGGCCACGCCCATCTCGCCGTAGCCGCGATAGGCCAGCGGCCGGATGTAGGCACCGTTGACCAGGCCGTTTTCCAGCACCACGTCGTGGCAGGCGTCCACCAGGGTTTCCAGCGCGTACGGGATTTTCATCCGGTAGACCTTCGCCGAGCTGTACATGCGGCGCATGTGATCGGTCAGCCGGAAGCCGACCGGTCCATCTGCGCCTTTGTACACGCGGATGCCTTCGAATACCGACGAACCATAGTGCAGGGCGTGTGTCAGCACGTGCACGGTGGCGTCTTCCCACGCCACCAGCTGCCCGTCGTGCCAGATGTATTTGCCAGTCTTCAAAGGCATCTTGTGATCTCCAGCCTCAGCTGCTCTTCAGCCCGCTCTCAGCTCTTCAGCCAGCTCATGCGGCCGCGCAGCTCCCTGCCCACGGTCTCGATCTGGCGGTCGAGGTCTTCTTCCATCATGCGATTGTAGTTCGGCAGGCCGTCCTCGTTCTCCTGCACCCATTGGCGGGCGAAGGTGCCGTCCTGGACTTCCTTCAGGACTTCGCGCATGCGGTTCTTGACATGCTCATCGATGACGCGCGGACCGCGGGTGAGATCACCGTACTTGGCCGTGGTGCTGATGAACTCATGCATCTTTTTCAGACCGCCTTCATGCAGCAGATCAACGATCAGCTTCATTTCATGCATGCACTCGAAATAGGCGACTTCGGGCTGGTAGCCGGCCTCGACCAGCGTTTCGAATCCCTTCACGATCAGTTCCGTGGCGCCGCCACAGAGCACTGCCTGTTCGCCGAACAGGTCGGTTTCGGTTTCTTCGCCAAAGGTGGTCTGCAGAACACCGCCCCGCGTGCCGCCAATCGCATGAGCATAGGCCAGTGCACGTGCATGGGCCTTGCCGGTCGCATCCTGGGCCACTGCGATCAGGCAGGGCACACCGCGACCTTCCTCATACTGACGGCGTACCAGATCGCCAGGTCCCTTGGGCGCGATCAGTACGACGTCCAGATCCTTGCGCGGTTTGATCTGACCGTAGTGAATATTGAAACCGTGCGCGAACAGCAGCGTGACGCCCTGGCCCAGGCTGGCTTCGATGTCCTGGTAGAGGCGGCTCTGCGTGGTATCCGGGGTGAGGATTGCGACGAGACCCGCGCCCTCGACGGCCTTGGCCGGTGGCAGCACCTTGAAGCCGTCTTTTTCGGCCTTCGCCGAAGTCGCACCACCGGGACGCAGCCCGATCACGACATCGAAGCCCGAATCACGCAGGTTGAGCGCATGTGCGCGGCCCTGACTCCCGTAACCGAGCACCGCCAGGCGCTCACCGCTCAACGCGTCGGTATCGACGTCCGACTCGACAAAAAGCTGCATTTCAGGCTACCTCTTCCTATTCCAGAATCACAGAACACTTAAAAAAAAAACCCCGCAGCCTTTCGGGTGCGGGGTTCTTACACATGAGCTTCGTCGTTAAGCCAAGCGCCCGCACCTGCTGCGATCAAGCAGTACCGCAAGGTGCAGCGCCCGGCGCAGTTGGCTCATCCGATCACTCATCTCAGTCAAGATGTAGCGCACCATAATCCCGAATTCGGCCGGTTCTGTCAACGCTGGCAGGGGCCGGTGCCGCCGTGCGCAGGGCCGCCGGCCGCCGCGAGAGGCCGGTTGGCTTGCAAGACCGCACACGGGCATATACCTTGAGCTGCTATGTGTACCGCCAGGGGGTGGGGATCCGGGCAAGACTTACCGGGTTAACCAAATTTTCCGCCGGCGTTTGATGGAGATTGCACGGCATGTTGACGGGGCCTCAGATTCCGCAACAGCTCTGCCGGCCGGTGTCCGGCACAGGGCACGGTCCGCTGCTGAAAGCGGAGTCGTCTGCAATGGCCCTGTACACCTGCGCGAAGTTTTGCGGTATCCTGCGCCCCGGACGTGCGAGGCGTCCCGGTCTGGTTCTAAGGCAGACGCCGGAACCTCATCAGGGGGTTCTGTTGCGTTCCAGGAAGAGAATAAATACAGAACGGTTGACCTGGGAAAGAGGGATCTTCGGGGGCAATCTCATCGTTGACTTGAAACAGAGGCAGTCACATCGTCCGAGAGGGTGTCGGCGTGTGCGAATGTCCGGGGCAGTCTTGGCCGAAACGCATCGGCCGAACGATGACTTCGAAGATTTACGCCGATTGATGACGGTGGGAGCAGCAGAAGTGCCGGAAGCGACAGCCAGGCACCAGTCTGCACGAATAGCAGAGGGCGAAAGACGCAAGATGGGGACGGAAGAATCAGCCGAGGTGAAGTACTCATGGTGAGACAGCGCTACCGGCCCTCGTTGCCGCTGGTTATGCTGATCGGCCTGTTCACGGCCGGAACCGCGTCGGGGCAGGCCCTCGTCGAGGAGATCGTCAGCATCGAACAACGTCGCCTGGAAGCGGCCCGGGAAAACCAGGAACGTATCGAGGCAATCGTTGACGTTACCAGCCGTCGCTTCGAGGACTGGCAGGCAACCCTGAAAGAAGTCGAGAACCTGGTGGCCTGGAACAGGCTCGTCAGTCGCCAGGTCGAGGTGCAGGAACAGGAGCTGCGCGACCTGCGCACGTCGATCAGCCAGGTAACCCTGATCGAACGCCAGATCCTGCCGCTGATGACCCGGATGATCGACACCCTTGAAGCCTTCATTGAGATGGACATCCCGTTTTATCCGCAGCGCCGACGCGCCCGCGTCGAAGAACTGCGCCAGCTGCTGACTCGCGCCGACGTCACGGCCGCCGAACAGTTCCGTCGTGTGCTCGAAGCATGGCAGACGGAAAACGACTACGGGCGTTACATGGATGCCTATACGGGCACGCTCCGTCTGAACGGGGTCTCGCGCGAGGTCGACTATCTCAAGGTTGGCCGCATTGCATTCATGTATCTCACGCCCGATGGCGCCCAGGCAGGGGTGTGGGACCAGAACCGTCGCGAATGGGTCGAGATCAGCCGCGACTATCACGACGAAATCCGGCAGGGCTTCGAGGCCTACGCCGGCGACGTCTCCAAAGCCATATTCATGATTCCGATTTCGCCACCCGAGGAGGGAACCCGACAATGAAAGCCTATCGACGCCTCGTGGCGGCGACACTGGTTGCAGTACTCGCCGCAGCTCAGGTGCAATCGCAGGAAGCAACGACGCCGGACCAGCTGCTGGAATCCACCCGTCAGGGCATGACCGGTGACAACAGGGCCCACCAGGAGCGGCTGCGGCAGTTCGAGCAGCAGCAGGCCGAACAAACCCGTCTGCTCGAGGAAGTGCGCCAGCGTCGGGCGGCGGAAGAACGCCGCAGTGACGAACTGGAAGAGCGCTTTGAAAGCAATGAGCTGCTGATTCGTGAGGTCCAGAACCAGCTGGACGAACGTCTTGGTGCGCTGCGTGAACTCTTTGGCGTGCTGCAGCAGGTGTCGGGTGACGCGCGCAGCCAGTTCCAGAATTCGGTCACCAACATCGAGTTTCCCGACCGCGCCGAGTTCCTCACGCAACTGGCCCAGCGCATGGGTTCCACCACGCGGCTGGCATCGATCGAGGAAATCGAGCAGCTGTGGTTCGAACTTCAGCGCGAAGCCACGGAACTTGGCAAGGTGAAGCGCCTGCCGAACTTCCGCGTGATTACGGCCGATGGTCTTGAGCAGTTCGAAGACATCGTACGCGTCGGCGCCTTCAATCTGGTGGCCGACGGCCGTTATCTGCGACACAACACTGAAACCAACTCGGTATCGGAACTGCAGCGTCAGCCTTCGCAGCGCCGGTTCGTCAACAGCACCGCCGACCTCGTGCGCGGCAACGCCGACAGCGAGGGCTTCGTCCGGTTCGGCGTGGATATCACACGTGGTCAGCTGCTGTCGCTGCTGATCGAGACACCCAACCTGCGCGAACGCATCGAGCAGGGTCAGGCGGTGGGCTACGTGATCATCGGCCTGGGTATTCTCGGCCTGCTGCTGTCACTGGAGCGCATCATTTCGTTGAGCATTGCCAGCAGCAAAGTCTCCTCGCAGCTCAAGCGCAGCGAGCCACGCAGCGACAACGCCCTTGGTCGTGTGCTGCAGGTCTACCACAACAACAGGCAGGCCGACACCGAAACGCTGGAGCTCAAGCTGGGCGAGGCCATCCTCAAGGAAATGCCGCGCCTGCAGCGGGGTATCCTGTTCATCAAGATTATTTCCGTGGTGGCGCCACTGCTCGGCCTGCTCGGTACGGTCATCGGCATGATCATCACGTTCCAGGCGATCACGCTGTACGGCACGGGCGATCCGCGCATCATGGCCGGTGGTATCTCCACCGCACTGATCACCACCGTGCTCGGTCTTGTCGTGGCGATTCCGATGGTGCTGCTGCATACGCTGGTCAACGGCCGCAGTCGCCGCATCATCCAGGTGCTGCAGGAGCAGAGCGCGGGCATCATCGCCGAACGTGCCGAGAAGTCTTCTTCTGCGCCGGCAACGGCGTAGCGGTGAGGCGGCACGGCATGACTGTGGCTAGTGTCAACGCCATCGTGGTCCGGCGGGCGATCGCCGGACCACGAGCGCATCATCAGGAGGGCGTGACATGCAGGGCATGATCGACGCGTTCGAGGCGGTTCGCGATTTCCTTGAGCTGGGCGGCCCGGTGCTGCGGCTGATCGCCATCACCATACTGATCATGTGGGTTCTGATTCTGGAGCGGCTGATCTTCTTCCGCACCGGATTGCAGAGTCTGATCAGGGAGGCATTTGCCACCTGGGAGGCCAGAGCGGAACGTCAGTCCTGGCAGGCGCATCAGATTCGACGTGCACTGATTTCCAGAGTCCGGCTGCAGGCCAACCAGGGTTTGTCGATGATTCAGACACTGGTGGCGCTGTGTCCGTTGCTCGGCCTGATGGGTACGGTCACCGGCATGATCAGCGTGTTCGAGGTGATGGCCGTGACGGGCAGCAGCAACGCCCGCTCCATGGCGGCAGGTGTGTCGATGGCGACCATTCCGACGATGGCCGGCATGGTAGGCGCGCTTTCCGGGCTGTTTCTGGTCACGATTCTGAATCGCGCCTCGAAGCGACGCGTCAGCTTTCTCGCCGACGAACTGACCCGGGATCACTAGAGGTTGCCGGGCAAGGAGCTACGGGATGCGTAAACGAATTACAGATATCGCACTGGAACCGGACGAGAACGAAATCAACCTCACGCCGATGCTCGACGTGGTGTTCATCATGCTGATCTTCTTCATCGTCACTGCCACGTTCATTCGTGAAATCGGCCTCGACGTGAATCGCCCTGATCAGGATGAACAGCAGGTCATTCCGGAACGCGGTGCGATTCTGGTCATCATCGACGAGAACGACACTATCTGGATCGACGGTCGAGCCATCGACCCGCGAGCCGTTCGCGCCAATGTCGAGCGGATGCACGCCGAGGATCCGGAACGCCCGGTCGTGATCCAGACCCATCCGAACTCCCGGACCAATACGCTGGTCGAAGTCATGGATGCGTCCCGACAGGCCAACGTCTATAACATATCGATCGCCGAAGGCATCTGACGCGACACGGAGAGCACTCTGATGCGGGATATGGTCAACGAACAGCTCGAGGAAGAGGAAGAGAACGAAATCAACCTCACGCCGATGCTCGACGTGGTGTTCATCATGCTGATCTTCTTCATCGTGACGGCGGTGTTCGTGCGCCAACCGGGCGTGGAGATCGAACGACCCGACGCCGTGACGGCCGTGAGGCCGGACCGGGGCAGCATCTTCGTTGCGGTGACCGCCGGCGATGAGATCTGGATCGACCGTCGCCAGGTGGATGTCACCGAGGTGCGTGCCCAGATCGAGCGCCTGCACTCGGAGTATCCCGAGGGCGGCGTGATCATCCAGGCTGATTCAGGCGCCCGCAACCGTATGCTGATTTCCGTGATGGACGCTGTAAAAGCCGCCGGAATCAATGAGATAACGATCGCCACGCTGCGATAGTACAGCGTCGCCCGCGGTATCGCCCGTGCGCCTGCCGCTGTCGCCACGCGCTGCCGGAGGGCGTCGGGCGACATGGTAAGATGGAACGAGCTTGACATGCCTTGCCACACGAGGTATTAAGAGCCTTATACCCATGGTTTCGATACGCGAGACCGGACAACGGCCCGAGTAACGGGCCACACAACGGGGGTGAATAATCATGATTGCTCGGTATGCCATCGCCATCGCCATCGGCGCCGCAATCACCCTGGGATTGCTGTTCGTCATGCAGTTCCTGATCGCGTCCAGTGGCAGCGGACTGAACGATCCCTCGGCCTTCCGTATCGTCGACTTCGTGCGCGTGGAACGCGAGACGGAAGTCGATACCCGTCGGGATCGCCCTGAAAAGCCCCCGGAACCCGAACGCCCGCCGGAAATGCCGAATCCGGATACGCTGGACGACTTCAACACGGCGCTGGCGGTGTCCGTCAGCGGCCCCACGCTGGGCAACGAGCTGAACCTCGGAGGACTGGGCCTGGCCGCCGATGGCGAGTACCTGCCCATCGTCCGGGTGGTGCCGCAGTATCCGGCCCGTGCAGCGCAGACGGGCCTTGAAGGGTGGGTGCTGGTCGAGTTTACCGTCACCCGCACCGGCAACACCCGCGATATTGTCGTGGTGGATTCCAGCAACAGGATATTCGAGCGCGCGGCGCTGGATGCGGCGGCGCGCTTCCGCTACAGACCGCGCACAGTGGATGGCGAGGCGATTGAAGTGCCCGGGGTCCGCAACCTGTTTACGTTCGAGCTGGACGATTGAGCAGCGAGGACACGCCCATGAAAATATCCAACCGGAAAATACCCAACCGAGTTTCCCATCGGCTTGCGATGACCAGTCGGCTTGCGACGAGGCTCGCGACGATGATAGTGGCCGCCGCGGCCACTTTTGCCGTGACCGCGTTCGTTGTGCCTGCCGACAGCTGGGCACAGCAGCAGCGTCAGAGCGGCACGCGCGGCGCCGGTGGCGAGGAACAGCAGACCCGCCAGGTTCCGGCGATGCGCGAAATGGTTGTGATACCGCTGACTGAAGCACAGGAGTGTATCGAGAACGAGGACCTGGCCTGTGCCCGCCGCCTGCTGCAGCGCGTGCGCGACATGCGCGACCTGAACAGCTTCGAAGAAGCCACAATGTGGAATTTCTTTGCTTTTCTGTATGCCCACGAAGAAAACTACCCTGAAGCCGTCAGGGCATACGAGAACGTGCTTCGGCATGAGGATATACCGCTCGGTCTGGAAGTCGGTGCGATCAACGCGCTGATGCAGATTTATTATCAGGAGGAGCGATTCGAGGACTCGCTGGCCATGTTCGATCGCTGGATTCTGTATGTCGAGAATCCGCCAGCCGATTCCTTTGCGTTCAGGGCCACGATTCTTTACCAGTTGCGGCGTTTTCGTGAGGGCATCCCCGAGGTGTACCGTGCGATCGACATCGCCCGCGAACGGGGAGACGACCCTCGCGAGCGCTGGTACCAGCTGCTGCAGATTTTCTATTTTGAGCTGGAAGACTTCCCGAGTCTGATCAATACGCTTCAGGTGATGGTGGAGCTCTGGCCGAAGCGGGAGTACGTTGTCGCGCTGGCCGGTTTCTACGGTCAGGAAGGCGATGAGGTGCGGCAGCTGGCGATGTTCCAAACGGCCTACGATGCTGGCTGGCTCACCCGCAGCACCGACATCGTGACGCTTGCGAACATGCATATGCAGGCGGGTACGCCGTTCAAGGCGGCGAGAGTGCTGGAGAAAGGCCTCGAGGAAGAGGTGGTCGAGTCCACGCTGCAGAACTGGCGCCTCCTTGCCCAGGCCTGGCAGGGGGCTCAGGATCACGAGGCGGCGCTGCCGGCGCTGCGGCAGGCGGCCGACCTGTCAACCGACGGCAACCTGGATGTCGAACTCGCACGTTCGTATCAGAGTCTTGCCCGCTGGCAGGAATGTGCCGATAACGCGCGCGAAGGTATACGCAAGGGTGATCTGCGGCGTGAAGATCAGGCTCAGTCGATGCTGGGTATGTGTCTTGCGGAAATGCAGCAGTTTGATGCGGCCGAGCGTGCGCTGGTGGCCGCGCAGCGCGATGAACGCAGTCGCGCTTACGCACAGTCGATGTTACGGTACGTACGCGCGGAACGGGATCGGCTGCAGGCGATCGAGGATGCGCTGGCTGCACTGCGGTAGCTGTTCTGCGGATTTGAGTAGGGCCTGTCGCCAGGGATGGACTCTGAACACGGATTTTGAATTTGAATGCGGGCCGGGTGCGCGCGTCGCTTCCTGAGTCTGCTTTACGCTGTATGTCTGGCCGCTCGCTGGCCAGGAAAGAGACGAAAACACATGACGATAAAATCAGGCGACCGTATGCCGGCTGGCAAGTTAGGCCGTATGGGAGCGGATGGCCCGGAGCAGATTTCCACGGATGAGCTGTTTCGCGGCAAAACGGTGGTGCTGTTCGCGGTGCCCGGCGCGTTCACGCCGACATGCTCGATGAAGCACCTCCCCGGCTACGTTGAACAGGCCGGAGCAATCAAGGCGAAAGGTGTCGATACGATCGCCTGTATGGCCGTCAACGACGTGTTCGTGATGTCGGCCTGGGGCAAGGCGAGCAATGCGGGCGACAATGTGCTGATGCTCGCCGACGGCAATGGTGAATATGCCAGCAAGCTCGGTCTGGAACTGGATGCCACGGGATTCGGCATGGGCAAGCGCAGTCAGCGTTTTTCCCTGCTCGTTGAAGATGGCATTGTGAAGCAGGTGAACGTGGAGCCGGCGGGTGAGTTCGGCGTCAGTTCCGCCGAAACGATACTGAACCAGCTGGGCTGATTGCCGGCCTGTTCCGCGGGCGTTCGGCAGACGGCTTGGCCGCGTCAGCTGACAGGTCCTTCCCTGCGTCGCCTGAACTGGGCAGAATAGCGGCTTTGCGCAGGACTCTCACGTGTTGATCTCGCCGCTATTCGAGCCCAGTCGCCAGTTGAAGGATGTCCGCTACGAAATTCGCGGCCGCCTTGCCCGGCGTGCCCAGGAACTGGAGCGTCAGGGCTACGAAATCATCTCCCTCAACATCGGCAACCCCGGTGTGTTCGGCTTTCGTACGCCGGAAACCATGCGTCTGGCCATGATCGAGAACCTGGGTGCCAGCGAAGGTTACTGCAACCAGAAGGGTATTTTCCCGGCGCGTGAAGCCGTTGTCATGCAACAGCAGGCGCGTGGCGTCATGGATGTCACCGCCGACAACGTCTTCATCGGCAATGGCGTGAGCGAACTGATCGACCTCACGCTTCGTGCCCTGCTCAACGACGGTGACGAGGTGCTGATCCCCAGTCCGGACTATCCGCTGTGGACTGCTGCCACCACCCTCAATGGTGGCCGCGCCGTCTACTATCCCTGCGTCGAGAGCGAGGCATTCGCGCCGGACATCGAACGCATCGAGTCACTGATCTCACCGCGTACGCGGGCGATTGTCGTCATCAATCCGAACAATCCGACCGGCGCCGTCTACAGTCGTGAGGTGCTGGCCGCCATTGCCGACCTTGCAGGAAGGCATGGAATCGTCGTACTCAGCGACGAAATCTATGATCAGATGACTTATGACGACGCCGAGTTCGTGCCCATGGCCACCTTGTGCAACCAGACCCTGTGCGCCACGTTCAGCGGGTTGTCGAAGGTCTATCGCGCATGCGGGTATCGCGTTGGCTGGGTTTCGTTCAGCGGCGCCGTCGATCGCGCCGAGGAATATCTGAAGGGACTCGATCTGCTGGCTGCGCTGCGCCTTTGCAGCAATGTGCCGGGCCAGTGGGCGGTACAGACTGCGCTGGGCGGCTACCAGAGCGTACGCAATCTGTGCATACCCGGCGGGCGTCTCTACCAGTCCCGCGCCGCGGTGATCGATGCGGTTTCCGCCAGCCAGTACCTGAGCGTGGTGCCCCCGCGCGGCTCCATGTATGCATTCATCGGGGTCGATACCCAGCGGCTTCCAGGCTTCGACGATGAGGCTTTCGCGATGGAACTGCTTGAGCACCACCACGTGCTCGTGGCGCCCGGTTCGAGCTTCAACACGCCTTATCGCTCGCACTTTCGCATAACGATACTGCCTGATGAAGTCTGCCTGAGCGAAGTGTTCCGACGCATGGAGCAGGTTCTGGATCAGTTCGCATCGGCGCCGCCGAAGCTGGAATCGATTTGAGTCGAGTGACAGCTCTGAACTGCAGGTGGATTCCGCGTCTCAGGCGGAGTCGCGCGCCTCTCGCTCCAGGTCTTCCAGGCTGGTATGCCTGACGTCTTTACCCTTGACGAGGTAGATGACGTACTCGCAGATGTTGCGTGATCGATCACCGATCCGCTCCAAGGAGCGGGCCGCCCACAGCACATTGAGCACCCTTGGTATCGACCGCGGGTCTTCCATCATGTGCGTCATCAGCCGGCGCAGCACCCCTTCGTACTCTTCGTCCACGCTGAGATCCTCGCGGACGACCCGGGCGGCGGCTTCGGTGTCCAGGGCTCTCAGCACCTCCAGCGTATCGTTGACCATTTCCTGCACATGGCGGCTGAGCTGGCGCAGTTCCGGAAACCGGCGTGGCGGTTCACCGGACGGTCCCAACCGAACCGCCATCTGTGCGATTCGTTCAGCTTCATCGCCCATGCGCTCCAGGTCGGTTACGGTCTTGATCATCGCCATGATGAAGCGGAGGTCCTTTGCCGCCGGCTGCCGCCTGGCGATGACGCGTGTGCACTCCTCATCGATGTGCACCTCCATGGCATTGATACGATAGTCGCCGGCCACAACCCTGCGGCCCAACTCAACATCGCCACGCCGCAACGCCTTGGAGGCATCGCGAATCTGCTCGTGCACGAGTCTGCCCATGGCGTAGACCTCGTCAAACAGCCTGGCCAGTTCCTCGTTGAACTGCGATGAGATGTGATCGGTAATACTGCTCTTGTCCATACTTCACCGTAACTGGAATGCGGGCTCGAGGCGGGTGACACCGGATGGTGTCTTGCATGCGTTTGAAGCAGCGCAGCTGTGGATTTTCCGCAACGGGAGGGCCCGATGAACGCCGTCTCGCACACAAGTCTCGGCGACAGCGGTTGCAAGCTTATGAAGCCAATATGACAGACGCGTTACAGAACCCGCCTGGAGAGCAGTGGTCGGTGTCGCCTGCGCCTGCGCATGCACATGCGCAGGGAGGTGAAGAGCTGCGCTACAGTGATCCGGTGAAACTGAACGCCCGGCGGCCGGACACGTCGGGATCCGCGGTCATGAACTGCAGGCCCTGGATCAGTTCTGGGCTGGCGCTTTCCCGGGCCCGTACCAGGCCTTCCAGGCGGTAGCTGCGGTCGGAGCGCAGTTCCAGTTCGCCTTCAACCTCCAGAGGGCCGCCGGCGTCGCGAATCGCCGCGAGAATACCCTGGTTGTCGGTGTTCACAAGTCGCAGGGCGAAACTGCCCAGAGGTACCATTTCGTCACTTTGCCCGGTCATGAACCACATGCCCTGCAGATCGTTCAGGCCGGCTTCGCCGTCGATGTTCACCGGCCAGCCGTCCACAAGCAGAAGACTGTCCAGCGAAAGGCTGACGCGGCCCTCCAGCCCTTCCAGCGGCAGGGCCGGGGTCAAAGCCTCCAGCGTGGTTGCCGCCCGCAGATCGGTTATCTGGACACGGCTGACGCCGGCGCTGACATGACCGCTGACGAACCCTTCTGCAAGGCGGGTTTCAAAGGTCACCGCGGCTCTGCCCGTGAACAGTGAGGCCGGGTGCAACTGCCAGCGCAGATCACGCATTGGAAAGTCGTCCACCGATCCCAGCGCGGCGCGCCCGGACCACACCGTGCCGTTGATGCCGGACAGCCGCAGTTCCGGCGGCGCGAACCAGCGGTAGGCCGTGGCAGCGGGAAAAGCGGTGAGCAGGAAGGCCAGGTACGCGCCGACCCCAAGAGCGATCCAACCGATCCGGCCCGGCATATTCATTACCGCCGCAGGACGAGGCTGCCGTTTACTAACCCGGGCTGCTGGGCTCTGGTGACCTGAGAGTTCTCGACTCTGAGGTGGTGTTCGTTCTCGAGCATGAGCAGCCAGCTCATCATGGCGTTGAATGGCGCGTTCTGGAAGCGGATGCTGATTGCATCCGGACCGTCGGGACGGGTGAGAGTGAACGTATCTTTCAACCCGTGCGTCTGATGCGTCCGTTCCACCAGTACCAGTAATGACGTTGCGGGCTGGTTGCCCTGCGGGCGGGTGGGCTGACCTGAGTCGGACAGCGTCGCGGTGCGCTGCAGGTCGATCACCAGCCGCTGCTTCTGGGCCACCGCAACGCGCATATCGGCCGTAGCACGGGTCAGCGGCGACCACACGAAACTCCACACCAGAATGATTACCGTCAACACCGCTCCGCAGATCAGTATCCGGCGTTCGCGCGGTTGCAGACCTTCCCACCAATCCTGCATATCTATTGCCCCGTCGCCACAATCTGCATTCGCCCGTCCACGCCTCTGTCTCCCGGACTTGTCGACTGGATGCGTACCTGCAGCGGTCGTCCCTGTTCAATGCGCCTGGCGAATTCATCCAGTGCCGGAACCGAGGGAACGGACAGCTGCAGATCGAGAATCCCGTTACGGAAGCTCATGCCGGTGGCCTCGCTGCCGGGAGGATGCGCGGCGGCCACAGCCGCGATCATGGACAGGTAGGATTCGCCACCGAGGCCGGCCGGCGATTCACCCATCGCTTCCAGCACGCGGCGGGACTCGGCTTCGCAGGCACGCAGACTGGTGGCGCCAAACTGTCGCTGACAGGCCTGCTGCAGTTGTGCGTTCAGTGCACCGTCTTCGCGTGCCAGGCTGATGTACTGCGTCGCCTGAGCGGCGAATGCCAGCAGCAGCGCCGCGGCCAGAAGTGACGCCGCGGTTCGCCACGGCTTGAGCAGTCCCGTCCAGTCGGATTTGCGCGCATAGGCGCCCTGGAGCAGATTGGTGCCGGGTTGCGTGGCCAGGCTGCGGGCCAGCATCACGGTGACGCCGTCGGCCAACAGGTTGAGCTCGGCGTCGTAGCCCAGTTCGCGCACCTGCGCCAGTTCATCCGAAACGCGCGCGGCAACGGTCTGATCGGCGTAGACCAGCACTCGCTTGAATTCCGGTGGCTCGTCGCCTGTGTCGACGAGCTGCAGCAGGTCGGCTACGGTAATGTCTTCGAGTACGAAAGGCGGCTGCCCCGGACGCCGGCCGGCTATGCACCGATCTTCCGCCACCAGCGTCAGGGCGCCGGGGGTTTCCGGCACGCCTTCCATGTCGGCGACCATCGCATCGGCCGTCAGGCCGTGCGCGCTGAGCCTTGCAACCCATGCATCCATGCGTTCACGGGTAACGACACAGACGTTGACGGCGCCATCGCTGTCGCGTCGTCCGACGGCAAAGAACAGGCGGTCCACGTCTTGCGCAAGGGCGTCTTCCAGCGCATAGGGCACCATCTGCCGAAGCCGTGATGGCTGCGCCGCCGGCAGTTCGGGGCGGGCTGCGACGACATCGATACCGGGCACGAGGACCACGACCCGACGTCCGGTGGCGCTGCCGGCGAGGCTGTCCAGCGAGTCGTGCGCCGCGCTGGCCACCAGTCTGTGTTCCTCGTCGAGCACGGCCCAGCTGCATGCACCGGCGTCGCTGGCGAGTCTTATATAGAGTGATTCCGTCAATGTACTAATCCGTTCCCAGGCTGCGGAACAGTGGTCGCGTCAACCCGCTGTCATCCCGTTGCAGAACCGACCGCAGCGTCACCTGCGATGTGTCCAGAGTCACCGTGGCGTTGAGCAGAAAGTGACTGCTGACACCATCGATACGCTGCAGAACATCCTCCTCCACAAGTCCCCCGAATACCGCGTCGATATCGCCAAAAGCGTAGTCTCCGCGCTCCTCGACCAGAGACTGGGCTAGGCGCAAGTCTATATCATCGGACAGCGATGCGAGGACCACGTCTGACGCAGTATTGACATTGATCTGTGTGCCGATGGGCAGGGCGGTGACGTAGGGCGCCAGACGCTGATACGCCTCCAGATCGAATCCGGTCACCGCCATCAACTCGGTGGGTGTGGTGAGCGCAGAATTGGCGGTGCGATACGGTGGCTCCTCATTCGCGTAGAAGCTGTCCTCGGCGCCGCCAGGGAAGCGCTGATCGCTGTTGTAGTCGATCCAGTCGACGACTGCACTGGCCAGCGCCGGATCGATTTCCAGCGTCATGAGCAGACGTTCGAACTGGGCGATCGCCGGCGGATTCTCCCTGCCGGTGGGCAGGATCAGGTTGTTCAGATTGAATCGACCCTGCAGGTCTTCCAGCCAGCCGACGATCGTGCCACCGTCCACCGGAATGGGCGGCAGTTCGAAGGCCCATTCCTCGCTCAGATGGTCGCTGTCCGGCGATTCAACCTGGTCCTGGCGCAGGATATCCGCCGCCCAGGCTTCGGCGGCCAGGGCATACATCAGGCCCTGATCGGCACCCAGCGCGGTCGCGGTACGGCGCTGGTCGAGCGTGCCCTGCCACATCAGCGCCGCGGCCAGCATGGTACCGAGGGCCACCACCAGAATCGCGGTAATGATGGCGACGCCGCGCTGCCGTTCTGGTAGGGAGGGTGGGCATGACCACGGTCGGGCAGTGTGGTGATGGCGCTTCGCAGGAACGGCCTGCGGCAGCGAAGGACTCAGCAGCGAAGTACTCATACGCCGGTCTCCACCAGCCGCCAGATTCGTCCCAGACCATCAACCTCCAGCAGCACTTCAATGGCAACGGGTCTCATGATGAGACGCTGGGGTTCGCCGGCATCGAGGGGTGGCCACTCGCGGTGCCATTGCCCGCTACCATCCAGAAACTGGATCTGAACGTCCTCCACCCCCTGCAACAGATCCTGTCGCACCGGCGGGGTGGACATCGTGCGATCCGTGACCGGCCAGTAGAACCGCACCAGGGTGTCGACTTCCCAGTGATAGGCCACCCGCAGCACCGATCCGCGACTGAAGCCGGCCGGGTTGGTCCAGCCGCCACGGCTGAACTCCAGCGCGAACTGGGCGTTGGGGCTTGCGAGCACGGCGGGCTGGCGCGTCTGGCCGGATTCATCGCGCGTCGGGCGCGGATGGATCTGCGCCAGATCCTGCATCACGACGCGCATAGCGAACTGCACTTCGCGCCAGCGATCGGTGCGTTCCCGCGCGGCACTTTGCTGGTCGATGACCTGTATCAGACCGACCATCGCTATCACACCGATGACGGCAAGGATGGCAACCGCGACCAGCAGTTCAATCAGCGTGAAGCCGCGCTGTTGCATCAGCCTTCGCCCGGCGCACTGACAGGCGCCATCCATTGAACGGGTGGGAAATTCGGCGGGGCAGGGGGCGCTACCATGCCGGAAACGCGGTGCACCAACCGATCGGGGTTGTCGGCAAGGTAGATATCGACATCGATGCGGCGGATGTTCTCGACCGGCGTTTCGGTGACTTCGGTGCGGATCAGCCATTGACGCGAAGAGAACTCGACTTCATCGTCGTTGACACCGATATCAGGCCAGTCGCCACGTACACGAAGCTCGGTAATCCTGTTGGTTGCGATCCAGCTGGCGAGGTTCTTTTCCTCCATGTAGATGGCGCCGGTGACGTAGCGATTGACCTGCGTGTGCACGGCCATCATGCCCAATGACACGATGACCAGGGCGATCATCACTTCGAGCAGCGTGAAGCCGCGGCAGCGGGAAATTTCAGCGTCTGTCGAAGTCATGTTCGGCGGTTTCCGTCGTGCCGTCCATCGCAACGTCCAGCGTCATGTGGCCGGGCGTGAACGGTCGCTCCAGCGTGATCCGGAACGGCGTGACCTCGCCGCTGGACATCAGCACAATCTGCGGCTGGGGCGTTTCCATGAACTGGATCTCGGCGTCCTGGCGCAGCACGACCTCCTGGCCTTCCATGTCCAGCGACAGTTCCATCCCTTCCGGCAGTGCCCGCGGCCGCAACAGCCGATCGTCAGGCGGCTGCAGCCAAGCCTGCTGACTGTAGTCGAACAGATAGAAGCGGTATCCGGAACGCGACAACATCAGGCCGTAGTCGCGGCCCTGCATCAGACTTTCCTCGCGAACCAGTTCGGTGAGACTGCTCAGCCGCTGCAGTTCACGCTCCATGTCACGATCGGCGCCAAGAACGCCCACCGACAGGACGGCAACACCGGCGAGGAGCCCGATGATCGTGACGACGATCAGCAGCTCGAGCAGCGTGAATCCGCGGGTACGCGCGGGCAGCTGTCTAGTCCAGGTCCCAGTTGCCGATGACCGCATTGATGCCTTCACCGCCGTCGCGCCCGTCGGCGCCGAACGAGTACAGGTCATACTCGCCATGACGGCCCGGATAGACGTACTGATAGGGGTTGTTCCATGGATCAACAGGGAGGCGTTGCAGGTACTGGCGGCCACCGTCACGGTTGCCGGTGACCAGCAGCTGCAATCCTTCCTCGGTAGTGGGGTAGCGGTAGTTGTCCATACGGAACAATGCCAGCTGGCTTTCCAGGCGGCTGATATCCGACTTGGCACGATTGATCGCCGCCGTGTCCGTATAGCCGGCCAGATTGGGCACTACAATCGCTGCCAGCAGACCGATGATCACCACCACCACCATGATCTCGATCAGCGTGAAACCGCGCTGGCCCCCCCCTCGCGGCTGCCTGGATCGGGAAAAGAATTTACGCGACATTGTCGTTGCCTCCTCGTTGCCGGCTCGCCGGCGATCGCTCCGGACAGAACCGACTCAAGATAACATATTTCCCGGTAGCGCAACGTCGTAACGCTGCCGTTCGGGGCGATTCTCCGGCGCCCCCGCCGTTGGCGTGGCCCGACCGGACGCCGCTATAATGCGGCCTCCATTATCCTGCCCGGTTAGACATGAATTCCACCTCGATTACTGCATGGTCCGGCATAGCGGACCGCTCCGCGCTCGTGACAGGCGCTACACGCGGCATCGGCGGGGCGATTGCCGATGCATTGGCCGCGCAGGGCGCGCGGGTGGTGGGCACGTCCACGACGGCTGAAGGGGCCGCGGCCATCACGGCACGTCTGCAGCAGGCCGGCGGCAAAGGGCGGGGCACGGTGCTCGATGTGTCCGATCCGGCGTCCGTGCAGGCGCTGATGGACGATCTGGCCGCCAATGAGGGACATCCGCAGATTCTGGTTAACAATGCCGGCGTGACACGCGACAACCTCCTGATGCGCATGCGCGACGAGGAGTGGGACACTGTTCTGGCGACGAATCTCACCTCGATCTTCCGACTGTCCAGAGCATGCCTGCGCAGCATGATGAAGGCTCGACACGGCCGTATCGTGAACATCGCGTCCGTTGTCGGACTCACCGGCAACCCGGGCCAGACGAACTACGCCGCCTCCAAGGCGGGTATTCTCGGTTTCACCAAGTCGCTGGCCCGTGAGGTGGCTTCGCGTGGCATCACCGTGAATGCCATCGCACCGGGTTTCATCGAAACGGACATGACGCGGGCGCTCGACCAGAATCAGGTCGATGCGCTGCGTGCGCAGATTCCGACGGGGCGTCTGGGCACGGTGCAGGATATCGCCGCCGCAACGCTGTTTCTGGCCTCGGATTTCGCCACCTACATCACCGGCGAGACCCTGAATGTCAACGGCGGAATGTATATGCCATGACCGGATCAGACGGGTGGTCGGCGATGGCCGGACCGGGCGGGGGCGCGACGGTCGGCTATCGCGGGCATTCTTGTAGAATGACCCGATTGATTCCAATAC
Organism: Gammaproteobacteria bacterium; assembly: GCA_050485645.1. GTDB lineage: Bacteria > Pseudomonadota > Gammaproteobacteria > Steroidobacterales > Rariloculaceae > JBJHBP01. Next base: position 67,729 of record JBJHBT010000006.1, on the reverse strand, counting down.
AATACGCGCCACGCCGGCCGGGCCGATTGGTCCGGCCTGTCAATTCATAAGGGGTATCACACAAATGAGCAGTGTCGAAGAGCAAGTCAGAGGGATCATTGCTGAGCAGCTCGGCCTCAAAGCCGACGAAATCAAGAACGATGCCTCGTTCGTCGACGACCTGGGTGCAGACTCTTTGGACACCGTTGAGCTGGTCATGGCGCTGGAAGAAGAGTTCGAGACGGAGATCCCGGACGAAGACGCTGAAAAGATCACGACCGTCCAGCAGGCCATCGACTACATTCTGGCCAAGCAGAGCGAATCCTGAGTCATCTCGACCAGGAGTCCGGCGCGCTTACGCCGGATTTCCCGAAAGTCCATCATGTTGAGGTATAAACCGTGTCGAGACGACGGGTCGTCGTAACCGGTTTGGGGCTGATCTCTCCGGTGGGTAACACCGTGGATCTGGCGTGGCGCAACGTTCGCGAAGGCGTGAGCGGCATCGGTGCACTGGACAATTTCGACTCCAGTGCGCTGACCACGCGCATCGCCGGGTTGATCCGCGACTTCGATGTCACGGAGTACATGGAACAGAAAGAGGCTCGCAAGGTCGATCTGTTCATGCACTATGGCATCGCGTCCGCCCGACAGGCGATCGCCGACTCGGGCATCGAGGTCAGCGAAGGTACGGCACACCGTTACGGTGTGGCGATGGGCACCGGCATCGGCGGCATCCAGACCATCGAAACCAATCACGAAAAGCTGATGACCGCCGGCCCCAGGCGCATTACGCCGTTCTTCGTGCCCGGCACGATCAGCAACATGATTTCCGGACATGTTTCGATCATGTACGGCATGACCGGCCCCAATCTTGCGGTGGTCACCGCCTGTACCACTTCCACGCATTGCATTGGCCTCGCCGCGCGCCTGATTCAGTACGGCGACGCCGATGTCATGGTCGCCGGTGGCGCCGAGCATGCCGCCACACCGCTCGGCATGGCCGGCTTCTGTGCCGCCCGCGCGCTGTCCACACGCAACGACGATCCCGCACGCGCCAGCCGCCCGTGGGATCGCGACCGTGACGGGTTTGTGCTCAGCGACGGCGCCGGTTCCGTCATTCTTGAGGAGTACGAACACGCGAAGGCACGCGGTGCCACGATTTACGCGGAGCTGATCGGCTTCGGCATGAGTTCGGATGCTTACCACATCACGGCGCCACCGGAGCGGGGGCAGGGTGCGGAACTGTGCATGCGCAACGCACTGGCCGATGCCGGTATCGCGCCCGAAGATGTCGACTACCTGAACGCCCATGGCACCTCGACGCCACTGGGTGATCTGGCCGAAACCGTGGCGATCAAGAACGCCTTCGGCAGCGCGTCCAGGCAGATCGCGGTCAGCTCCACCAAGTCCACCACCGGGCACATGATCGGTGCCGCCGGCGTGGCGGAAGCCATCTTCACCATTCTCGCCCTGCGCGATCAGGTGATCCCGCCGACGGTCAACCTGGAAAATCAGGATCCACAGTGCGACCTCGATTACACACCGAACACCGCACGCGAAGCAAAGCTGGAAGTGGGGCTGTCGAACTCGTTCGGCTTCGGCGGAACCAACGGCACAGTGATTTTCAAACGCGCGGAGTGAAACCGGCGCGACCCCCCGCAAGCGTGGTTCACGGTCCTCCGCGATGACGCTGCGCACGCCCGTCTGGCTGGTCAATGGTGAAGCGACGGGACTCGACCCCAGCGATCGAGGGCTGGCTTACGGCGATGGTCTGTTCGAGACCATGGCGGCCTGCAACGGCCAGGTCCAGCGGCTGGAGCTGCATATGCAGCGGCTTGCCAAAGGCTGCCGGAGACTTCAGATTCCGCTGGACGTGACCGCCATCGAACGCGAAGTCCTGTCGCTCTGCCCGCCGCAGGGGCGATACGTCATCAAGCTCATCGTCACCCGGGGCACCGGACTGCGCGGTTACCGGATTCCGCAACCCCAGATTCCGACAACAATCATCGGTATCAGCGACTGGCCCGACCATCCACTGTCGCACTACACTCAGGGCGTGCGGGTCGCGACCCTGGATGTCCGACTGGGGCGAAACCCCGCGTTGGCGGGCATGAAGCACCTGTGCCGCCTTGAACAGGTGCTGGCCTGGCAAGCGCTGTCGGAGAAGGATGCGGAGGAGGGCCTGTTGCTTGACGAACAGGGACTGGTGGTGAGCGGTGTTGCCTGCAACCTGTTCATGGTACGCGATGGCGGATTGCTGACACCCGATCTTTCGCACAGCGGTGTATGTGGCGTGATGCGTCGTGCCGTGCTGGAACGGGCAGCGCGACTTGGCATCCGCACCACAACGGCCGAACTTCATCCCGTGGACCTTCAGCGTGCCGACGAAATTTTTCTGACCAACGCCGTGTTCGGCATCTGGCCTGTTCGGCAGCTCGACACACAGACCATCCGGATCGGCGACCTGGCGCGCACATTGATGCGTGAGCTGGGCTGCATGGAACCCGAGGGCAAACGGATTGACTGACATGCCCGACCACCCCGCGACAGCCCCGCACCGTTCGCCGCGGATACCGGTGCCATGACGGCCATGCGCCGGCTTGCCTGGACGGTTGCGGTCATTGCACTGGCTGCGCTGGCCGCGGCATCCATCACGGCCTGGGCACTGTGGCGCGATCTGCACACGCCACTGGCGCTGTCTGCACAGGGCGAATGGCTGGAGGTGGCGCCCGGCACGTCATGGTCACGCGTGGCCGACGACCTGGCTGAACGCGGGCTGCTGAAACATCCTCGGGTTCTGCGGCTCTACGGGCGGCTGAGTGGCGACGCAGTCCGCATCCGGGCTGGGGAGTATCACCTCCAGCCCGGCCTGACACCGGTGACATTGCTCGACAGGCTTGTTCAGGGCGAAGTATTCCTGCACACCATCACCGTGGTCGAAGGGTGGCGGTTCAGCGACATGCTGATGGCACTCAGAGCACATCCGGCGATCTCAGCCAGCGTATTGTCGCCCGAAGAAATCATGACCGCGCTCGGCAAACCGGATGTGCATCCCGAGGGGCAGTTCTTCCCGGACACCTACCGGTTCGCCCGGGGTACCACTGATGTGGATCTGCTGCGCCAGGCACATGCGGCGCTGGAGAGGGTTCTGCAGCATGCATGGGAGAATCGCAGCGAGGACGCCGCCGCGCTCAACCATCCCTACGAAGCATTGACGCTGGCTTCCATCATCGAGAAGGAAACCGGACTGGCGTCGGAACGTCGTCAGATCTCCGGCGTGTTTCACCGCCGCCTGCAGCTGCGGATGCGCCTTCAGACCGACCCCACCGTCATCTATGGACTGGGCGATGACTTTCAGGACCGGCTGCGAAGTGCCGATCTTGCCCGCGATACGCCATACAATACCTACACACGATTCGGCTTGCCGCCCACGCCGATCGCGTTGGCGGGACGTGCCGCCATCGAAGCCGCCTTGAATCCCGAGGATGGGGAGGCGCTGTATTTCGTTGCCACGGGACTGCCCGATGGCAGCCACTATTTTTCGGCAACGCTGGACGAACACAATCGTGCCGTGCAGCGCTATCTGGAACGCCGACGCAGCATGGCCCAATGAACGCAGGCAGGTTCATTACACTGGAAGGTGTGGAAGGCGTGGGCAAATCCACCCAGCTGGCATTCGTCGCCGATTACCTGCGGCAGAACGGGCTGTCCGTACGGGTTACGCGCGAACCCGGCGGCACGCTGCTGGGTGAGAAGCTCCGTGAACTGCTGCTCGGCGAGCACACGGAACCACTGAGTGCCGATGCCGAAACCTTGCTGATGTTTGCCGCGCGCGCCCAGCATCTGGATGCCGTGATCCGCCCGGCGGTGGCGCGCGGCGTCTGGGTGGTCTGCGACCGATTCACCGATGCAACCCACGCCTATCAGGGCGCCGGCAGGGGTGTGAACGAGACGCTGCTGGCCTGTCTTGTGACGTCGGTGCAGCGTGGCCTGGAGCCGGATCTCACGCTGTTGCTGGATGCGCCGGCCGCAACGGGGCTTGCCCGGATCGGTGATCGGGTGCTCGACCGCTTCGAGAAGGAGGGGATCGAGTTCCTCGATCGCGTACGCGATGGCTACCTGCGACTGGCGGCACGCCATCCGCAGCGCATTCGCATCATCGACGCCACGCCCTCCCTGGAACAGGTGCAGCGCGACATCGTCGCCTGTCTTGACGAGCTGCTGGCGTCACCGGAGGCGGTGAATCCATGAGTGAGCCTTCAGAGGCGCCCGCATCAGCGTACCGCACGGCAACCACGCACCTGTGTCCGTGGCTGCGAGACTCACTGGAGTCGCTACTCAGAGCCCATGAGACACGGGGACTGGGCCATGCATGGTTGATCGCGGGACCACCCGGTACCGGGAAGCTGAATCTCGCCATGGTCCTGGCACACCAACTGCTGAGCGGCGAGCAACAGGCCTGCGCGCCACAGGCGCTCTCCTGTGAACAGGCGGGCGTGTTCGACCAGCTGCGCAAGGCACCGGCCGATACGCATCCGGATCTGCGACTGACCTTTCCCCTGGATGACAAGCGCACCATCAGCGTTGACCAGATCCGCGATGCAAGCGCCGCGCTGTCACTCAAGAGCCTGCGCGGCGGCGCGAAGGTCATGATTCTGGAGCCGGCCGAAGCCATGACCACCGCGGCTGCCAACGCGCTGCTGAAGACGCTGGAGGAACCCACGGGACAGACGTGGATCGTGCTGATCAGCCATCAGCCAGGACGTCTGCCGGCCACGATCCGCAGCCGCTGTCAGCAGTTGCTCATTGCGCGCCCGGCACAGGATGTCGCCGTACGCTGGCTGGGTGGTTCCACGCCGGAACGGGTGCTGGCGTTGGCGGGTGGCAGCCCATTATTGGCGAGCGAATGGTATGACGAAGAAATATCACAGTTTATCAATACACTAGAGACAGATATTAAAGATATTTCTAATATGAAATCGGACCCGTTGACGGTGGCCGGGCGATGGCTGAATGCTGATGGAGAACGCGCACTACGGTGGCTGATTCGGCGTCTGCACGCCGCGATCCGCAGCCGCGTGGCGCCGGGTACGACCCAGGTCACAGACGGTTCGGCGGACGGGTTGCATAATCCCTGGTCGGCGCTGACACTGCGCAATCTGCTCGATCAGCTCGACGCCGCGCAAACGCTGCTCGGCCAATTCGGCACCGGAATGAATCTGGAGCTGTCGCTGGGTGTGCTGTTGCAGGGGCTGTCACCGGCAAGCCGGCGTTCATCGGCTAACAGGACGAGAGAGGCAACGTGAGTAAACCCGGTCTGCTGACTCTGACCATCAAGGACAAGAGTGCGCTGTACCTTGCCTACATGCCGTTCATCAGGAACGGCGGCCTGTTCATTCCTACCAATTCGAGCTACAAACTCGGTGACGAAGTATTCATGCTCCTGAATCTGATGGGCGAGGAAGAAAAAATCCCCGTCGCCGGGCGAGTCATCTGGATCACACCCAAAGGCGCGCAGGGCAAACGTACCGCGGGGATCGGCGTGCAGTTCAGCGAGCAGGACCAGGGCAATACCCAGAAACGTATCGAGAACTATCTGGCTGGCGCACTGGGCGGCGACAAGCCGACGCACACGCTGTAAGAAGCCGTGCTGTAGCCGTAGCCATGAAGGCTACGCATAGCATAAAGGCAGAAGGCCCGCGACAGTCATCACACGACAGTCATCACAGCCGCGACCAGCACCAGCCGAAACCAGCACCGTGGCCGGCGGCCGGCCGCTACAGCTTGGAACGGTTCATTCCACCCTTGAGAACGTAGGCGTCGAAGCCGCGCTCACTCAGAATGAATGCGCCGGCGGAGCTGCGACTGCCGGTGTCGCAGCAGACCACATACTTCACTGACGGGTCCAGTGTCTTGAGTTTCAGGCGTATGAAATACAGCGGCACGTTGATGGCGCCGCTGTAGTGGTAAGCCTCGAATTCGCTGGGCAGGCGAACATCCAGCCAGTGTCCGCCATTGGCTATGATCTGGTCGGCCTGTTCCTTGTCCACCCATTCCAGCATGGGCTCGTTGAGCAGGGTATGGAAATCCTCTTTCCCCAACCGCATCAGTGACCCGTCGGTCTCCATCGTGACGGTCGCGTTGCGCTTGGCTTCGGAAATCAGTGCTTCCTCGCCGAATGTGTCGCCCACTTCCAGTTCAGCCAGACGGATGCCTTCCTTGTTGAGGGGCGTCTCCCGGGTAACCACGCAGCGTCCACGGGTTATCACGTAGAAATAGTCGCCCTCGTCGCCCTGCTTGATCACGACGTCATCCGCCCTGCAATTCACCTGCTGCAGGCGCATGAAAATCGCCTGGATGTTGGCGGGGGGGATCTTGTGGAAGGCCTTGGTGCGCAGCAGCGTCGTCATCCAGTCGTCTGACGAATCCGTTTCGGAACGCAGTTCGCTCACCTCGTATGAACCGGTCTGGTCCCAGGTGAGCATGACGTCGAGCAGATCGCTGTCGATGGAGATGAACTCCACGTCGTTGACGGCGATCGCCGTGTATTCGCGTGGCAGCACCGGTGCAAGCGGGTTACGTGCGTCATCGCTGCCGCCAACGATCCGGGCGGCGACGTTGCCTTCCTGGCGCAGTTCGACGGTGCCCGAAAGCACGTAGACGGAGCGTTTTTCCGAGTCGCCTTCACGGAACAGGGATTGGCCGGCCTGAGCCTCTCTGACACGGGTTTTGGTCACCAGTGCATGCAGGTTGTCCTTTTTCAGCGCGTCCAGCGGCGAAAGGGTCCTGAGCTGATGAATATCGACCTGTTTGCTCATCAGATTGGGGGTGGGGCTCGTGGTTTTCGGGAATCGGAATCGGCGCGCAGTCTAGCATAGCCGTGGCAGCGCAAATGTCGAAGCGGTCACGACTGGGACGTGAGGCGTCGCCAGCCATCGCGGGGCCGAAATCGTGACCCGAAGCGGCCGGCCAGGTCCTCCAGTCGGGTGACGACTTCATCGAAGCCACGATCCCGGGCGTACCGGATCGGGCCTCCGGTGTGGGGAGCGAAGCCGGTGCCGAAGACGACACCGGCATCCAGCAGGTCCGCGTCCCCGATGACCCCTTCGTCCAGGCAGGCCACGGACTCGTTGACCAGTGCCAGAATCAGCCGGTCGGTCAGATCGGCGTCCGGGCGTGCGAAATCCTTGTCCTTGCGCGGCTTGCCGTCATCATAGTGGTAAAAGCCGTGGCCGGATTTCACGCCCAGTTCACCGGCATCGACCTTCGCACGCAGATTCTCCGGCACCTCGATGCCGAAGGCCTTACCCAGGATGTCCGCCACGTTCAGGGCAACATCCAGACCCACCTGATCGGCCAGCTCCACAGGTCCGACCGGCATTCCGAACCGCCTCGCCGCCGCGTCGATGGTTTCCAGGGCGTAACCTTCCTGATGCGCATTCAGCGCCTCGAGCATATAAGGCATCAGGACCCGGTTGACCACAAAGCCCGGCGCGCTGCGGCAGGGTAGGGGCAGCTTTCCGATCTGCGTAACGAACTGCATGGCTTTCTCCATGCATTCGTCGCCGGTCTGCGCACCGCGTATCACTTCCACCAGTGGCAGCTTCGCTACCGGATTAAAGAAATGCAGCCCGACGAACCGCTCCGGTCGATCGAGGGTTGTGGCGATGTCTTCCAGAACGATGCTCGAGGTATTGGTCGCAAGCACCGCATCCGCCTGCATGCGTGCCTCCAGCTCCTGAAACAGCGAGCGCTTGGCATCGAGCTTTTCAACAATGGCTTCAACGATCAGCTCGGCCTCGGCCACCGATTCGCCGTCGGGATCCGCCACCAGCCGCTGCGCCGCCTGCTCGGCTTCCCCGGGGCCGCGCAGCCGCCGGGCGAACAACTTGCGGGCGCGTTCCAGAGCCGGCCGGACCAGATCGGCCGTGCGATCCTGCAGCGAGACCTGGAGACCGCGCAACGCGCACCAGGCGGCGATATCGCCACCCATGACGCCAGCGCCGACCACATGAACGCGCTCCACCGTGGCGGCTTTCGGCGCCAGGTTGCGCAGTCGTTCACGCAACAGAAAGATCCGCACCAGGTTGCGGCAGGTGTCCGAAACCAGGAGCTGGCCTATCGATCGGGCTTCCTCGCGATAGGCCTCGTCGCCGCCCCCGCCGTGACGCACCCACAGGTCGATCAGCGCATACGGTGCGGGATAGTGTTCGGGCCGTGCCCTGCGGGCAACTTTAGCGCGGATCCTGCCCGCCAGGAGCCCGCGTACCGGCGCCAGATTCAGCAGTCGCAGGTGCCACGGAGCGCGGCGCGGCGCCGGTTGCTCACGAAGCATGGCGGCTGCGTCGGTGTCGAGGCGCTCGGGCGGAGTGATACGATCCACGAGTCCCATGTCCAGCGCATCGACCGGTGATACCGAACGGCCGGTCAGCATCAGATCCAGGGCGCGGGGTGCACCGAGCAGTTCGACGGTTCTGACAGTGCCGCCAAAGCCGGGATGAATACCCAGCTGCACTTCCGGCAGGCCCAGGGTGGGACGATGGCCTTCAACCGCGACCCGATAACGACAGGCCAGTGCGAGTTCCAGGCCGCCGCCCAATACGAATCCGTTGACCGCGGCCACGGTGGGACACGGCAGGGACGCCAGGCGAGCAAGCACGGCCTGGCCATCGGCAGCCACGGCGGCACCCTGCTCGGCGCTGTCCAGCTGCTGAAACTCCTTGACGTCAGCGCCGAATATGAAGCCGCCGGATTTTGCCGAACGCACGACAACGCCGGCCGGCGGTTCAGCGTGCAGGGTATCGAGGATGCCTGCCAGTTCCCGCATCACGTCGCGCGACAGCGTGTTGGCGCTGGCATCGGCCTTGTCCAGTGTCAGCCAGCAGATGCCGCCTTCATCGCGGGCAACGTTCCAGTGGACGTATTGTCCTGAATGTGCCGCCGCTGATGTCATCATGCCGCTACCCGCGAAACGTCACGAACGTCGAAATCCACCACCAGCGGCAGGTGATCGGAGAGCTGCACGCGCGGGATCGAGAATTTCCTGATATCTATGCCTTCGCCGTAGAGCACGAAATCCAGTTCCTTGCGTGGCGCATGGCTGGGATAGGACGGCAGGCTGCGCGTGTTGGCGCTCTTCAGACCAGCTGCTTTCATGAACAGGTAGATCTCGTGTTCGCCCCAGAACGTGTTGAAATCGCCGGCGATCAGCACCGGCTTGGGCGATGCCGTCACCAGATCGTGCAGATGGCGGAGCTGGGTCTGGCGGTGTCGATACTTCAGGGACAGATGAACAAGAAAAACGGCGCAATCCTCGAGCTCCAGTTCGATGATCAGTCGTTTGATGCCCTTGTCGAAATAGTGGAACCGTTCACCGTGCACACTGGGCGCGGCGAGGAATGCGTTGGCCTGCTTGCGTACGATCGGGAGGTGATTGTTCAGTGACGACTCGCCGTACTTGCACTGGTAAACGGAGTAGTGGCCCAGTGCATCGGCGATCACCTGGGCCTGGTTGATGCGGCGCGTGCGTATCGATCCGGTGTCCACCTCGACCAGACCGACGATGTCCGGCGCCTGTTCCTTGATGAAGCGGGTGATGCGCTCCAGGTTGCCCTGATTGCCCAGCAGATAACCCATGCCCGGCAGTGGCCAGTGCACGCCGGATCCCAGGCCGACGCCGTAACGGATGTTGTACAGCAGCAAGCGCATGGGCCTAGTGTACCGGACGCAGACTTGTGAATTAACTACATTTTCCCGGATGCCGGCACCCCCCGGCGAGCGTACCGGAATGCGTCGCCGGTCGTTGCAAAAGGACAGGCGGCGGGGTAGGGTTTTGAGTTGTATCACCACCAGATAATGACGACCCATGTCGGAAAAGAACCCGATTCGCGTTTACGTGACTCATACGTTTTCAGACTGCCCTGACTATCATCGCGTATTCGAGTACCTGGAAAGCTCGCCAAACTTCTTTTACGTAAACTGCGGCGCGCCAGACCATCCTCCTCAGGCCAGCGGCAAGGAAGCCATCAGGGACGAGCTGCGCACCCAGATCAAGGGGGCGGAAGTGGTTGTCATTCTCGGCTCCCTGTACGCGGATAACCGCGAGTGGATCGACTACCAGATGGATGTGGCGCAGGCATTCGATCTTCCGCTGGTGGCGCTGGCACCCTTCGGCGGCGTTGCGCCGCTGCCCGAGCGGATTGCCAAGCGTGCCGACGAGAAGGTCGAGTGGAACGAGCGGGAGATCGTCGATGCCCTGCGCCGCCAGGCACGGCACGAAGAAACGACTCGCTGGGATGTGATCGAGTTCGACATGCCCTGACAGACGAGAGCCCCGGCCACCCGCCATTCGAACCGCCAGAATTATCGTCCAACCCGGACCGTTGCCGATCGGAATCCGGCCGCCAGCCGCCAGCGCTTACAACAGAAATCCGTGCAAGCTGAAGATCGCAGTTCGCCCCAGGTCGTAATCGCACATCGAGGTGCGAGCGGCTATCTGCCCGAGCACACGCTTGAAGCCAAGGCTCTGGCGTATGGGCAGGGGGCTGATTACCTCGAGCAGGACGTGGTTGCCACGCGCGATGGCACCCTGATCGTCCTGCACGATATCCAACTGGAACCGGTTACCGATGTCGCTTTGCGTTTTCCGAATCGGAGCAGGGCGGATGGCCACTACTACGCGATCGACTTCGATATCGACGAAATCCGGCAGCTGAGAGTGACCGGCAGGCGAGCGCCGGACAGCCCCCCGGAGCACTCCGCCGAAAGCTACCGGATCGCCACGCTGGAAGAAGAACTGCTGCTCGTGGCACGTCTGAATCTTGCCACCGGCAGGCAGGTCGGCATCTATCCGGAGATCAAGCAGCCGCAGTGGCATCGTGCGCATGGAATGGACCTCACTCGCATGCTCGTGGAGGCACTGGCCGAAGCCGGTTACAGACGTCGCAGTGATCCGGTTTTCGTACAATGTTTCGATGTCATGGAGCTGCGCCGGATACGTGATGAGCTGGGTTGCTCGCTGTCATTGATACAGCTGGTTGACGACTCGGGCGGCTACCACCGACTGCTGACACGCAGCGGACTTGGCGAGCTGGCCGGCTATGCGCAGGGACTGGGGCCTGCCTATCGGCAGCTGCTGGGGAACCCGGCAAACGGGCCCGTTCCGGGTGATCTGGTTCACCATGCGCGTGAGGCTGGTCTGCTGCTGCACCCCTATACCTTCAAGCGTGAAGGGTTGCCCGAATTCGCGCCGAGCCTGGAACAGCTGCTGACAGTATTTTTCAGAGCCATCGGCGTGGACGGTGTCTTCTGCGATTTTCCCGACGTTGCTGTCAGGATCAGGGACGAATCACCGTCATTGGCTGCCGTTACCGGCGAGATGCGGTGAAACCACAGAACGCTTCCATGAACTGCGTCAGCTCGTCAGCGCGCTCAGCGTCACTGAGTTCTCCGTCCGCATTGAACGCACTGCCCGCACGCGCCAGGCGAATCGGCGGCCCGAAAAACGGCTGCATGCGCAGGGCGCGCAGCACGGCCAGCCAGGCGGTCTGACTGAGAAGCGTTCCGAAGCCGCCTGCCGATGCACCGATCAGGCCGACCGGCTTCTGGCCGAACACCCTGGGGATGTCGGCCGGCGGTCTTGAAAGCCAGTCGATGGCGTTCTTGAATACCCCCGGGATCGACGCATTGTATTCGGGGGTTGCCAGCAACACACCGTCGGCGCCGGCAATCCGCTCCTTCAGCCGCTGTACGGCGGCGGGTATGCCAGCGCTGGACTCCAGGTCCGCGTCATAGAGCGGAATACCGTGCAATGTCTGAATATCGAGCCGACATCCGGCCGGTGCGGACGCTGCCGCAGCCTTCAGCAAAGCGAGATTGAATGAATCTTTCCTGAGGCTGCCACACAGCCCGACGATTGTCGTTGTCGCCATGAGTCCGGGGGCCTTCGGCGGCTCACTGCCGCAACTGACAGTTGGGACGACCGACGGACTCCAGCGCTTCGTTGTAGGCAATCAGCGCCGGCGTCAGTGAACGGACGAGCTGAACCATACGCTGATCGTCCGAGGGGTGACTGGATAGCAGCATGGATTCCCGGCGGCGGGAATCGCGATCTGCCACCATTGCGCGCCACAGCTCGATACTCGCACGCGGGTCGAAGCCGGCACTGGCCATGAACTGCAATCCAACGACGTCTGCCTCGACTTCCTGGCCTCGCGCATAGGGCAGGTTCATACCCATCGCCTTGCCCATCTCAATGTAGCTGGGATGCATGCCGGTTGCCGCGCCGGCGAGGATGCCCAGGGCATCGTTGCGACCCGCCCGGCGGGCACGGAGGATCACGTGATCCTCCGTCACGTGTGCGATTTCATGGCCAATCACGGTGGCCAGCATGTCCTGGTTGCTGGCGATACGCAGCAAGCCCGTGAAGACGCCGATCCTGCCACCCGGAAGGGCAAACGCATTCAGTGCATCGTCTTCGAAGACGACGATTTCCCAGTCAATGTCATCGAATTCCGGGGGGAGGTGGGCGATGAGTCGATTCGTGACGCAGTGGACGAAGTCGTTGAGATGCTGCTCCTGTGAAATCGGCAACTCGCGTTTGGTCATCATCCACTGCAGTCGCGCCTGGCGATTGATTTCCCGTTCACTGGCGCCGAACAGCTGCGCCTGGGCAACGAACGTACTGAACAGCAACCCCCCGGCAACAGTCAACGCCAGCAGCGACCGACCGACACGGCGGCCGAATCCGGGTATGCGAGCGGTGGTTGTGCGCATGGCTAATCTCCTGCTGATCCGATCCTGTACGCGGAGGCACGCAGCCTGCCGCGTGCGTCCGGGTATCAATCCCCGCCGGGGCCTGTCCGGGATATCATCAAGTTAGACGGCACCGGGACGATGTGGTTCGATCAATCGCCGCCCGATCACCGCCACGAGAACCTTATCATGAGCAGGGAACGGGATCATAAGCGCAGAGATCATGACGGCAGGGAAGGGTATTACGGGCAGGGAAGGGGGCGCAGCGCGGGATCTTTGCCGGCCGAAGCGGTCTGGCTGCTTTGCTGCGTAACCGTACCGGAACCCCGGGGGTCGCGACGGGCCTGGTGGCTACCAGGAGGCCGTTCGATTGGGCAGCAGGAGGCGCGGGTTCATCGTCAGCTGAAGGAATACCACGCCGGACAGGCTGGCATCGCGCTGATTGATGCGATTGACCGCCACGGGCGGCATGTACGTGACATTGAGCGCCATTCTGGAACTCCCAACCGTCAAGGTCGGCAGAATGCCAGGGAAGGGCTGATTGTTGTTGTAATCGGTGCGCGTCATGACGAAACCGACCATGCCGAGGTCCACATACAGGTCGGAGCCGATGCTCTGAAGTGAAAACCGCCGCTTGATGCCACCGCCGGCCATGTAGGACATTTCCCTGGAGCTGTCGATGAAGCCGTTTCCGACAACCAGCGGCACCCAGCGAGAGCTGACGTCGAATTCACGCTCGAAGCCAAGTCCCCAGTTTTCCTCGTTCCATTCTTCGCTGGCGTTCAGATGGACAGCGCGACCGTTAAAAACGACGTTCCAGTCGCTGGCCATCGCCGAAGGCGCGTGACCAACCAACAGTGCGGCTACGGCCACACCGACACCGATCAGTGAGCGAATGCGTCTGGATGATTTCATACCAGACTAGCAAGCAATCGCCGTGCCATTCTTGTTTATGTTATTAATTCAATGAGTTAGTGGTTTTACCTAATAGCGACTGTAAAGTGCATCGACAGTGAATCAACCAGGTGACGTCGTTGCGGCGGCCAGATGAAGCGTCCGGGCGTGAAAAATCCGTAGCTGTCATCGGAAGCTAAGGCAATGAACGGCCGGTACTTATGTACTCGGAGTGGCGCCGACAGGTCCGTTGCATCTCAACCTGCGCGTAGTCACCACCGATTGTTTCGTATGCTTCGGACCATTCGAAGCACCGACGCCGAAGATCGCGGCCACGGGCCGTTTCGGCCCTGGCAGCACGTTGCCTTGAAACATCGCTTGTGATGCATGACAAAACGGGCTGCGCGAGCGGTTATGGGGCACCCCGAGGCATGTCGTCTACTTCGCATAATCTATATTATGACAAATTTAATGGTCCGTGACGGGATTCGTCCGTCAACATCGCACGGGAGGCGCCCTTGATCGGGCGCCTCCCGGCAGGCCCCGGTTTGCGCGTCAGGGCTTTCTGAAGTGCATGATGCCCCAGGCCAGATAGCCTTTCCTGCCGGCATCGATCCAGTGCCCCAGGCCTGCGATCATGCGTTCGATATAGGCGTCCGACACGATGCCCGAGAGTCGCTGCCGGCTGGCTTCGAGCACTTCGCGCACCCGACCGTAATGCCGAACCAGCTGATGCGTCATATCGACTGTTTCGACTTCTTCCCAGCCCAGGCGCCTGGCCTGGGATCGGTAAAAGGCAAAGGATCCCAGCGTATCCAGATGGATCCGCTCCAGAACCGGTCCCAGCACGCCAGGTGGGCAGTCGTCGGCCTGCATCGGGTCGGTGAGGATGATCTCGCCACCGGGCTTGAGCACCCGTTCGATCTCATCCATCACACGCTCGCGACTGCCTGAATGCAGGATCGAATCCTGCGACCAGGCAATATCGAAGCTCTGCTTCTCCGCGGGAATCTCTTCGAAGCTCGCATCGTGCACCTCGATGAGCTCCGACAGGCCTGCCGTCGCCGTCAGCTCACGATTACGGCGGTTCTGCGCCTCACTGAGATTCACACAGCTGACATGGCAGCCGAACTCTGACGCCAGCCAGCGCGCGGCGCCGCCGTAGCCGGCGCCCAGATCAACAACACGACTGCCCTTGCCGAGGTTTGCCAGCCTGTGGGCCATTGTGTGCACCGTCCGCGCCGATGCCGTGGCGATTTCTTCGCGTTCGGACTCGTAAAGCCCGATATGGATATCTTCGCCGCCCCAGACATGGAAATAGAAATTGTCCGCATCGTCGCTGTTGTAATAGTCGCGTGCCGTCTGCACGACTTCGGAGTACCGTGCACTCATCGGCCAGTCGCCTTCACTTCAGGTGGAACCTGCTTTTCGGACGGTACGTATCTTTTCTCGGCAACATGGATGAAGAAATCCGGCTCGGATTCTCGATACGTTTCCTTGAAGTCACCGAATGTTGTGATGGTCTGAAAGCCCACGTCCTGCATCAGACGCTGCATATAGGTCTTGCGCAGCGGGAACATGTTCAGATGATAGATTGAGCCATCCGCGAAGCTGTACCGGAATCGTGCCAGCGTCTCGTCCACATACTCCGGAGAAGCCGATACGTCCTCTCCGCAGTAGTAGTAGTTGTGGGTGGGCTGCACCTGTCTGTCGAGCAATGAGTCGTAGTTGCGTTGGTCCAGAATGAGCATGCCTTCATGACGCAGGGTGGCGTAATACTCGGCCAGTGCCTTGCGACGGTCATTCTCGTCATGCAGATGGGTGAAAGAATTGCCCAGACAGATGACAGCGTCGTACAGGTCATGGACATCGCGGTTCAACCACCGCCAGTCAGCCTGAACGGTACGCAGAATGTACCCGTGTCGGTGTGCGTTTTCGAACGCCTTGGCAAGCATGGTAGCGCTGCCGTCGACACTCGTGACCTCGAAACCGGCTTTCAGAAGCTGTACCGAGTGGTACCCGGTCCCGGTTGCCACATCGAGCACTTTTTTCGCGCCGTGCTCGCGCAGCTTCTCGATAAAGAACTCCCCTTCCGCTTTCGCACGGCGTTCCCAGTCGATCAGATCGTCCCATTTCTCGACGAACGACTTGGCGTATTCTTCCTTATAATGGCCCGTATCACGGACTGTTAGTGGATCTTCACCGTAACCCTGAATGTCATTTGCGGTGCTGCTCATGGGTGGCACCTCCCTATTTTTGTGAATGGAGATAGCGTATTCCTTGCTTGTATGGAACCGTTGGAGTTCGGCCAAGGTGTGGCCAGCAGAGAATCCTAGCAAGATTGCCCCATTCACTCAAATTTCCAACAAACATCCCCGCATGAAGATAGTCCCGATTATTCCTTAAAACCCTGTGCATTCACCTATATGAGACACGCTGAGCACCGTTTATGAGCGCCCTGGTTCGATTCGAAGACCTGTCCATCTCGTTCGGCGATCAACGTGTACTGATACACGCCGAGTTCGCGATCGACGAAGGCGAAAAAATCTGTCTGATCGGACGCAATGGCGCGGGCAAGTCCACAACACTGAAGTTGATTACCGGCGTACAGGAACCCGACGAGGGTACGGTGACGTATCGCGGTGGCCTGCGGATCAGCGTCCTGAATCAGCAGCTGGCAGAAGGCAGCGCCGACAGGGTTCGCGACATCGTTGCGCGCGGTATGACCGCGCAGATTCGACTGATCGAACACTATCAGACATGCGCGGAAACTCAGCCCAGACAGCGCGGCACCCTGAAGGAACTTGAGGAACTGGAGCGGCGGATCGAAGCTGGCGGCGGATGGTCGGTGAACGCTCAGGTGGATCGAATGATCACCCAGCTGCAGCTGCCTGCGGACATGCGCATGGATCAGTTGTCAGGTGGCTGGCGTCGCCGTGTGGCCCTGGCCGAAGCCATGGTTGGCAACCCGGATCTGCTGCTTCTGGATGAGCCCACCAACCATCTGGACATTTCAACCATAGAGTGGCTCGAGAACGAGATTCGCCGCTTCCCCGGTGCCGTACTGTTCGTCACCCATGATCGCAGCTTCGTGGAAGGCATTGCCACGCGTATTGTCGACATCGATCGAGGCACGATACGCAGCTGGCCAGGCGCCTATCGTGACTACCTGCGTCGCAAGGCCGAAGCCGATCACGCTGAAGCGCGACAGAACCAGCTGTTCGATCGAAAGCTTGCCGAGGAAGAGGCCTGGATTCGCCAGGGCATCAAGGCCCGTGGCACGCGCAACGAAGGCCGGGTACGCGCGCTGGAAAGCATGCGTGAAGAGCGTGCGGCGAGAATTCCCCGTCCGCGTGACCCGAAGGTGCACATCAATCAGTCTGCGGAACTGACGGGTCGCAAGGTTCTGGAGGTGAGAAATGTCTCCCACGGCTACGACGGCAAGCTGCTGCTGGATGGCTTTTCGCTGCGTGTGATGCGCGGTGAACGCATCGGCATCATCGGCAACAACGGCGTTGGCAAGAGCACGCTGCTGCAGATCCTTCTCGGCGCGCTGACACCGGACCAGGGCAGCGTAAAGCTGGGCACGAATCTGGAGATCGCGTATTTCGATCAGCTGCGGCGCGAACTCGACGATACGAAAACCGTTGCCGATATCGTTGGCGAGGGTCGTGACTACATCAGCATTAATGGGGGCAGGAAGCACGTGGTCGGCTATCTCACCGACTTCCTGTTCAGCGCGAAACGGGCAATGACCCGCATTTCGGCGCTGTCGGGCGGCGAGCGCAACCGGGTCATTCTCGCTAAGCTGTTCACCCGGGCGGCAAACCTGCTGGTCCTGGACGAGCCCACCAACGATCTCGATGTGGAAACGCTGGAAGCGCTCGAATCGCGATTGGTCGAATACGACGGGACGCTGCTTGTTGTCAGTCACGACCGCTACTTTCTCGATGCCGTGGTGACCAGTGTGCTCGTGTTCGAGGGCGATGGCGTCGTTCGCCGCTATGAGGGCGGTTACAGCGACTGGGCCAGGCGTCATCATGAGCTGGAGAACCCCGACCGCGAAGCCACGGCGTCGAAAGACCGGTCACCGCCGCCGGCACGCGACAGGCAGCAACCTCGCAAACTGTCCTACAAGTTGCAGCGCGAGCTCGATCAGCTGCCTGATCAGATAGAGACTCTTGAAAAGGACGTTGCGCAGCTGAGGGCAACGGTCAGCGAACCCTGGTTCTATCAGCAGGAGCGTACCGACATCGAGGCCGAGCTGGAACGACTAGCCAGGCTTGAGCAGGCGTTGGATCGAGCGGTCGAGCGTTGGGCGGAGCTGGAAACGCAGTCCGCCGAACTGACCGTGCGCGAGTGAAACCCGCGCGGGCGAAACGCATGGGCCACGTGGCAGCGGCTCAGGCAGGGCGTATCTGCGGCTATTCGCGGCTATTCGACCCTGCGATCGATGGTGACGCGAACGACGTCATCGTCGCCGCGACTGAACGATGCCTGGCCGTAGTAGTCCCCTGCCCGTTCCGTGGCATCGCCGGATGCCGACAGCCGGGCCACGAGCGTCAGTTCATCGAAGTCCGCCAGTGAACGGCCCGGCAGCATCGTGTCGGAATCGCTGAGCGCGAATTCACCGGGCAGGTCGGCGAGCGGACGGCGTATCGCCGCCAGCGGTGGACGCTCGCCGGGAATCCGCACAAACACGAACAACGCGCCACTGGTGCTGAAATCGCTGAGCGGTACGTCTTCCCCGACATCGACCCTCACCCGAATACGGGCAGCACCGGCGGAATCCCCGGCATCAGGCACGGCGTCTCCCTGGGCCAACTGCGATGGCTGACCGCCCCCTGGCAATACCGCCAGCAGGGCCTGAAGCTGCTGCACCACATCGTCGGGCGGGTTGAAGGCGAGCAGGCGCATCCAGCGCTCGCGCGCAAGATCGGGTCGCCCGGTTTCCACCGCGGCCAGCCCGCCCCACCACAGCGCCGTCGGATTGTTGGGTTCCACCGCCAGCACTTCTTCGAACAGCAGCCCGGCCTGCCCCTGCAGCGTGTCGCGATCGGTCAGTACCAGTGTCTCGCCGTAGTAGAGCTTCAGCTCATTGTCGGGCTCGGGGGTTCGTTCCCACGCCTCGCGGAACGCCTGGCGGGCGGCCTGATACTGACCAAGCGAGTGGTAGCTGCGGCCAAGCAGCTGCCAGCCGTGTACGTCGTCCGGATTGGCCTGCAGCCGCTGCGCCAGCTGCGCGACCATCGCCGCAGGCCCGTCGCGCACATCCAGCGCCGCATCAGGCTCCCAGGTGGTGACGGTAAAATAGAGTCCGACCGTCAGCGGTACGATGGCGATGCTCGCCACGAAGGCTTCGGTCGACCATTGGCCCCTGCCACGTTTCGCACGCCAAAGCGGCACCAGCAGGATGGCCAGCGCAACCGCTGCCAGCAACGCAGCCAGCACCCAGAATGCTGCCGATGTCATCGATGCTCTGCCCGAGGCCGGCCGTCCGCGTCCACATCATCGATGTCGCCCTCGCCATCGAACGGCTCATCCGTCAGGCTTTGACCCGCGCGCGTACGGACGATACGCACAAACACGATGCCGCCGATGATCAGCAGCAGAAACGGCGCGCCCCACAGCAGCCAGGTATTGGGCTGCAATGGCGGCCTGAAAAGCACGAAGTTGCCGTAGCGGGCTACCAGGAAATCCGCAATCTCGCGATCCGTGGCGCCCTCCTCCATCAGGTTGCGGATTTCGCGTCGTAGATCCGCAGCCAGTGGCGCGTTGGAATCGGCGATGGACTCGTTCTGACAGACCAGACATCGCACTTCGCGAATCAGCGCACGGTAGCGCTGGCTCATGGCCGGATCGTCGAACGCCTCATCGGCATCAATCGCGAATACCGCCGGCATCGCCAGCATCAGGCACAGCGTGACGATGGAAGTCAGGGCTTTCATCAGCGCGCCACCCCGCTGGTCGCAATGCGGTTGCAGGGATAGCTGCCACAGGCCCGCTCAATACGTGGCACGAACTCGCTGTTCCAGACCTCCCGGGTCAACGGGGCAATGTGCTTGTAGAGCACGGTGCCATCGGCGTCGAGCAGAAAGGTTTCAGGTGCACCATAGACACCCCAGTCGATCGCGACCTGTCCGACTTCGTCGAACCCCGATGCCACATAAGGGTCACCGAGGTCCTGCAACCAGCGCAATGCCTCGGCGCGATCGTCCTTCCAGTTCAGGCCGTAAACCGGAATGCCGCTGCTGCGGGCGACATCGACAAGAAATCCGTGTTCCTGGCGACAACCCACGCACCAGGTTGCCCAGACATTGAACAGCGCCACGCCGCCACGCATGTCGGCAGTGCTCAGCGTGGCCTGCGGATCCTTCAGTCGCGGCAGCGTGAATTCCGGCGCGGGCTTGCCGATCAGTGGCGAAGGCACGTAGCCCGGGTTGAGTGTCAGGCCACGAGCGAAAAAAGCGATCAGCACTGCAAGCACTGCGAGCGGAACAAGATATCGCCACATCGTCAGCCACCTCCGGCCGCTGGTTTCATCTCTGCCGAAACGGAGGCAGAGGTTTCCGGTCGCTCCGATACAGCGGCCTGCCTGCGAACCGCTACCCGGTAGCGGCGATCGGTCAATGCCAGCAGGCCGCCTAAAGCCATCACCAGTGTGCCAAGCCATATGAACCGCACCATCGGTTTTACCTGGATGCGCAGACTCCACGCCCCGGCGCCGAGCGGTTCGCCCATTGCAATGAATACGTCGCGATCCAGCCGCGGATGAATCGATGCCTGCGTCATCGGATTGGTCTGGACGTGATACACGCGCTTCTGAGGCGTCAGCAGCGTCAGCAGACGTCCGTCCCGGCGCAGCTCGAACTCGCCTTCGATGGCATCGAAGTTGGGCCCCGCCACATCGCGCGTCCCGCGGAAGATGAACTCGTATCCCCCCACTTCCATGCGGTCGCCGGGCGCGGCGCCGATGTCCATCTCGATGTCATACGCTGACACGACGGTTGCGCCGAGCACGAACAGCCCGACGCCGAAATGCGCAACGCACATGCCCCAGTGACCGCGGGTCAGCGGCATCGAGGCATCCTTCCGCCACCATCGCATGACCGGGTCGTACAGGGACGTCAGACACACCCAGATGCCGATACTGACGGCAACCAGTGTCAGCACCGATGTGCCTCCCCAGATCAACCAGGGCAGCGTGAAGCCGAGCACAAGGGAGATTGCTGCCGGCCACATCACGCGCCGTCCGAGCTGATCGGCTCGCATGGTTTTCCACGTCGTATGCATGCCCAGCCCGACCAGGACGAGCAGCGGCAGGATCGGGATCAGGAAAGTGAAGTCGAAGAAAGGCGGACCGACCGAAATCCGGCCCAGCCCCAGCGCATCGAGAAACAGTGGATACAGGGTGCCGACCAGCACGGCCAGTGTGGCCACCACGAGCAGGATATTGTTGGCGAGCAGGAAGGCTTCGCGGGACATCAGCTGAAAACCACCGTCGGCCTTCATCTGCGGCGCGCGCAGTGCGTACAGCAGCAGCGCCCCGCCGCAGATGACACCCATCAGCAGCAGGATGAAGAGTCCGCGCGCCGGGTCGGTGGCAAAGGCATGCACCGATATCAGCACCCCTGAACGCACGAGAAACGTTCCCAGCAGACTCAGAGAAAAAGCGGCGATGGCCAGCAGTATGGTCCAGCTCTTGAAGATGCCACGACGTTCCGTGACAGCCAGCGAATGTATCAGGGCCGTCGCTATCAGCCAGGGCATGAACGACGCGTTTTCCACCGGATCCCAGAACCACCAGCCACCCCAGCCCAGCTCGTAGTAGGCCCACCAGCTTCCCAGTGAAATGCCCAGGGTCAGGAACGCCCAGGCGGCGATCGTCCACGGTCGGGTCCACTTCGCCCATTCGCGTGTCAGTCGTCCGCTGAGCAGCGCGGCCACCGCGAACGCGAACGGCACCGACAGACCCACATAGCCCATGAACAGCATCGGCGGATGTATGACCATGGCCGGATCCTGCAGCAGCGGATTCAGGTCATTGCCGTCCCAGGCAGGAGGGATCAGACGATCGAAAGGGTTGGAGGTAAACAGCGTGAACGCGAGCACGCCGGCGCTGACGATGCCCAGGACACCGAGTACGCGGCTAGTGAACTCCGCCGGCTGCGACTGACTTCGCCAGGCCACCAGCAGCGTCCACAACGCCAGCATCAGGCTCCACAGCAGCAGCGAGCCTTCATGGCCACCCCATACGCCGGCAACCTTGTAGGCGGTCGGCAGTGCAGTATTGGAGTGCATGGCGACGTACAGCACGCTGAAGTCGTTGTTCAGAAATGCCTGCGTGAGCGCCAGGTAAGCGATGCCGACGAACACGAACTGCCCGGCTGCCGCCGGCCGCGCCATCGCCATCCACGCCGGCCGCCCCAAGGCGGCGCCCGCCAGCGGCAGCACCGCCTGAATCAGGCACAGCGACAGTGCCAGAAGCAGCGCAAACTGACCCAGCTCCGGTATCACGGCTGTTCGCCGCGCGCGCGTTCCAGCGCCTCGGCAACCTCGACAGGCATGTAGTTCTCATCGTGGCGGGCAAGTACTTCCTCGGCGACGAATCCGCCTGAGCCGTCGAGCCGTCCTCGCGCGACGACGCCCTGATTCTCGAGGAACAGGTCGGGAAGTACGCCGGTATAGGTGACCGGAACGGAATGCGCGAAGTCGGTGACAACGAAATTGACAGTCATGCTGCCGGGCTCGCGCTGGATACTGCCTTCCTGCACCACGCCGCCAAGTCGAAAGCCCCGTTCCAGCGGCGCTTCGCCGGCCATGATCTGCGAGGGGCTGAAGAAGAACAGCAGGTTTTCCTGGAAAGCGCGCAGCGCCAGTGCGGTGGATGTCACCACCCCCACCAGTACCAGCGCAATCAGCAGCAGTCGTCGTCGTCTTGTAGGTGTCATTGCACCCGCCTTACTGTGGGGCTGGACCTTGGAGTCTCTTCCCTGCTGAGGGAAGCGGCGTGCCGCAATGCCGATCGGCGCATTCGCCGGGCCGCCCAGATATTGAAAACCAGCACCGACAGTGTAATACCGTAGGCCGTCCAAACGTAGCCCGCGTACCCGCCCATGGCCAGAAACTCGTTCATTGTAACGCGCCTGTGGCCTGCTCGCGGAGCCAGCGTGCATCCTGCTCCCGCGCCACGATCTCCGCCTGCAGCCTCGTCAGCATCAGCCAGAAGAACAGCAGCTTGAAGCCCACCAGCATGACCAGAAACGGCCACAGCATGTCGAACGTGATGGCCGGCGAGCCGATGCGGGCAATGGTCGGCCCCTGATGCAGGGTTGTCCACCATTCCACGGAGAAGTGAATGATGGGGATGTTGACGACGCCGACCACCGCGAGTATCGCGCTGGCACGATCGGCCTTGTCGCGATCGTCGAAGGCCGCATGCAGCGCCAGATAACCCAGGTAAAGAAACAGCAGCACGAGCCACGACACCAGCCGTGCATCCCCCCACTGCCAGTAGGTGCCCCACATCGGTTTGCCCCAGATCGCGCCGGTCACCAGCCCCAGCGCCGTGAACCAGGCCCCCACGGGCGCGATGCTGCGGGCGACGGCGAACGACACTTTCAGCCGCCAGATGAAACCGATCGCCGCGGCCGTCGCCATGATCACATAGGCCATCATCGCCAGATATACGCTGGGTACGTGCACGTAGAAGATGCGAAACCCCTCGCCCTGCAGATAGTCGGCCGGCGCCAGCACCAGACCGCTGAACGCCGCAACGGGAATCAGCAGCGCTGCGGACCACGCCAGCCACGGGCGTATGCGCTCCGCCAGCCCGAACACATACGGCGGTGAACCGAAACGATGAAACCAGCGCGGCAGACGCATCCCCAACTCCTTTACTCCAGCCCTACTCTGAGCGCGGCCGCGGCGGCCAGGGGGCCAAGCGACAAAGCGAGCACCAGCAGTGCCGCGAGCAGATACAAAGGCGCGGCCGACGCCTCACCCGCCGCGGCGAGGTCCGTCGCACGCGCACCGAAAATCAGCAGCGGGCTGGTCAATGGCAGCACCAGCAGGCCGATCAGCGAGCCGCTGTCACGCAGACTCACCGTCAGTGCCGCACCGATCGCCACCCACACGCTGAGCACCGGTGTTGCCAGCAGCAGCGAAAGCAGCAGCACCGGAATCGCGCCCGGCGGCAGGCCGAACGCTAACGCGACGAACGGGGCCAGCGCAATCAGCGGCAGGCTGCTCACCAGCCAATGCGCACAGATCTTGGCGGATACCAACACCCCCAGCGGGACGGGGCTCATGATCAGCTGCTCCATGCTGCCGTCTTCCGTGTCGGCGCGGAACAGCCCGTCGAGGGCCAGCAGCGAGGCCAGCAGCGTCGAAACCCACAGTACGCCGATGCCCATCGTACTGACCCCGGATGCCTCCGGCGCCAGGGCGAGCCGAAACAGCACCGCTACAATGACGAAAAAGATCAACGGCTGTGCCACCTCACCCCAGCGGCGGGCGGACAGCCGCAGATCACGTGACAGTACAGTGATAAACGCCTTCATTGCAGCCCGTCGGTCACAGTCCCGCCATCCTCACAGGTCGATTGCGATCGTAGCCATACCGATCAGCTCGTCGGACTGGTGTGTGGCCACCAGCGCCATGCCGCCCTGCTTCAGATGTCCAGCCATCCATTCGCGCAGCAGCAGCAGCCCCTGGGCATCGAGGCTGGTGGAAGGCTCATCGAGAATCCACAACCTCGCCTCACTGAGCCTCAGCGCCGCCAGCCCTACACGCCGCCGCTGGCCGGCGGAAAGAAAGCGCGCCCGCCGCGAGCCGGCGCTGTCCAGCTTCAGCGGCGCCAGCAGCTCAGCCCCTGATCCGCTGCGGCCCCACAGCGCTGCATGGACGTTCAGATTCTCGAGCACCGTGAAGTCCTTTTTCAAACCATCCAGATGCCCGCGGAATGCGATATCGCCCCGCTCCTCCGGCGACAGTCGATGCACGTCGATACCATTCCAGAGCAGCCTTCCCCCGCTTGGCGGTGTCAGCCCGGCAACGGCACGCAACAGGGTGGTCTTGCCGGTGCCGTTCGCACCGGTGACCAGAGCCAGCTGGCCCTGGCACAGTTCAAAGTCCAGGCCTTCGAACAGGCACTGGCCACCTCGCCACAGCGAGAGCCGTTCAGCCGCGAGCACAGCCTGTGGGTTGGTCAATGCAAATCCCCGAAGATCGCAAGCGGCGCATTGTGCCCCACCGCGACGCCAATACAAATGACCGCCATGCGGTTCTGGAATGCGCTATTACCGCCCGCTTGCCGCAGCAGGGCGTCCAGCCCTTAGTCCAGACATCAGTCCAGCCGTTACTATTTCCAGCCGTGACTATTGGGGCGTACCATCCATGCGTGCGCTCCGGCCTGCCCGACACGCTGGCCGGAGTCCGCCGGGTGCACCGGCCCAAGGTCCGGGTGGCGAAACAGGTAGACGCAGCGGACTTAAAATCCGCTGGCCGCAAGGCCGTGCCGGTTCGACTCCGGCCCCGGACACCATATTTTTCATGTAGTTAAGTCTTTTATATAATGTTTCACTTCCGTTACAGGGGCGCCCAGCAACGGTGAGACATCATGGCTGCTTCGTATGTCCGCCCGCGATGACGCTGGCCTGTTCACTCGTCCAAGCGGCATCGCTGTCCGGATTCCACAGCCATCCATTGGAGCCGTTCTGCGCGCAGCTGCCGCCGCGAATGACAACGATGCGCGTATTGCGGCACTGGAAGCCGCACTGGATCAACGCGTCGCTCAGGCACCGGTCGGCGCCCGCGTTACGCGCAGCCAGCCGATCAGGCTGAGTATGCCAAGCGAGATCAGGATCAGCGCCATCCCGGCGGCCTCCCAGGCTGTCGGTACTTCGCCGAAATAAAGCCATGCTACGACCAGCGCGAACACCGGCGAGCCAAGGGACGCAAGACCGGTGGCGCCGGCGCTGAGGCGGCTGAGCGCATAGATCCACAGCAGCCATGCCAGGGCAGTGGCGAATACGACGTTGTAGGCCAGCGCGATCGAGAACGACAGCGTCCACTGCACCGACGGGTCGCTGCCGAATACAACGGCAAGCGCTGTCAGCGCCACGGCGCCGGCGGTGGTCTGCCAGGCCGAGACATTCAGCAGTTCGCCGCTCTCCAGCTCCATGCGTTTGACCAGTATGTTGCTACCCGCCCAGCTCAGTGCCGCGCCCAGCGACCAGAGGACATCCGCTGTCGCCAAAGCGTTCTGCCAGGGGTTGAGAATGCCGATCAGGCCGGCGCCGGCCAGGGCGACGACGAGCCACTGTACGAGTTGCAGACGTTCACCCAGCAGCGCACTGGCCAGCAGCAGCGTCCAGAACGGCATCGTGTAGGCGAGCACCGCACTCCTGCCCGCCCCGCCCGTCTCCAGCGCAACAGCCACCATGCCGACGAATCCCGTGGTCTGCAGCAGCCCCAGCCCCACCAGCGACCACCCGCGCGTCGGACGCAGCGGCTTACGCAGGAGGAACAGGACCAGGAACAGCGCCAGTGCCGCCAGCACCGAACGCATCGCCGAGAAGGTCAGCGGTGCGGCATCCATCAGGGCGATTTTCATCACGACCCAGTTGCCGCCCCAGATCGCGGTCAACGCGGCCAGGGCAATGGCGGGTCCGGTAACGTGACGACTGAAAGGCATGGCAACCGTTGGAGGCTAGGACCGGAATCGAACCGGTGTACGCGGCTTTGCAGGCCGCTGCATCACCACTCTGCCACCTAGCCGTTGCGATGCCCGCGTGCGCGGGAACGCAATGTATCACAGCTCACGACCCTGCGTCCCTACGCCTTCAACGCCTCGAGCGGCAAGCCTTCAGGCGACGAAATAGCCTGTCAGCTGATAGCCGATCAATGCGAACCCGGCAGCCATCAGTCCCACATTGGCCGCGTAGGCATAGCGGGAGAATCCGGTCGTTCTGCGCCATAGGTTGAACACCACCAGCATCACGGCCAGCGCGAGCAGCTGACCGAGTTCGACGCCGACATTGAAGGCCACCATGTTCACGATCAGGCCTTCCGGGGCGATGTCGAAATCCTTCAGGGCAGCTGCCAGTCCGAAGCCGTGAAACAAACCGAAAATCAGCACGGCCAGTCGGGTGTCCGGCGCGAACCCGAGGCGACGAAAACCGCCGACGTTCTCGAAGCCCTTATACACCACCGACAGTCCTATGATCGCGTCCACCAGATGGACATTCATATGATAGCCACCGATGACGCCGAACAGCAGTGTCGTGCTGTGGCCAACTGCGAACAGCGTGACGTACAGCGCAACGTCCCGCAGCCTGCGCAGAAAGAAGATCACGCCGGCCAGAAACAGCAGATGGTCGAATCCCGTCACCATGTGCTTGGCGCCCAGATAGGCGTACGGGACGATCGCCGCGCCAACGTTGCGGGTGATGAAGGCTTCGTCCCCGCCGCCGATGCCATGCGCCAGCGCGATGCCGCTAGCCAGCACGCCGGCCAGCAGGACGGCCGCGGCAACTGAAAACGTGACGGGATTGAAGCCGCGGCCTCGGCCGGAAAGGTTCACCACCGGGTTGCCGTCCGGAACACCGATGCCGGCCACGTGGCGGCGATGTGTCTGCCTGCCTGTGTCATGGCCGCGGATTATACAGCGGTGTCGGCTTGAAGCGGGTGCACGGCAGCCCCATTGTGGTTGCAACAGTGGCCGCCAGCGCGCCGCCTGTGCTGCAATAGCGGCCAGCCACCTGTCGAGCGCCATGCAGTTCAAGGATTACTACAAGATTATCGGGGTTGCGCGCGACGCGGGTCAGGATGACATCAAGCGTGCGTACCGCAAACTTGCGCGCAAGTTTCACCCGGACGTCAGCAAGGAACCGGATGCGGAGGAGCGCTTCAAGGAAGTCGGTGAGGCGTACGAGGTGCTCAGCGACCCTGAGAAGCGTGCCGCGTATGACGCGCTGGGCGCCGACTGGAAGGCCGGTCAGGGGTTTCGGCCACCTCCGGACTGGGATGCCTCCCATTTCGGCGGCGCGCGACAGGGTCAGCGGCCGTCCGGGTTCGGTGGTCCCGGCGAGTTCAGCGACTTCTTCGAGTCGCTGTTCGGCGGGGGCGGGTTCCACGGCGCGCGCGGTTCGTTCCGCGCCGCCGGCGATGACCTGCGCGTATCGGTCCCCGTCAGTCTGGAAGAGGCTTACCGGGGCACCACGCGCGAATTGAGCCTGGGCAGCGCTCCCCGTCACGATGCCGGTGGCACGCAGCAGGCCACACGCTCGCTGCGGGTACGGATTCCCGCGGGCGTGTCGGATGGCCAGCGCATCCGCCTGCAGGGCCAGGGTGGCCAGGGTATGGGTGGCGGCCCGCCGGGAGACCTCTACGCGGTCATTCAGATCACGCCTCACCCGTACTTTCGTCCTGAAGGCCGCAACATCCACCTCGACGTGCCGATCATGCCGTGGGAGGCGGCGCTGGGCGCCGTCGTGAAAGTGCCTACGCTCGGCGGCACTGTGGATCTGACGATTCCGCGCGGCTCGCGCTCCGGCCAGCGGCTGCGGCTCAGAGGCCGCGGATTGCCCGGCAGCCCGGCCGGCGACCAGTTCGTCACGCTGCAGATCATGGCGCCGGCGGCGGACACCCCCGAGGCGGAGGCGCTGTACCGGCGTATGGCTGAAACTTTCCAGGCGAATCCGCGTGCGGCCCTGGGTGTGTGAGGGGGCCTGTTGACAGCGGCAGTATCCGAAGCACGCAGGCGTCGCTTTGATGTTAGAATCGCCCAATGACTTGAGGGAACTTCGAGGGTGTCTGTAGCGCCCCGGAGGGGATTAACAGTTCAGGTTTTTCACCTATCTGGTTGGTCAGAAAAGAAAAACTGGGCGCCAGATTGACGCGGCCCGCGACCGCGCGCTGGCGTGAGAGTCCTTGCGGAGGTTAAGCATGCGAGTAGTCTATCCGGGGCTGATGTCGGCCCTTCTGGTTTCCTGGTCCTTTGCCGCCATGGCACAGGATGACCCGGCAGCGGGGCTGGATATCCCGGGCCTGATCGAAGAAGAAGAGGCGTTGACGCCCGTAGAGGAGTATTCCCGTCTGCTGCGGCAGGTGGACAGCCTCGGCATCTACAACTCTCTGCTTGAGCGCCAGATCGCCAACCAGGACCGCGAGGTTGTGGGTATGCGCGGCGCCATGGAAATGATCCCCGATCTGGAACGGCAGGCGCCGGCGCTGCTGACCCAGATGCTCGATGCCCTGGAACAGTTTGTCGCACTGGACATGCCGTTCTACCAGGACGAGCGCATCGAAAGGGTCGAGAATCTGAAAGTGCTGGTGGATCGTCCGGAGGTACGGATTTCCGACAAGTACCGCCGTGTACTCGAAGCGTGGCAGATCGAGATGGAGTACGGGCGCAACGTCACCGCCTACGAGGGACAGATCGAGATCGGCGGCACGATCCGCGAGGTGTTTTTCCTGCAATTGGGCCGGGTAGGACTGGTTTACCAGACGCCCGATCTGGAATATACCGGTGCCTGGGATCAGGAAACACGCAGCTGGCAACCACTGGGCAGCCGCTACCGCAACTCGGTCCGTCAGGCGCTGCGCATGGCCCGTCAGCAGATCGCGCCGGATCTGGTCCTGGTCCCGCTGCCTGCGCCGGAAGGCTGAGCACGGATCAGGCTCGCACTTCGCCAGAGACGAGAACGACCGGGCAGTCAGCTGTCCGGTCGTTTTTTATGACGGCTTCGTCAACCGCCCCGCTACCCGAAGATCCAGCTGATCCGTCCGTAAGACCCGTGGAAGCCATCGTCGCGGTGGTACTCGACGGTGAGCGAATGCTTGTATTTCGACGCGGCCCCGCGGCGCGACGACGCAGCGGCTACTGGGGACCACCCAGCGGCATGATCGAGCCAGGAGAATCCGCCGCCGAAGCTGTGGTGCGGGAACTGAAGGAAGAAGCGGGCCTGGATGCCACAGCGGAACGGAAGGTGTGGGAGTGCTACACGGACGACGGACAGGTTCGCCTGCACTGGTGGCTGGCGCGCGTAAGGTCAACCAGGCTGCATCTGGCACCCGGTGAAGTTGACGAGTCCCGGTGGGTCACCCCTGAGGAGTTCATCCAGCTGACGCCCCGATTCAGCGCCCATGACCACTTTGTTGCCGAGATCCTGCCTGGTCTGTCTGGCAGCCTGTCGGACTCAGGCTGCTAGAGCGGCCATACCAGGATGATTGCGGGAATCGCCACGACCACAACGATAACTTCCAGCGGCAGCCCCAGTCGCCAGTAGTCTCCGAAACGAAAACCGCCCGGGCCAAGAATCAGCGTATTGTTCTGGTGACCGATGGGCGTGAGAAATGCGCATGAAGCCCCGATCGCCACCGCCATCAGAAACGGATCCGCGTTGACCCCAAGCTGCGATGCCGCGCCTATCGCGATCGGGCACATCATTGCCGCAGTGGCCGCATTGTTCATGAAATCACTGAGCGTCATTGTCACGATGAGGATCAGTACCAGCGCGACAATGGCATTGCCCTGTGCCACCTTGTCCAGCAGCAGTCGCGCCATCAGATCGGCCGCGCCGGAACTTGCCATTGCACCTGCCACGGGAATCAACGCCGCGAGCAGCACGATGACCGGCCAGTCCACAGCCTCGTAGATTCGTCTTGGCGGGATGACACGAGTGGCCATCAGGACGACGACACCCATCGCGAAGGAAATCGCTGCCGGCAGCAGTCCGAACGCCGCCCCCGAGACGGCAAGCAGCATCACGCCGACGGCGATCACCGAGGCACGCTTGTCCGGCAGTCGCAGCGCCCGTTCGGCCAGGGGCACACAGCCGAACTCGGACGCGAACTCGTTCAACGAGTCGGCACTGCCCTGCATCAGCAGTACGTCGCCCGCATGGATGTTCATGGTCCTGAGTCTGGACAAAGACCGTCTGCCCTGCCTGGAGACGGCCAGCAGGTTGATCGCGTAACGGGTACGAAGGCGCAGATCGGTTGCTGATCGGCCGATCATCGATGAGTCCGGCAGCACGGCAAATTCCACCAGAGCGATTTCTTCGGACTGTATCTTTCTGGGTTTGCCTTCCCTGTCCGGATCCTGCTCCGCATCCGGGCTGACAGCAGGGTTGCCGGCAACAATTCTGCCCGCGGCGCTCATCGCAGCCGGCCGTCCAGACGATGTCTCGTTCCGTTGCGCGTCCGTATCCCCTTTTTCCGCATCCGATTGCTCGGCCGGCACGGCTTCAACCAGCGTGAGACCAAGGGTAGACAATGCCGAAGCCAGGGCTTCGGGGTCGGCTTCAATAATCAGAATGTCATCAGCCCGCAGCTTGCGAGCCCCGCCCGGCCCGGGAATACGCAGTTCGTCGCGCACCAGTCCGACGACCTGGGCATCGGCTTCCTCCAGAGCCGATTCGATGTCGGCCAGCGACATGCCTACCGCTTTGCTCTTTTCCGGAATCAGCGCTTCCGTCAGGTAAGCGCCGATTTCGAATCCCTTGCCTTCCGTCTGTTCGCGGGTGGGAACCAGTCGCCAGCCGACCAGCGTCACGAACAGCACGCCCGCCAACGCGACCACGATTCCCGCCGGCGTGAAATCGAACATGCCGAATCCCGGTGCACCGGTCTGTGTACGGAAGCCGGCGACGATCAGGTTCGGTGGCGTACCGATCAGCGTCGTCATGCCGCCGAGAATGGATCCGAAAGCCATCGGCATCAGCACGCGGCCGGGCGGGATCTCAAGTCGGTTCGCGATCTGGATACCGATCGGCATCAGCAAAGCCAGCGCACCGACATTGTTCATGAAGGCCGACAGTGCGGCGGCGAGTCCAGTGAAAGCAGCGATACTGGCCATTGGCCCGCTGCTGGCCGGAAGTATGCGCTGCGCCAGTGCATCGACGGCTCCGGATATCTGCAACCCGCGACTGAGAATCAGCACGCAGGCCACCGTGACGACCGCCGGATGACCGAAGCCGTCGAAGGCCTGTGTTGCCGGCACCAGCCCTGCGATCACGCAGACCAGCAGCGAACCGACCGCAACGAGATCGTGACGCCATCGTCCCCACAGGAAGGCCGCAACCGTAGCGCCCAGGATGGCGAGAATGATCGCCTGGTCCGGATTCACCGGTCGGACCGCAGCGCCACGTCAACGCTTTCGCTGCGCATCACGAAATCCAGCAACGGCCCGGTCAGTGCATGATCCCCGGTGCCAACCGCGAAGCCTTCGGACAGATGAGAATGCCCGACCAGGTGCAGGCGTCGCACGGGCCGGCGCATGGCCGCGCGTGCGCGGGCAAGTTTGTCGGCCTCCAGCTGAAAGTATTCCGGATCGAGTTGCGCATCGACGATCATCAGCGGTATCGGCGAACGTGCAAGCGCGGCAAGCGATGAACGCTCCGCGTAGGTCGAGACATCGTCGCCGTAGTAGGCGGCCCACTGCGACTCCTCGGTACCCAGATCGTAGAAACCGGACAGCAGGATAGCCCCTGCGATGCCGGGACCCTCGTCGCGCCGCGTGCGCCACGCGATGTAGTCGGCTACATGGGCGGCGCCGGCGGAATGTCCCCAGAGAAACACCCGCCGCGGATCGCCACCGTAGGCGTCGATGTGCTCCCGCACCCAGGCAACCACCGCGGCGACGTCCTCGATACCGGCAGGCCACACGAATTCTGGCGCGAGCCGGTAGTTGATGTTGACACCAACCAGTCCGTTCTCCGCCGCCCAAAGCGGCACATTGTCGTAGAAAGGTGACCCCTCGGTGCTCTTGGCGCCGCCCGAGAATCCGCCGCCGTGCACAAACACCACGACCGGTTTCGCCACGACCGGTTTCGCACTGTCGCGTGCCTGCGGCGAAAAAACATCCAGCACATGCCGCTCGTGGTCACCATAGGGTATGTCCCTGGCCAGATCCACGCCGCTGAACGGTGCGATGCGATGCAGCGGTGCGTACAGCTCGCCGGTGCGCTGCGCTTCAATGCGCGCTCCGATCTCCCGAAGTTCGGTTGCAATATGCAGGGGAATCGTACCGGCAAGCATGGTGTCGTCCTGACTGGGTGGTGAACGGGTGACGGTGTTTCCCGGCGCTGAATGCCGGACCGGTGCAGGGCCGGCGTGGCGGCCGCTGACGGGATTCGCGTAGTGCCAGGGCAGCTCATAGGCGGCTGGAAACATCGTGAATACTGTCGTCGGAGGCCGATCCGGTGGATAGCTGTCACTGATACCGGGTACCGCCCTGCCCCGCGTGCGCGCCCAGCCTTCCTCGTAGCTGGCGCCCCATGTGTTGTAGGCATGTACCGACCGGAACTTCCAGGCACCATCCTCGCGCACGGCTTCGTTCTCGTAGACGGCCGCGCCGGTCGACGCCGAAGTTCCGACGTTGAGCTGCTGCAGCATTCGTGAACGTATAGTCGCCTGATCGCCATCCGGTGCCAGATGAATGACCGACTGCAGGCTCAGGTGATTGTAGGGGCGCCCCGGACGCAGGCCGTTTTCGCCCATTTCGCCGCCACCGACATTCAGGAGCAGATGCCGGCGGATGCTGTCCTGGGCGACATAGGTGCCGGCCGGATAGTGTGCGACCGCGTCGTCCGCCAACAGCGCCACGACATCGTCCCACATGCCCTTGTCGAGGTAGTACCCGTAGATGCGCTGCAGGCGTCTGATGGCGGCGACATCTTCAGCGAACTGCACCTCCGCGGCCAAACGGGCCAGACGCATCGCCGGTGTGGCGGCCGGCTGCTGCAGACCCGTTCCGTCCCGGGTGTCTTCGTGCTGAGCCGCGGCGATCGTTCCGGCCGCCATCAGTATCAGGACCGCGGCGGCGTGCAAGGGTCCTTTCATGACGCTGTTGCCCCCATCAGCCCCTGTTTCATGCCGCATCCTCGAGAAGGTGGTTTTCGGCAGTGGTGGAAGACGCGCACCGGAACGGCTGTTGACGTCCGGCCCGCTGTGCATTGTAGTGGCTGTCCCGACACCTTCAATACGTTCCGCGGGATCCCGGAACGGCACTGTTTCACGCTTGTCGGAGATGGCAGCAGCGTTGTTGAACCACCTCCTTTACACTACCACGCCAATCATGGAACGGCGCTTCACGGTATCTCATGGACAGGAGCCGACTCAAAAAGTACGTACCCGACATGTCCTGGATGGACAACTATCGGGTGCTGCGACCGCTGCACAGGCGGTTCGCCGATCCGGCCCTGTGGACACTGAACCGCCGGTCCGTGTCACGCGGCGTTGCGCTGGGATTCTTTTTCGGCGTCATGACACCCGTCGCGCAGATACTGTTCGCCGGCATCGCGGCCATTGTGCTCAGGGCGAATCTGCCGATCGCCGCCGTCAGCACGCTGATCTCCAATCCATTCACGTTCCCCGTCATTTTCATCTTCGCCTATCGCATCGGTTCGTCGCTGACCGGTGAAAGCGCGGAATCGGCGCGGGATGTCGTGATCACCGAGGAAGCGGCTCAGTACGCCTACGATGTCAGCGGCTGGATTCCCACGCTGTGGCACTGGATATCGTCAGTGGGCCCGCCCCTGATCCTGGGGCTGTTCACGATCGCGCTGTGCGCGTCCCTGCTCGGCTTCGTGGTCGTGAACCTCGGCTGGCGCTGGATCTCGAGATTTCGCGATCAGGGCTGACTCCGCCCGGCAGGTTGGCGTAGACTGACCGACTTACTATGGCTTTTGAGAGCCGCCGGAACTGGGAGTTATGGGAACGATGCGTCGATTCAGCCTGTTGATCATGATGACCGCCGCCACGCTGTGGCTGGCTCAAGCCGCTTTCGCACAGCCGCAGTCGCCAAGCGATCAGGAACTCAATGAGTTTGCTGAGATTTTTCTCGCCCTGCAGGAAAACGCCCGGCCGCTGCAGGCGCGTGGTGCCGATGCACCGCCGGACGCATGGCGCGACCGCCGCGCCAGTGTCGACATCGTTGAAGAACACGGCTGGACGCTGGAACGCTACAATTCGGTCGCCCACGCCGTGAACTCGACGGATGACGTCTGGCAGCGTTTCCGTTCGCTGATGGAGCAGCGCTCCTGCGCCGGCCTGTTGGCCAGCCCGCCGCGGGATTGCGACTGACGGCGGCACGATGATGCGGGTGCTGACAGGTCAGTTGAAGCAGCTGTGCACGGGAGCACGCGTCTCTCGCGTATTCCTGTATCTGCTGGCACCGGCATTTCTTGCCGGATATACCAGCGGAATCACGCACAGCTACGATCACCTGGCCGATCAGCAGCCCGAACTCATCTGTCAGCTCTGCATCGCCGGCGACAAGTTCACGCATCTGCCGGCATCCGTCGTTACCGCACGACCTGCGCATCCACATATCGTATGCGCATCAGTCCACGGCGCATGGCCGATTCTCATCACCCGGCACAGCCCGGGGACGCCCCGCGATCCGCCCACCACTGTCTGAACATCCTTTTCGTTTCTGATTCAGCGCGTGTCGGTCAACGTACCGGTGCGTATGGCAGTTTCTGTATGGAGTCTCAGCAGTGTTTACCTCACGAATCCTCGCTTGCGCCGGAGTGCTCGCTATCGGCGCAGTTGCAATGTCCACCACCATGGCCCAGCCGGGCGACAGTGAAGCCGGCGGCCCGGCGCGCGATCCCCTGGATCCGGCCAGCCTGCGGCCCAATGCCTGGCAGCCACGCGGCAGCGATCAGGTCACTTCGGGCACCGCCTTCAATCCGGCGATCTCGGTGATCATCGATGGCATGTATTTCACCGACAACGTACATGGCGAAAGCCAGGAGCTGATCGAAGAGATCGATGGCTTCGGCGCTGGCCACCATGACCATGGAGACGGCCACGCACATGGCGAGTTGCAGCGCGGCTTCAACCTGCGTGAAGTCGAACTGGCGTTCTCCGCCACCATCGATCCGTATTTCGATGCCTTCGTGATGATGGTGTTCGATGGCGGTGAATTCGAGCTGGAAGAGGCGTACGTGACGACACGTTCGCTGCCAGCGGGCCTGCAGGTGAAGCTCGGCCGTTTTCTGTCCGACATCGGCTACGTCAACAAGCAGCACCCGCACAGCTGGCTGTTCTACGATCGGCCGTTGGTGAACGAACTGCTGTTCGGCGATCACGGCCTGCAGGAAACTGGCGTGCAGCTGTCCTGGATGCCTCGCACACCGTTCTATTCCCGCTTCGGGGTTGAGCTGCTGCAGGGCGACAACGAGGGAGTTGCCAGCTACATCGGAGAAATGGACGCCATCGATGGCACCGAGCGGGGATTCGGCGAAGAGCCAGGCCCGCGTCTGTACACCAGCTTCGCCAAGTTGGCACCGGATCTCGGCTTTAACCACGCGCTGCAGATCGGCCTGTTCTATGGCTACAGCTCGGTCTACCAGGCGGAGGACGAGCACAGCACCCGATTCGAGGACTACGACGGCAATGCCCGCTTCTGGGGAACCGACTGGGTCTACAAGTACGATCCGGGTGGACAGTACGGGCGCGGCACGCTGGTGCTGCAGGCGGAGTACGCGCGTCGCAAGCGCAATATCGACCGCCAGGACATCTACTTCACCTGCCATCCGGCCGGCATCGCCTGCGATGCGCCAGGCAACCAGTTCCAGCCCGGCGATATCGTCAATGTGCAGTCGTTCATTCAGGAACAGGATGGCTACTACCTCCAGGGGGTATACGGCATCGCACCACGCTGGAACATGGGCGCACGCTACGAAAAAGTCGGTGGCCGCAACTTCTCCGGCCGGGGCAGCGGCACCCACTACTCCGACTCAGAGCGTTGGGCTCTGCAGACGACCTGGCTGCCAACCGAGTTCTCGCGACTGCGACTGCAGTTCACTCGCGGCAACTTCGCCATCGACGGTGAACGGGAGCGCTTCAATCAGGTTGTCCTGCAATGGCAGATGAGCATCGGTGTGCACGGCGCCCACGCATTCTGATCAGGAGGTGATGACATGATTCGTCAATGGATGATCGCTGTATTGCTGTTCTGTGCGTCGGCCGTGGCCGGCGCACAGATCGATGTCGTCGCGACCACGTCGAACATGGGGATGCTGGCCCGGACAGTCGGAGGTGATGGCGTCAATGTGACGGTGCTTGTGCCACCCGACCGCGATGCTCACTACCTGGAAGCGCGACCAACGATGATGGCCGCCCTGCGCCGTGCCGACCTGTTGGTAGCTGTCGGCGCGGAACTGGAAGTCGGCTGGCTCCCGGCCGCGTTGCGGGGCGCGAACAACCCCGCGGTTCTACCGGGTCGGCCAGGTTACTTCGAAGGTGCGGCGCACGTTCATCTGATCGAGACCGACGCCGTGGCGGACCGTGCCGGCGGAGACGTGCATCCGGAAGGCAACCCGCACTTCTATACGGATCCCGTACGACTTGCCGAAGCTGGTCGGGCGCTGGCCGAGCGCATGGGGCAGCTCGACGTCGCCAATGCCGATCGCTACGCGGCGAACGCCGAGCGGTTCGCGAATGAGGTCGAGGCACGGTTGAGCGACTGGCAGGCGCGGCTGCAAAACGTGCCCGGCGTGGTGGCATACCACAAGGACGTCAACTACCTGTTCAGGCGTTTCGCGGTGCCGGAGCTTGGCTACGTGGAACCGCTGCCGGGCATCCCGCCCACCGCCAGTCATCTCGCGGAGCTCGTGCAGCGCCTGCGGGGGCAACAGGGTGTCGTGGCCCATCTGCCTTTCCAACCGGCCAGAGGCCCCGAGTTCCTGGCGCGTGAACTGGGCTGGCAGGTGGTTCGTCTGCCCAGCAACGTGGGTCTGAACGCAACGTCGGATGATTACCTGGAACTGATCGATCGCTGGGTCAGCGCCCTCGGCCGGACTCAATGACATCGTCTCCCCCGCTGCTTGAACTGCGGGATATCGTTGTCGGCTATCACGCACCGGTTGTCGGCCCCGCCAGCCTGACCATTGCGCCCGGCGAGATCGTCGGGCTCAATGGTCCGAATGGCGTCGGAAAATCCACTTTGCTCGGCGCCATCACCGGCACAGCCAGAATCTTCGCCGGAACCGTACACCGACACGCGCAGCTGCGGATTGCGCACCACAGGCAGCGCCCGGAAAGACCTTCAGAACTGCCGCTGCGGGGACGCGAATTGCTCACACTGATGCAGACCGACACCGCGGACGGTCCGGACTGGCTGACGGCACACCTCGATCGTCCGATCGATGAGTTCAGCGGTGGTCAGTTCCAGTTTCTGCAGACCTGGGCATGTCTGCGCAGTCCGGCAAATCTGATACTGCTTGATGAGCCGACCAACAACCTCGATGGCGCGGGTATTGCGCACTTGTCGGGCTGGCTCACTTCGCTGCACCCGACACGCGCGGTGATGCTGGTCAGCCACGAATCCGCGTTTCTTCGCCAACACTGCACGCGACTGGTGGAACTGGCGCAATGAACCTGCAGCTGGTCGTCGATCCGCTGTTTCGCGTGCCGCTCATCGCCGGACTACTGCTGGCCGTGCTGCTGCCGTTGATCGGCGCCTACCTGCGCATGCGTGGCGAATGGCTCGCGGCGCTGGGGTACGCCCATGTGGCGGCCGCCGGCGCAATGGCCAGCGTGGTGCTCGCCTGGCCAGCCACCCTGTGCGCACTGATCGCGGCGGCCGCGGCAGCACTCGCCAAAGGGCTTGCGAGGCGCCCGGGAAACGACCTGTATGTGGCCATGGTCGTTGGAGGCTGGGCGGCCGGCCTGCTCATTGCGGCCAACAGTCACCACGGAGAGGTTCTGGGGCAGACGCTGTTGCGCGGACAGTTCTACTTCGTGGCGACCGGGCATCTGATCGCCATCGCGGCTGCGCTGCTGCTGTTTCTTGGGGCACTGCGATGGCTGTCACCAAGGCTGTTGATACAGCGCTTCTTCCCCGATCATTTCACGGCCAACCGCCAGCCGGTGTGGACGCACGAGACCGCGTTCGCGCTGCTTGCTGTCGTGGCACTGGTATTGGCAACGCTGGCGCTGGGATCGATGGCCGCATTCGCATTGATGTTCGTCCCGCCATGGATCGCCTTCCGGCTCGCGTCGGGCTGGCGTGCGTCACTGTTGTGGTCCGTGGCGATTGCCGTGACCGGCTACCTCGCGGCATTCGTGGCCGCGGTAGCGCTGGATCAGCCTTTCGGACCAGTGCTCGTGGCGCTGCTGCTGGTTCTGGTCCCGCTCAGGCTGCTCGCCCCGCTCACCCGAAGATAGTCAACGCCCGCGTCGCGCCAGAACGGCGCGATGCGCGGGCGCTATTGCTACGGCATTCGCAGGCTTGGCCAGTGCCGAGCACCGGCCCCGGCTTCAGCCCGTGCCCGTGCCAACCGGCAGCTGCGCCTCGGGCACCCACCAGCCATGCACCTGTCCGGGTGCGCGAATGGGCAGATGGACCGTCGCGATCGGGCCTTCATCAAGACGCTGGGCGTCGAGAATCAGCAGATCGCCACGATTGCCGTCGTCGGTCCGGCTGGCAAGACCCAGCAGGTAACCCTCCCCTTCCGCGGCGTTGCGATTTTTCGGTGCGAAGCAGCATTCGGCCAGCGACGTATTGGGCCCGGCGTTGAACAGCGTTGCAGTGCGCGTCGAGTGATCGAAACGCGCATAACAGGCGTTGGCGCGCTGGCCGGTCGGCGGCTCCGGGTCCGGACAGGGCAGAAAGCCGATACGGTAGGGCATCGTGTTGTAGCGGTCATCCTGACGCGGCAGTGCACCGATATGGTTTTCGTACAGCGTCTCGATGCCGTACTCCGTCGGACGGCGCCGCGAAAGATTGGCCGACAGGCGAGTGATACGGCTGGACCCCAGCTGCGGATCCCAGCGCGAACCGTCACGCATGGGCATGAACGGAAACGGGTTGGAGCGCGACATCTCAACGTCCACGTACACGCGGTCGCCATCCGAAAACGCGCCCATCACGTGGGTCGCACTGCGATGCGGTCCCTCGATCCATGTCATGTCGCTGCCATCACCGCCACGACGCATCACACCGAAGTACGTGGGCTTGGCAACATCCCATGAATAGTGGATGCCGCCGGCACGCATCTGCTCCTCATCCATGACCATGGGAATCACGTAAAACACGATGTGGCGCCCGGTTACCGCGAAATCGTGCAGCAGGCCCACGTAAGGCACCTTCACCCAGGCCGTCCAGACCAGTTCACCCTGTGGCGTGAATT
The DNA here is from genome assembly GCA_050485645.1 of Gammaproteobacteria bacterium. Lineage (GTDB taxonomy): Bacteria > Pseudomonadota > Gammaproteobacteria > Steroidobacterales > Rariloculaceae > JBJHBP01. Next base: position 27,953 of record JBJHBT010000006.1, on the reverse strand, counting down.
CAAATACCGAGATGTCGTCGCTGCCATGACCTCGGGCCTGATAACCGAAGGCGATCATATTGCCGGTTTCCGAATCAATCTTCGGGTGCGCGGTAAAGGTATCGCTGGGCAGCTTGCCGCCGAATGTGTAATTCGGCGCCACCGTCTCGAGCGTCAGCAGATCAAGTGCGGACGGCGGGCTGTCTTCCTTGAGGGCCAGCAGCAGATTGCGATGGTTGATGATATGGGTATTCGCCGTGCTGCGACTGAGTCCCTGAACGCTGGGGTCGTCGGTGTACGGATTGCGATACATCGGGAACAGGTTGCGGCGCGCCTGATCCTGCGCAACGTAGCGCTCGTTCTTCACGAAGCGGCTGCGAAAATCGATCCGCCCGTTGCGGATCCGGAACATGCTCACGTGGCCCTCGCCGTCGAACGGGATGTTGCGCGGGTCCGGCGCGTACTGGAAGTCCGGCCCGACGCGGTAAAAAGCGCCATTGAGGTCAGACGGTATGGTGCCGGACACTTCCAGATCACGGATATCGGACTCGACGCGATACAGGCGCGGACCGGTCTGCTGCTGACGATAGTCCGTCAAGGCCGCCGCCTGTTCCCCGCCCATGATCTGTGCGGCCGCGCTGTGCGGCACCAGTGTCGCGGCGCCCAGGCCGGCGGCGGTGCCGAACGCCGCGCCCATGAACCTGCGCCGGTCAAGTGTATTGCGTTCCCCCGACATGATGGATGCTCCTGATGAATGCCATTGCCCGAAGGATACCGAGCGAAGGCGGCTCATGCCATCCGTAGTCGCGCCTATCGCCGGTCCGCGCGCTCTTCCGGGCGTGCCGGTGACGGTTTCGCGCTGACGAAGCCGATTCTATGACCTGGCCATAGCGCCTATACTGCCGGCAGGCAGACAGGAGGCCAAACACCGCCATGAACCACGAACTCAAAACCAGGCGGGTTCGTCCCGCGCCGTTCGTCGCACTGATCACGCTGGGCAGCATCGCGCTGCTGACGGTCGCCACCCTCAACGCGCAGCAGAACGTGCCCTTCCAGAACAATATTCCGGTGGCACCGGACGGGCTGGCCGATCAGCCGTTACCGGATCTGCCCAGGGATCTCAAGACCGGCGAAGGTCAGGACATTCGCGTCTCGCTGGTAGCCGACGGTCTGCAGTACCCCTGGTCGCTGGCGTTTCTGCCCGACGGCACGATGCTGGTGACGGAACGCACCGGCCGGCTGCGCGTCATTCGCGACGATGTGCTGGATCCGCAACCGGTGGCCGGTGGTCCGGAGGCTTTCTGGGCGGGTGTGTCCGGCCTTCCCGGCGCCGTCCATGGCTACATGGATCTCGCACTGCATCCGGACTTCGAAGGCAACAGCCTCGTCTATCTCACCTACACCAAACCGATGGACGGTGGCTCCCGCCTGGCACTGGCCCGAGGCCGCTGGGACGGCCGGGCACTTCGGGACGTGGAAGACGTCTTCGTCGCCGATCCGGGCGCCGGCGGTGGTTCCCGCATCGCCTTCGGGCACGACGGCACCCTGTTCATGACCACCAGTGGCGGCAACGCGCAGGATCCGAACAACCATGGCGGCAAGGTGCTGCGAATCAATGACGACGGTTCCGTGCCGGATGACAATCCGTTCGTCGGGCGCGCCGGCCACAAACCGGAGGTCTACTCGCTGGGCCATCGAAACTCGCTGGGTCTTGCCGTGCATCCGACCACCGGGCAGGTATGGCAGAACGAAAACGGTCCCAATGGCGGCGATGAGATCAACATCATTCTGCCCGGCCGCAACTACGGCTGGCCGCATGTGAGTCTGGGACGCGCCTATCATGGCCCATGGCAGAGCTCCGCCGGCATCACCCATGAGGGGTATGAACCGCCCGTCGTGTACTGGACGCCGCCGATCGCGCCTTCAGGCATGCTCTTCTACACCGGCGACGCGTTGCCGAAGTGGAAAGGCGACATCTTTGTCGGCGCACTGCGTTTCGGACAGATCCCGGGCACCGGCCATCTGCAGCGCATCCTGATCAATGACAGCATGGAGGAGCTGCGCAGGGAAATGCTGCTTTTTGAATTCCGCCAAAGAATCAGAGATGTACGTCAAGGTCCTGATGAACTACTTTATGTTTTGACCGACGAGAATCCCGGTGCCGTCCTGCGGATAGGGCCGACTCCCTGAACCACCGTTGACGCCAGCCTGCGACGACCCGGTGCCGGCAATTCGCACAGGCCTGTGGGCACCGGGAGCCGCATGGACAGCAGTGTGTGCGGGAACGGGCTGCCGCAGGGCGGGTCTGATAGTCTTGAAAGACCGGCTCGACATGGAGGGTTCCGAGTGTTCCGCGCAGGGAAACGTCTTACGCTGATACGCGGCAGCACCGTAGCGCTGATGGCGGTGATGCTGACGGTGCTGGCCAGCAGTGAGCACCTGTTGCAGAACACCCCGTCGGACTCGGGCTCCGCCGGGCCCGAAGCGGAATTCCACATGGCCCGGATGATCTACGAGACCAGCGCCTGCGGCGGTTCTCGCGGCAGCTGCAATCCGATGTGGGCGGTGGACTACCCGGAGGCCGAGTGGAACTTCCTGCCGGCTCTCAGGCGTATGACCACCCTTTCAGTAGCCGGTGACAGCCGGCATCTGGAGATCACCGACGACCGCATCTTCGACTACCCGTGGCTGTTCATTCAGCAGGTTGCCCGCGGCAACTGGCGGCCGGGCTTCGAGGAAATCGCCCGCCTCCGTGAATATCTGTACCGCGGCGGTTTCCTGGTCGTCGACGACCTCCATGGAGAACGGGAATGGCCGATGTTCGAGCGCATCATGCACGCGGTGCTGCCCGAGCACACCATTGTCGACATTCCGCACGACGACCCGCTGATGAACATCGTCCATGAACTGGACATCGCCGTTGGCGTACCTGGTGTGAGGCACATACACGGTGATCAGGTGCGGCTTCAGGGGCCACCCAACTGGCGTGGCATCTACGACCATCATGGCCGACTGATGGTCGCCATCAATCACAACGCCGATATGGGCGACGCCTGGGAACATGCCGACGATCCGGCGTATCCCGCACCGATGACAGCGCTGGCCTACCGCTTCGGCGTCAACTACGTGATCTATGCGATGACCCGATAGGCGATGACCGGTCGTTCAGCGGCAGATGTCAACCACGCAGATCGACTCGAGCGTGCGTCCTTCCGGAGGCAGCTCCATGCCGCGCTCGCTCATCAGGCGGCGGATCAGGGCAGCAGTTTCGGCCTGCGGTGAAGCCGACTGCACGCCAACGCGCACCAGACCCTCCGCGTAATCCAGCGCATTCCAGGTCACGCCGGCGAGCAGATGCGTGCTGTCCCTGCTGCCGATGTCGCGAATGGTCAGGTCGGCACCGTGATCGACCAGCAGCTGAACGACTTCCGGAACGCCCTTGTGCGCGGCTCCCATCAGTGCGGTGCGACCATCCAGACTGTCACGCGCGTTGACATCGGCGCCGAGCGCCAGCAGGAATCTGACCGCCTCCAGCGTCTCTGCCGGCGACCATTCATGCGTGACGCCATGTACCCAGCCGATTCCCGAGGCCACCATCAACGGTGTGATGCCGTGCAGTGTCGGGATGTCCGGATCGGCGCCATGCTCGAGCAGCAGCCTCATCAGCGACAGATCACCGGACTGGGCGGCGCGCAGAAACGGCGTGGCGCCATCTTCGAAAAGCCACTGCTGCGTGAATACCGTGCGCGTCTCGGTGCTGGAGCGCATGCGCAGATTCGGGTCGGCCCCGGCGTCCAGCAGCAACCGTATGTAGGCCAGGTGATCCATGTCGGGAACGCGCACCGGATAGTCACCCGCCTCGATATTGCGGTTGTCGGTCGCGATATACAGCGGTGTCCACCCACCGGCGTTCGCCAGATCAGGGTCCGCTCCGCGTTCCAGCAGCCATGCGCCAAGGCCGTAATAGCGGTTGTGCGTGGCGGCGAGCAGGGCTGTCCAGCCATCCGCCGTGGTCTGATTGACATCCGCACCGGCTTCAACCAGCGCCTGTGCCACCTGCAGATGCCCGTGACGGGCCGCAAAGATCAGAGGCGGCAACGCCCCCCAGTGTTCGCCACCCCGATTGCGCGCGGGATCGGGCACCCGCTCCGGACCGATGGCTTCGAGCGCGGCGGCGATGCTTTCCGGTGTCCTTGCGTACGCCACGCCAAGCGCCTCGTCAGCGGCCTCGAACTCGAATTCTTCCACGGCACCGCGTGCGCCGGTGCCCTCGATAAACTCCCGGATACGTTCGCGGGCCGGGGGCGCCATATAAGGGCCACGCCCACGCGCGGTTGTCGCGGACTGCGCGCCGACATCGGCGCCGTGTGCAATCAGCGTTGCCGCTGCGCCGGGATTGCCGTATGAGGCGGCCCACATGAGAGCGGTTGTGCCACGCAGGGATTCGCGAGCATCGATCTCCGCGCCATGAGCCAGCAGCAGCTCGATCGCATCTTCGCTGCCGGTACGGGCGGCCATCATCAGCGCCGTCTCGCCGTTGCGTAGAGGCAGATTCGGGTTGGCGCCCGCCTCGAGCATCAGGCGCAACGACTGTGGATTGCCGCTGACAGCTGCCAGTATCAGCGGTGTCATCCCCTGAAGGTTGGTGGCATCGGGGTCGGCGCCGGCCTGCAGGAGCTGCCGGACGGCTTCCAGGTCGTCACGATACGCCGCCCAGTGCAGCGCGGTACTGCCATCGGGCTGAGTGTCGGTCACGGACGCCTCGCTGCGCAGAAGTTCGGCGAGCCTGTCGGCATCACCCTCCATCGCAGCCGTGACAAGCGGTGACGAGGCCCGCGCACTGCCGGTCATCACGCCCGACGCGACAATCAATGCGCCGACCGCACACAGGCTGGCCGGCAACACCAGCCAGGCACGACGACAAGACCAAGACCTGAAAAGCCGGGCTGGCTGGCCGTACGGCCGGCTCGAGCGCTGTTTCCGGTTACGCGGTACTGTCTGGCTCATGATCCCCCCTATCGGGTGCCACGTTAGTCCATGGTCCGGCCGCCGGCAAGCCCGTGGGGATCGGGTCGGGGATCTGGTGGACCGGCCGTCAGGCCGCGGCTTCCTCGCGTATCACTTCCAGAAACAGCTCTCCGTAGGTCTTGAGTTTGCGTTCGCCAACACCGGATATCTCAGCCAGTGCGGCCAGTGTCTGCGGACGACGCTCGACCATGGCCGCCAGCGTTGCATCATGGAATACGACATAGGGCGGCACGCCCTGCTCCCGCGCGATTCTGGTCCGTTCGGCACGCAGCGCATCCCACAGGTTGCGGTCGGCTTCGCCGCTCAAAGCGGGTGCGGCGGCCGCTGTTGCAGGTCTTGATGCGGGCCTGGTACGGTCGCTGCGTTTCGCCGGTTCGTCGAACCGCATGTGCAGCGACTCCTCGCCGCGCAGTACCGGGCGACAGGCGTCGGTGAGCTGCAAACCTCCAAAGCCGTCGGGGGTGACACTCAGATGACCGCTGGCGATCAGCTGACGGAATACGCCGCGCCACTCCTCATCGCCCAGTTCCCTGCCGATTCCGAACGTGGTCTGCCGGTCGTGCCCGAACCGACGGATGCGCTCGTCATCCTTGCCGCGCAGCACGTCGATCAGGTAGTTCACGCCAAACCGCTGCCCGGTGCGATGCACACAGGACAACGCCTTCTGTGCGGCCACGGTGGCATCACGCGTCCGCGGCGGTTCCAGGCACACGTCGCAATTGCCGCAGGGCTCGGGAAGCGTCTCGCCGAAATAGGCCAGCAGTGCCTGACGTCGGCAACTGGTGAGTTCGCACAGGCCCAGCATCGCGTTGAGCTTGTGCTGTTCGATGCGCTTGTGGGCATCGGCCGCCTCGGAACGCGCCATCATCTGGCGCAGCAGTATCACATCCTGCAGGCCGTAGCTCATCCAGGCATCCGCCGGCAGACCATCCCGACCTGCTCTGCCGGTTTCCTGATAGTAGGCTTCGATACTGCGTGGCAGGCTCAGGTGGGCGACGAAACGGACATTGGGCTTGTCGATACCCATCCCGAACGCGATGGTCGCCACCATCACCATTCCTTCTTCATTGATGAAGCGGCGCTGATGATCGTTGCGCTGCGCCGCGCTGAGACCGGCGTGGTACGGTAATGCCTCGATACCGTTGCTGCACAGCCAGGCCGCCGTCTCGTCCACCTTCCTGCGCGACAGACAGTAGACGATTCCCGCCTCACCCGGATGCTCCCGTCGAATGAAGTCGAGCAACGCGCCCCGATTGTTGCGACCGGCGTGGCGAATGCGATAGCGCACGTTGGGTCTGTCGAAACTGCTGACGAAGATGCGTGCGTCCTTCAGCGCCAGGCGGGCGTGAATTTCAGCGCGCGTGTGCGATTCGGCAGTCGCTGTCAGGGCCAGCCGCGGCACGCCGGGAAAGCGCTCGGTCAGCGTTGCCAGCTGCAGGTATTCCGGGCGGAAGTCGTGGCCCCATTGCGAGACGCAATGCGCTTCATCGATCGCGAACAGCGCCAGCGGGATGGATGCCAGTTGATCCAGCATATGATCCATCAGCAGGCGCTCCGGCGCGACATAGAGCAGATCCAGCTCGCCGGCGGCCAGCTGCCTGCGGACTTCCCTGCCCTGCTCCGGGGTCTGCGACGAATTGAGGAGCGCCGCACGCACGCCGAACTGGGTGAGAGCCGCCACCTGATCCGCCATCAGTGCGATCAACGGAGACACGACTACCGCCGTTCCGGGCCTGACCAGTGCGGGAATCTGATAGCACAGCGACTTCCCGCCGCCGGTGGGCATCAGCACCAGCGCGTCGTTTCCCGCCAGCACACAGTCGATGACATCACGCTGCAGGCCACGGAACTCCTCATAGCCGAAGACGCTGCGCAGCAGCTCCAGCGGTCGGTCGTGGCAGGCCCCGGACATCTCGTGACGGTTCTCGTTCATCCTGACGTACGGCCATTCTGCTGTACGGAGACTGCGTTGCGGCCAGCGGCCTTTGCGGCGTACAGCGCACGGTCGGCCGCGGCAATCAGCGCCAGCACCGCCTGCTCCGGAGAGAGTGCATCGTCCGCACCGTCGATTCGGGCAAGCCCGATGGACACGGTTACCGGCACCGGTGCCGGCAGTGCGCTTCCGCCAAACGGTTTCGCTGCAACGGCCGCGCGGATCCGTTCGGCCACTACGCGGCCGGCATCCAGGGTTGTGCGGGGCATCAGAATCACAAACTCCTCTCCGCCATAGCGGGCGGAAATATCACTTCCTCTCACTTCCGCGGCGATTCTGCGCGCCACTTCGCGCAGCACTTCGTCGCCGGCCGTGTGGCCATGGTTGTCATTCACCTGTTTGAAGTGGTCCACGTCCACCAGCATACAGGCCAGTGTCGTCCTGTTTCGGCGACTGCGGGCAATCTCTTCGTCGAGCCGGGCATCCAGGTAGCGCCGGTTGTTCCAGCCGGTGAGCACATCAGTAAAACCCTGCCTCAGCAGCCGCGCTCTGTTCGTCACGTTTTCCAGACAGAATGCTGCAATGATGCCAAGGTGATGCAGAAAATCCGTACCATGTTCCGCGGTGAAACGACCCGATTCGCGACTTCCGAAACACAGGCATCCAACCAGAGACGACTGTCTGGACAACGGCAGCACGGCAACGCTGCCAAGTCTGCCGTCCGGACCAAACAGTGCCGCGTGCATGCCTGTGTCATAGCGCCCCAGCCACGGCTGTGTGCGGGTTCGGAACATCACCGGCAGCGCATCCGTGGAATCGATGAAATGCACGCTGTCGAACTGATCGGGATTCATGCCGGCGTTGCCGAGCAGATGGCGTACCTCATGTTCCGGATCAATGAGGTGCAGACGGCAGGATTGCAGACCGTAGCTGTGGCGCAGCCCGAGGGTGAGTTCGCTCAGCAGTGCCGGCAGGTCCTGGGCTTCCAGCAACGACATTTCGCGTTGTTGCGAGCGTCGCCAGGTGTCTTCGTTGGTGCGGGCTTCCTGCTTGAGTTTCGCGATACGTCGCCGCAATTCGACGAGCTCCACATCGCTGTCCTTCAACGGACGTTCCTCCGTCTCCCCGCGGTTATCCGCCGGTCTGGTTCAGCGAGTCATCGCATAAATGACGTAGTTCACGCCGAATCGGTAGGCCGTGGCCGTCATTTCCGTAGGGTAAAACGGATCGTCCGCATGTTCCCAGGCATCGCCCATGTCGACGTTGTGGTTGATGACCACCATGAGGCGGCCATGATCATCGCGAATACCACGCCAGTTCGCCGGATCCTGGCTTCCCTGCCAGCGCCGAAGATGGCGCTCGCCGGGAATCTGAATTGTCAGGTCCAGTTCGTAGAACAGATTGGCCACCGGGTCGTCCTGCGACAGATCCTCGATCGGTCGACCGGGTAGCACACGGTTCATGATCTCCTGAAACATGGGCCACTCACGGTCACCGTGAAAGTCATCGACCACCAGGAACCCGCCGCGATACAGATACTCGCGCAAGCGCACGACATCCTGTTCGCTGGGCCGCCAGTTGCCCGCCGCCACCTGCTGTACGAACAGCCATGGATGGTCGAAGATCCTGTCGTCGCTGAGCGGCAGGTGGATGCTGTCCTCCGCCACCGACAGGTTGGTCATGCGACGCAGTGCCGGCAGGAAGGTGCCTTCCGCCTCAGGATAGTCCACTGCCCACATCGGATTGCAGTAGCCGCGCGAACCGGCACAGGCCGACGTGTCATACATCATGCGCGCCATGTGGAATTCCGCCTGTGGCCATTCGGGGGCATCGTCCCGCCAGCTGCTCCAGCCATACTGTGCAACCGCACCCACGGCGAGCACCAGCACCAGCGCCATGACAAAGCGCGCCATGACAAAGCGGCTTGCCGAACGGCGGGTGACGGGCGTATCAGGCATCGAAAGCTCTCCTCGGCTCGCTGTCGATGAGGCTACCAGAGTTCAGCGGCGCTGTCCGCCCGAAGGCGGCGAACCGGCAACCGCGGCCGCTACGGCCGATGGGAAGTGTTGCCGGCTTCCCGGTCTGCAACGGCTTGCTTTCAGAAATCGGACAGACGCAGCTCAGTCAGGCGCAGCTCAGTCAGGGAAATTCTCCACATGCCAGCCACCGCCCAGCGCCTGAAACAGCGACAACGTGGCATTGAGCTGCTGGAGCTTGTTGTCCAGCACCGCGTTGCGCTGGGAAAACAGTGAGTTCTGCGAAGTGAGAATCGTCTGATAGTCCGTGGCGCCAGCTTCATAGCGCACCTGGGCGATACGGAACGACTCCTCGGCCGCCTCCAGGTTTCGCTGTGCCACCTGGCCCTGCGCAGCCAGCAACTGAATGTTGTTGAGCTGCACTTCGATTTCGTTGAACGCGGCCAGTACCGCACGACGGTAACTGTTGAGGCTGTTTTCCAGCGAGATGCGGGCCTGCTCCACATTGCGTCGCCGCTGACCGTTATCCAGCAGCGTCTGTACGATATTGGCACTGATGCCCATCACGGTATCGGGCGACGATACCAGCGTGGACAGCGAAGCGCTGCTGGCACTGTTGTTGCTGGTCAGCGAGATGTTCGGCAGGAAACTCGCCCGCACCACGGCCACGTTGGCATTGGCGCTGCGTACCGCCGCTTCGGCCTGTATCAGGTCCGGGCGCCGCACCAGCAGTTCCGAAGGAAGACCCGGTTGCACGATCGGTACCTCGATGTGCTGCAGAGTATCCCCTTCGATGTTGAAGTCCTGGACGCTGCGACCCAGCAGCAACGCAAGCGACGAGCGCGCAGCCAGATCGTTCTGCGCCAGGCTGCTCAGGTTGGTGCGTTCACGTTCGATGGCGATCTGCTGCTGCAGCAGATCGATCGGAACCGATACGCCGGCTTCCAGCCGCGCCCTGGCGATGTGTTCGATTTCTTCCGCGTTGGCCAGGTTCTGTTGGGCGGCGCGGATCCGGTCACGAATCAGCAGCAGCTGAAAGTACGTGGAGGTGGTCGTGCTCAGCGTATTCAGGGCCGTGCTGACCGTCTGCGCCACACGCGAGTCGTAATCCGCCAGCGAGCGGTTGTAATTGGCGGGCCGGCTGAGAATACCGCTGTATGTCGCGGAGGCCGACAGCTGATACGGGCCGGTGGAGGTTGTCGTTGAAGAACCCAGATCACCCGCGTCGCGGCGCTGCACGGAGCCGGACGTGCCAATCGTCACCTGCGGCGACGGAAAGAGATTGAATCCGGCTTCCTGAAGTGTGATCTGCGCGGCGCGCAGGTTTCTTTCGTTGTTGGCCAGGTCCAGGTTGTTGACCTTCACCTCCTCGATCAGGTTCGACAGCACCGGATCGTTGAAGGCATTCCACCAGTCGGTCTCCGGCCACACATTGGCCTCATCGACGACGGGACCATGCCAGGCCACCGGCACATCGCTTTCCGGCAACGGCGGTGGCGCCGTCATCAGGCAGGCCGAAGTCAGTGTGGTCGATGCGAGCGTAGCCGCCAGCGCGCGTGTACGCGCAATACCCTTACTCATTCGACAGCGCCTCTACAGGATCAAGACGTGAAGCCTTGTTGGCGGGTGCAAAGCCGAAGATCAGGCCGATCGTAGCCGCACACGAGAACGCAGCCACCATGGGCCACGTGGTGAAGTAAACTTCTGTACCGAAGAACCTCAGCGCCTGTCCGGCGCCGAGTCCGCACAGAACACCGATGATGCCGCCGAGGGCGGTTACCACCACCGCCTCACACAGGAACTGGGCGCGGATATCGCTCTGTCGCGCTCCCGTCGCCATCCGCACACCAATCTCGCGCGTTCTCTCGGTAACCGACACGAGCATGATATTCATCACACCGATACCGCCCACAAGCAGCGAGATCGCCGCGACCGAGCCCAATAGCATCGTAAACTGCTGCTGCGTGGCTGCCGCGGTCTCGAGCAACTCGGTACTGTTGAAGATCCGAAAGTCCTCGTTGCCGCGGTGCGCGACCAGGAAGTTCGTCAACACTTCTTCGGTCTGATGAATGCGATTGATATCCTGCACCGCCACCGTGATCTGGCGGGCATACTGCTCACCGAACAAGCGCATTGCACCGGATTTCAGGGGCACGAAGATGGCATCATCCTGATCGCCTCCGCCCAGCCCCGCCGAGCCGCCCTTGCGCGTCAGCACACCGATCACCTGGAAAGGCACGTTGCGAATCAGGACGTACTCTCCGATCGGGTCATCGCCGTCCGGGAACAGTTCCTCGGCAGCCGTCGCGCCGAGCACCGCCACCGGCCGGTACCGGTCACTGTCCTCGCGGGTGTAGAACACGCCCCGAGCCAGGGACCAGTTACGCGCCTCCGGTAGAGATTCCGACGTCGCGGTCACTCGTGTCTGATGGTCGGATCGGCCATGACGTACCGTATAGTTGCCCTGCAGCTCCGGCAACGCGTACAGCACATTCGGTACATTGGCCAGAATGGCGTCCGCGTCTTCGAAGCGCAGCGTCGATGGCATGTTGCGCCGCTGGTTCTGGGCCCGCGCAGGCTGTACCTGCAGGATGTTGGTGCCGATCGAGCTGATGCGGTCGATAACGTCCTGGCGGGCTGCTTCACCGATGGCCAGCATGGTGATCACGGCAGCCACGCCGATGACGATGCCAAGCAGTGTCAGAACGGTACGGAAGATGTTCGCATGCAGTGAACGCAGAGCCATGCGCACCGCCTCGCCCATACCGCCCAGCATCGAAGCCGCTCTGCGACTGAGAAAGAGCTGCCGTAACTTCTCGTTCTGCGACGGGTCGACCGCGCCATCCTTGGGGCCGGTGTCCTTGATGACCTGTCCGTCGCTGAACTCGATCACGCGATCGGCGTGCGCGGCGACGGTCGGATCGTGTGTGATCAGGATGACGGTATGACCCTTGCGCGCCAGATCCTCGAGCAGCGCCATCACTTCAACACCGCTTTGCGAATCCAGTGCTCCGGTGGGCTCATCGGCGAGAATGACCTTGCCGCCGTTCATCAGCGCGCGCGCGATGGACACCCGCTGCTGCTGGCCACCCGACAGCTGATTGGGCCGATGGTCCATGCGCTCGCCAAGTCCGAGGGAGCTCAGAAGCGCTTCGGCACGCTCGGCGCGATCATGCGCCGGCATGCCCGCATAGATGCCGGGCACCGCCACATTTTCGGCAGCCGTTTCGGTGGCCAGCAGGTTGTAGCTCTGGAATACGAAACCGAACGCCTCGCGCCGCAGCCATGCCAGACCGTCCGCATCGAAGGTGTCGATATCCCGACCGCCGAACTTGTAGGTGCCGCTGGTCGGGCGGTCAAGACAGCCGAGTATATTCATCAGCGTCGACTTGCCTGATCCTGACTGGCCGATCACGGCCAGGAATTCGCCCGGATAGATCTTCAGGCTGACGTCCTGCAGTGCGCGCACCTCGACGCCGCCGCCGGTCACATAGGTACGGCAGACATCGCGCAGCTCGATCAGTGGTATCGCGACATCCCGGCTGAGCAGCGTAGGTTCGTCCTGCCGGTCGGCAGGCATCCCCATGGCGTCGGCGCCAATCGCCACCGTGCTCACATCAGAACCCTCTGAAACCGGCAGGGAGGGCGCCGCCCGGGAACCCGCCGCCGGGGAAACCGCCCTGCTGGCGGAAATTCTGATTGCCCTGCTGCTGACTGGACTGTGGCGCATCGCCCTGGATGATGCCGGCCACCACACGTTCCCCGGGCTCCAGGCCCGACAGTACTTCGGCGGTCACGCGGCTCATCAGGCCGATCATCACTTCGCGGGTTTCGAACTGATCGTCGCCGAGCGCGACCTGTACGGTAGCCCTGCGCGGCTGCGGTGGTGCGCCGGGTTCGCCGGCAGGCCTTGCCGCGGTGCGGTTTGCACCACCACGAGCGTTACCCTGCGGGAAACCAGCGCCACCGGCGCCGCCCTGGAAGCGTGCACCGCCAGGAAACTCGCCGCCACCCATGGAGGCCATGCGCTGCTCGATTTCGGCGCGCGACTGCCCTGTACGGGCTACGATCTGATCGACGATCTGCGCCCGGGCCGCCGGATCATTGAGGTCGGGCATGTCCGGTCGGCCCATGCCGCCGGCCGCAGACATCGGTGACGGGCCACCGTCCTCGAACGTCAGTGCGCCAACGGGCACCGTGACAACATTGCGGGCAGCGGATGTCACGAAGTGGACCTGCGTGGTCATACCCGAGAACAGCGCTCCGTCCTCGTTATCGACATCGAACAGCGCCGTGTAGAGGACGACATTGTTTTCCACGCGCGGCGTCGGGAGTATCTGCCGCAGCGTACTGGTCCAGCGACGATCGCCGCCGCCCAGCGTCGTGAAATACACTTCCATACCGGTGTACAGTTCACTGATGTCGGCTTCCGACACCTGCGTTTCCACGCGCATTGTAGAAAGGTCGGCGAGACGCAGCACGGTGGGTACGCTCTGCGACGCATTCAGCGTCACACCTTCGTTCATTTCCACCGCCACCACCGTGCCGGACATCGGCGCCACGATCCTCGTGTATTCGAGCTGGGTTTCGTCGCTGGCGAGACTGGCTTCGCTCTGCTCGATCTGCTTGATCAGCTGAATCAGGCTGGCCTCGGCGTTGGCCAGGTTGTTCATCGCCGAGTCGTACTCGGCCTGGCTGGTCGCACGTTCGGCCCTGAGCTGCGCCTGACGTGCGGCATTGGAACGGGCCAGCGCCAGCGCCGATTCCCGCGCCTCGATCTGTGCATACTGGCCCTCGATGCTGGCCCGACTGGCCCGCACACGGTTTTCCTGCACACGCGCGTCGATTTCCGCCAGTTGGTCACCGGCTTCCACGACATCGCCGACATCCACGAAAAGCCGCTGCAGCTGTCCCGATACCTGCGCACCCACCGCCAGCACGTTGCGCGGCTCGAGGTTGCCGGATGACACCACCAGGTTCTCAACGTCGCCGATCTCGACCGCGACGATCAGCGGACGGTCCTGAGGCCCGACATCCCGTGACTGGTACCAGTAGTAGCCTCCTGCGGATCCGAGCGCCAGCACGACGGCAAACAGCGGCCAGCGACGAGGCGAGCGGCGTTGCCGGGCGGACGTCGAAGAACGGCTGCCCTCTGCCTTTTCATCGGTATTGTTGCGGGGTTCCGTGGACATAACCTTCCCAATCCTGAATGGTAAAGCGACCTGACTGTCCGGTTAGAGTCGCGACAGGGCGGGAAGTTAGCGCAGTCGTACGCTCAGGTCTCTATAGAAGTACCAAGAACTGCCACGAGAACTGCCACATTTTCGCGGATTTCCGCGAACGATTGGCGTTCCGCCGACCGGACGGGGCTATCCGCGGAGCCGTTTCCCGGCATCCGGGCGAACAGCGACACCCGCCGACCTGTGCTCGGGCGAATCAGGGCATTTCCTGCATGCGCCGCCGCTCTTCGGCCTCGCGCATCTCGCGTTCGAAGCGCATCTGCTCCTCTATGGCCTGCATTTCGCGGGCGATTTCTATCTCGGTGCGGAGTATCTCTTCCCGCTGACTGGCATCCGCCTCATTCATTGGCGCCTGGCAGACCTGACGGGGGATTCGCGAACCGACAACGAGTTCCAGACGACAGACGGGAACGTAGCTCTCGTCCACCCGGGCCATGGGCGTAAGGTCGACTTCCGCGGTGGAGCGGCCCGTGCCGGATGATCCAGCCGCCGACGAGGGGGACAGCTGAGCCATGATCGCCACCGCGCCGTTTCCCGCATCCTCAGATGCGTCGTCCACCCCGCCGACCCCTGCGCAGCCGGCAAGGACGAGGCCAGCCGAGGCGGAGACTATTCTGCGGGCCGGGGGCGATCTCACGGGAAGACTCCTGTGTGGGGCAGGCACCCCGAGAATAGCAAACACGGGGGCCGTATCCAAATTCCGCGGCTGCCGCACGGCTGGTTCAGATCCGCTACCCGGCGGCGGCAACGACGACGCAGCAACGCAACAGCGCAGGTGAGGCAGTCGATCGGGTTCTGCCGTCCGACAGACCTTTGGCAAACAGCCGCCGCCGCCCCGGCCGCCGCGCCGGAAATGCCGTACAGGCGCCATCCCCGCCGTATCAGGGCCGCAGCGAAATTTTCGCGTAGACTTGCACGTTAACAATGCTACACTGCGCAGCGGCTAGGGCCGGCTCCGTATAGGGCACCCGGGCCGACCTTAAACCAAAAATTATGCCTGCTCTGGAGGGACTACCATGGCAAGAGTGTTTCTGTTGGCATCTGCCAGCCTGCTGCTTGCAGCACCTGCTTTCGGCCAAGCCGTTGATGATGGGACCGGAACGGCCTACATCATGGCTCAAAGCGGCGAACTGCGTTACAAGCAGCAGAACGTAGACGACATCACGTTCAAAGACACCACCACCGTCAATTCGCTGGTCGGTGGCTACAACGTGCATCGCTACTTCGCCGTCGAGGGTGCATACAGCAAGACTCGCAACCTCAGCGTCGAAGATTCAATCGAAATGAATGCCAACTACTGGACTGTTCGTGCCGTGGGACGCATACCGCTGACTGAAATGGCACCCGGTGGATCGGTGATCGCAGGCATCGCACACAACCGCTTCAGCAGCAGCGCCAGTGCGCCGGGTCTGCACCTGGCCGACAAGAACAGCCACAACTCCTGGCTGATCGGTGGGCAGATCAACGCCCAGAATGTGCAGTTCCGCCTGACGTATGAAGATTTCCGCATCTCCGGCGCCGATGCCACACTGTGGAACCTCGGAGTGGGCTACCGCTTCTGATTGAACCCTGACGGATTCAATCGTCTGCAAAGGCCCGCCTTGAGAATTCTCAAGGCGGGCCTTTTGGTTTTCAGCACGAATCACCGATCCGATAGTGGCGCCATTGCATCCGTCTTGTGTATATTCCCGTCCTTATCGGAATCTCAGGTTACAGAGCCATGAATCGTGAAACACTGTTGAACCCGATGAAAGTCTGGTTTCTGGCGGCAGTTGCCTTCGGTGCCTTTGCCGCACCGGGTGTGGTTGTGGCGCAACCCCCTCCCTCTGACGGGGAGGTTGACGAGATCGTGGTCACCGGGCAGCGCAGTCTGCGGGTGCTGCGGCGCGATGCCGGACTGGCGACAGAGAATTTCTATTCTCTGCTCAACGATAGGCTGAACAACGACGAATTCAAGGTCACCTGCCGTACCGAGCGTGCACCAGGCTCGCTGATGACGCGGCGCGTGTGCAGAACCGCCTACCAGTCGTCGGAGATGGCGCGTCAGGGTCAGGAAGCCTTCAACGCAATGGGAGAGGATGACGACGGCAACCTGATATTCGGCGGCACGTTCTATGATCCGTCGCCTGTTCTGCTGCAGAAAAATGAGGAGTTTCGGACTGCCGTGCTGCAGGCTGTGAATTCCGACCCCGAGCTCAATCAGGCCGTGCATCGACTGATCGCGCTGCGTGAAGCCGTGCTGTCTGCCGAAGGCCGGGGACGCCGCCAGTCGGATTGACCTCGGGGGTCGACCCAGTTCGGATTGACTCGGGCGGATTGACGCTGAGACCACGGTTATCCCGGCCTTCGCCGGGGTAACCGTGCGGCCGAATCACGGCGATCCGGTCACGCGCGACCGGGGGCGCGCGACCGGGGGCGCATGCCGGGGCCGGGGCAGCGCATCAGCTCATGCCCAGTGCACGCAGCAGTGCCGCTTCATCCCACACCTCGACGCCCAGTTTGCGCGCCTTCTCCAGCTTGCTGCCGGCACTTTCCCCGGCGATCACCAGATCGGTGTTTCCCGACACCGAGCCTGCGACGCGCGCTCCCAGCGCTTCGAGACGTTCAGTGAGATCGCTGCGTGTGAATGCGACGAGACTGCCGGTGAGAACCACCACCTTGCCGGCAAACTGCTCATCCCGACTGCCATCCACCGGCGGATCTCCGGCAAGCGACACACCCGCCTGGCGCAATGACTCCAGCGTCTCGCGGCCGACCGTGGATTGCAGCCAGCCATGCACGCCCTGTGCAATCTTGCCGCCCCGCAGGGCGCCGATGATGGCCTCGTCATCGGCCTCGCGAAGGGCCCCGGGGTGCGGGAAGGTTTCCGCCAGTCGCCCGGCACGCTCGATCGCCTGCGCACCCGCCCTGCCCTGCAGCAACAGGGTGGCACAGGTATCGTATGTCCAGTCGGACGCATCGAGTGTGGACAGGCGGCGGCGCAGCGCCGGTTCCTGCAATAGCTCATCAAGTGCCTTCGCCAGCCGTTCTTCCACCGCCTGCGGCTTTGCCCCGCCGGCCAGCGCGCTTACCAGCGTCTGATAATCTGAATCCAGCAGCGCCCCGGCTGTCGGAAAGGCTTCGAACAGACCTGTCACGCGGCGCTGCATCGCCTGCTGGGAACGGTAGGAGTCAAGAAGCAGCGTCAGATATGTGCGGTGCATGTCATCGCCGAACAGCGCCTGCAGATCCTGTTCACACGCGTTGTGCGCCGCCTTCTTCAATGCCTGCACGATGCTCGTCAGCGCGTCATCTTCCGCCGCATCACTGCGAGACAATGCCGCAGCGATATCCGCTTCTCCGGCAGAGGCCAGCGCGTCGGCGTCCGGGAAGGCCGCGGCCAGCAGACGGGCATTCGTCGTGCCGAGGTATCGAATACCCAGGCCAGCCAGCACCCGGGCAAGGCCGCGTTCGCGCGCTTCCGCGATCGACGCAATCAGGTTGTCCACCAGTTTCTCTGGACCCTGCGCCTGTGTGCTGACATCAGGCCGGCGCAGTGCGTCGCGCAGTGCTTCGCGCTTTCCCGGCAGCCGGAATACATCGGCAAAGCTGCGCACGAGACCTGCGTCGATCAGTTGATCGACCAGCCTGTCACCAAGGCCATCGATGTCCATCTGGCCGCGTCCCACGAACCACTTCAACTTCTCGCGGAACTGCGCAGGACACTGCGGATTGGTGCAGAACAGCTTCGGGCCCTCACGCTGCACCGCACCGTGACAGGCCGGGCACTGCTCCGGCGCCGCCACGGGCACCGCGTTGGCCGGGCGTTTGTCCGCAACTGCCGCAACAACCTGCGGAATGATCTCACCGGCCTTCTCAACCACCACCGTGTCGCCGCAGTGCAGATCCCTGCGCTGTATCTCCACGATGTTATGCAGAGACGCATGCTGCACGGTGGTGCCGGCCAGGAACACCGGATCCATGGTTGCGCGTGGGGTCAACGTTCCGCCTTTGCCAACCTGCCAGTCCACGCGCCTGAGGATGGTGGTCCCTCGTTCAGCAGGATACTTGTAGGCAATGCACCAGCGCGGCGCCTTGCTGGTCGCGCCCTGCTGGCGCTGCAGATCGAAGCGGTCCACCCGCACGACCATGCCGTCCACACCGTAACCCAGCGTCGTCCTGAAGCGGTCGAAGTGTTCGATGGCGGCGATCGCCGCTTCCAGCGTTGCGCACCTCGTCACATGCGTACTCACCGGTATGCCACAGTTCGCCAAAGCACCCAGGAATGCGGAAAAACAATCGACATCGGGCCAGCCCCGGACTTCTCCACGACCGTGGGCAAGAAACGCCAATCGCCTGTGACGCACGGTGCGCGCTTCGAGCATTTTCAACGTGCCCGCGGCCGCGTTAC
Source organism: Gammaproteobacteria bacterium (assembly GCA_050485645.1). Lineage (GTDB taxonomy): Bacteria > Pseudomonadota > Gammaproteobacteria > Steroidobacterales > Rariloculaceae > JBJHBP01. The sequence continues at coordinate 9,407 of JBJHBT010000006.1, read as the reverse complement.
GGGCGTTCGCGAATGGCTGCGAGCCGGCGGTTTCACGCTCTTCGGCGCTGAGTACCGGCGGATCGTTCTCCGCACCGCCGTAGAGAGCCATGGCTTCGAACAGCTCCGTTGCCGCCTCACGCAGCTCACCAGACCATTCGCCCGACCGTTCACGCAGCGCTTCGATCTGCGCTGGCGGCAACCAGCATTCATGATGCCGCACTGATGTCGTCAATCGTCGCAGGCGCTGCAGCTGAGCACGCTCATGCGCTGCCGCCTTGCGAACTTTCCGCTCGGCCTCGACAATCGCATCGGCAAGATTCTGCTGTACCGCCACATTGAGACGTTCGAACGACTCATAGGGCATGAAAATCTCGCCGCGGACCTCAAGCACCTCCGGTGCTCCGTCGAGGCGGCGCGGTATCGCGGCGATTTCACGCACCTGTGTGGTAACGTCGTCACCCTGCACACCGTCGCCGCGGGTTGCCGCCTGCACGAGCAGGCCCTGCTCGTAACGCAGACTGATCGCCACCCCGTCCACCTTGGGATCGCAGACCATGTCTACGCCGCCGGGTAACGCAACGCCTCCTGATTCGTCACTGCTGTCTTGTTGCTCAGCAATGCTTTTGACCAGTCGCTCGTACCACCCTTTCAGATCCTGCACCGAATAGGTGTTCTGAATCGAGAGCATCGGGATGGAGTGACGGACGGTTCGGAACCCTTTGCCCGGAGAGCCCGACACACGCTGCGACGGACTGTTTTCATCGACGAATTGCGGGTGCTCGATCTCGAGGCGTTCCAGCTCCGCCAGCAGCGCGTCGTACTCCCGGTCGGTCATCAGGGGCTGCGCCTGATCGTGGTAAGCGCGGTCGGCTTCGCGTATGCGCTCGCACAGCGCGGCCATCCGTCGCTTCACATCATCGCTTTCGGTGCGGGTCATTGCGGCAGCTGATCGGTGATCGCAGGTCGAGTCAACCTGGTGTACCCCGCTGCAAATAACGGACCATGACCGGCTGCGGGGTACACTAGCTTTCGGCAAACGACATACCGGGAGGATTCACCAGCAGTACGTCGGCCGTGGAACGACGCAGGAATCGTTCCGCCGTGCTGCCGATCAGCAGCCGCTTCAGTCCGCTGCGCGACAGTGCGCCCATGACGATCAGCGTTGCATGGTCCTCGGACGCCAGTCTGTCGAGAACGGTCTCGGGCCTGCCTGCCTGGACGCTGGCCTGCACGCCGTGCAAGCCCGCTTCATCAAGCGCTGACTGCACGGCTTTGCGAACCGATGCATCAAACGCATCCTGAGCCTCACCGGCGACCAGCCCCGCATCCGCACCCATGCCCATTGCCGTCAATGGAACGTAGCAGTGGACCACGTGCAGCGAGGCTCCGAACAGCTGACTGACCGAATGCGCGTGTTGCAGGATTGCCTGATCCAGAGCACCGGGTTTGGCGTGCGCATGAAGAGGATCCACCGCCGCGATCACCCTTCGATACGCGCTGGCTGGCGGACGGCGGGCAATCAGTACCGGCACCGGACACATGGCCACGACGCGCCAGTCCTGTTCATGCGATTCGTCTGATCGATGCGTGCTGTCGGTAATCACCAGGTCGACGTCACGCTCCAGGACACGGCGTGCGACACTGCGGTCAACGCGCTCTCCCCACTGCGCCGTGGCCTCCACCTTGACGCCGTCAACGCTCAGACGTTCAGCGAGCCGCCCGAGTCGCTCGGCCCGGTCGGCGACCATGCGATCCCGAACCCGGTCGTGAACCGCTTCGATGCCGCGATAAGGTGCCAGCGCCGGCTCGTGGACAACGTCATACACTTCCAGACTGGCGCCCGTCGAGCGGGCGATCGCTACGGCGCGCACCGCCGCGGCGGACGTGTGCGAGGTGCCTTCGCCGCCAGGTACCGATCCCGTGCCGGGGGCCTCATTCGACGACGCCCTGACGAGCAACAGCAACTTCCGGTAGCGCTCCATCACGTCTCCGACACGAAAGGATCAGCGATTGGCGTCGAACACGACATCGCCGCCCTTGATGGTCATGACGACGTTGAGCAGGGCGGTGATGTCGGCCGCGGGGTCGCCATCCACGATCACGATATCGGCCAGTTTGCCGGGTTCCAGGGTGCCCAGTTCCTCGTCCTGAAGTGCGGCGACGGCGGCGTCTCGCGTCAGGATGGTCACGATGTCTCGTGGTGAAAAGGTCAGCGACAGCGCGCGCAGCTCGTCGTGCAGCGACTGGCGCGGTGGCCAGGTGGTGTCGGTTCCGAATCCGTATGCGACCAGTCCGGCCTCCCACAGCAGCCGCGCGTTGACCGGCCCCTGCCCCGCGCTGGACAGCGTCTCCCACGGAAATGGCAGGCCATCGCGGAACAGTGCGGTATTGTCGGGGCCGAAGTGCGGTACGAACACCGCCAGTGTCGACATCATGGGAATGCCCGCATCGACAATGCGCCTGAGGGCATGCGGATCCTCATCGAGACGGCCGATATGCGGGGTATGAACCAGCGAGGCCGGCGCCGCTTCGATGGCGGCCAGGGTGTCGCGAACGCTGACGGCATGCGTCAGGGTCGGCAGCCCGTGCCGGGCGCCCTCGTCCACCACCAGTTTCAGGGTATCGATCTCCGGGCCACCCGGTGTCGTCACGATCACGGTCTTCAGATAGTCGTAGCCCTGGCGGGCGGCGTTTTCGATCGCAGCGACCGTCGCTTCGCGCGGAATGGCCGGTGCCGGTTCGCGTGGCGGCGCGCCACGGGAGGGATCGGTGCGTGCCGGGTCGCCACCACCGGGACCACCACCTCCGGTCTGGCCAGCCAGCGGGATGAACGCTGCTGCGAACAGCCGTGGCCCCGGCATATCCCCTGCGTTCACGCGGCGACGTGCTTCCAGCAGCTGCGGCGCGTCGATATTGGAAACGACCGTGGTGAACCCGGCGTCGAGAAACGCCTGAAGTTCCGACGCCGCCCGTTCAGACAGCCACTGATCGGGATTCCCCTCGACCAGGTGACGATGCGCATCGATGAAACCCGGCATCACGGTGCGGCCCTGCGCATCGATCGTGCGACCGGACGACGATGCCGCACTGTCCGCCGATACACTGGCGATTCTGCCATCGCGCACCACCACGGTGCCGCGGTCGATCTCGGCGCCCGTGCCGTCGAGAATGCGTGCGTTGACGATCTGCATGTCCTGCGCCTGAATCGGGGCGGCATTGAGCGCAAGCAGCGTGATCGCAGTGCTCAGCAGTAATCGGGGTGAGTGAAGGAGTGAATGAGTCTGTTTCATGGACGCCATGTTCGTTCTGTTTCCTTGTGGGACAGGTTGCCTGACAACCGCCGGCAACCTGCTTCGGAAGTGTACGCAGCCCTGGCAGTCATCGCCACGACCCTTCATGACGCATCGTCACGAGCGAGAAGATATTCTGAAATATTATCATTGAAATTCAGTATCTTATATAGCATTTTTAATGCGAATTACAATATAAACGCTCGCCTTGTCAGGCTACGCCCGTGTAGCAGCTGACTTCCATTTTCCCCATGGTGGTCGACACGAAGTCCGTGCCCTCGCGTACACGCTGCGCGTAGTCGCCGGCGGCATCGTGGTCGATGTTGTCCGCGGCAATCAGTGCGCCAGGATTCAGCTTGGGCAGCAGCAGCTCGAGCATGGGCAGATACATGCCCTTCCAGCCGTCCAGAAACACAAAATCCAGCGGTGGATTCACGGCTGCCTGCGTCTCACGTGCATCGCCTTCCAGCACGGTCACAACGGCGTCCAGTCCCGCCTGTCGCAACGTCTCCCCAAGGATCCTGCATTTGTCGGGGTGCACCTCGGTGGTCACCAGGCGCCCGCCGTTGTCGCGCAGGGCGGCCGCCAGATAGACGGTGCTCACCCCGAAGGACGAACCGAACTCAAAGGCGTGTCCCGCCCGGCTGCCACGGGCCAGCAGATAGAGCAGCCGGCCCTCGTCCTCCGACACCGACAGGTACAGCTCGCCCATCCGGATCAGTTCACCATCATCCGATCGCTTATCGGCGTTCGCGGCGCGCCTTTGGGGGTCCGCTCGCGCTTCCTGATGCAGTCGCCGCAGGCAGTCGCTGACGAGATCGTCGTGGAGGGAATTGCGTGGCTGGTCCATGGCGGAAGACTCCGTTCCTTGAGCTGTCGGCCGGGTAGCGTACCACCGAAGCTAATGTCGTCAGTTCCCTACGTAGCGCGCATACAGCCCTCTGGCGACGGCGGCATCGGAAGTGCCGTGAATGATCGCGCGGCCATCGCGAAAAACGCTCAGCGTATAGGCGCCTTCGCTGTCATGCAGTCGTGCACGCAGCAGATGCTCGCTGCTGTGCACCTGCGCGTGCAGCTGCAGTCGGCCTGCCAGCGCTTGCAGGTCGATATGCCTGTCACGCTGCCCGTCCGTGATCTGCACAGCGTCACGCCCGCACAGCGTGATGGCGCCCGCACCCCGCCCCTCGTCCAGAAACTCGAAGCGGCGCTGTCCACAGCAGATGCAGTCACTTTCCCCGGCGGCATTGCCCACCTGCAACGCAACTACATCATTGCTCCACAGATCGACAGTCAGCAGCGTCCGTGACACGCGGTGGTGGTTGCCACTGAGCACCTTCAGCGCCTCCGCTGCCTGATGCGCGGCAACAATCATCGTTGCCGAGCCGAGCACACCGGCCGTATCGCAGGTGGGCTGACTGCCCGGTGGCGGCGGCTCCTCGAACAGGCATCGCAGACAGGGCGTCGCCGACGAACCGGATCCGCCCTGTTCCCAGGGTGCATCGCCCGCCTGCGTGCGTGGCAGGACCGTGAATACGATCCCGGACGTGGCCACCGCACCGCCGTAAATGTACGGACGGCCGTATTTCACCGCCCAGTCGTTCGCCAGATAGCGGGTATCGAAATTGTCGAGCCCGTCCACGACGATGTCGGCATCGGCCGCGTAGCGCGCAAGATTGCCCGCATTGATATCGTCTACGACCGCCGTCACGGTCACTTCGGAATTAACCCGCGCCAGCCGTCGCCTGGCGGCCTCGGCTTTGGGCATGGCATCGATCACGTCCTGTTCGTCGAACAGCGTCTGCCTTTGCAGATTCGTCAGTTCCACGAAGTCACGATCGGCGACGATCAGGTGCCCGACACCGGCCCTGGCGAGCAGCTCCGCACTGACGGAGCCCAATGCACCGCAGCCGAGAACGAATGCGGTCGATTCTCCGAGGCGGCGCTGCCCGGTCTCGCCGATATCCGCCAGCAGCATCTGGCGGTGATAGCGTTGCAGATTACGACTCACCTTCTTGCAGACTCCTGGCTGGCCCGGCAACGAACATAACCCCTGGTCGATCGGGAGCGAGGGCATTCTACCCGGGCCGACTACCCTGGTGATCATCTGTCGCCACGGTTTCCAGCCCGTATCCGCACGCCGTCCATCACGCGGCCTCAATCACCTATAATGCCGGCACTCCAACTGACAAACGGCCGACAACGTCAATCCAGTGTTCCAGCGACCGCAGCGACAGGTGGTCATGCAACCGCCAGTCTCCGACGTCCACCGCCGTGAAAGGTGACCATGAAACAGTTTTCCGACTCCATCAGCTATCAGGTTAGCGGCAGAATCGGCCAGATCGTCATCGACAAGCCGCCGGTCAACGCGATCGACTACTCGATACGCACCGGCCTGGTCGCGGCATTCGATCATGTATCAGCTGACGATGCGATCGACTTCGTACTGCTCACCTGCGCCGGCCGTACCTACATGGCCGGCGCCGACATCTCCGAGTTCGATGGCGAACTGAAAGGCCCGCATCTGATCGACGTTCTCCAGACCATCGAGGACTGTCCGAAACCGGTTGCCACCGTGATCTTCGGTACCGCCCTGGGTGGCGGGCTGGAAACCGCCCTGGCCTGCCACTACCGCGCGGCGGTCGCCACCGCGAAGGTCGGCCTGCCGGAACTGAGTCTTGGCGTCATTCCCGGTGCCGGCGGCACGCAGCGGATGCCGCGCCTGATCGGCGCCCGCGCGACACTCGACCTGATCCTGGGCATACGTCCGATCAGCGCCGAGGAAGCCAGGACAGCCGGCATCATCGATGAAATCATCGATGCTGACCCGGAAGCGGCCGGACTGCAGTATGCGCAATCGCTTCTCGCGCGGGGGGTCGGCCCGCGCCGCACCCGCGACCTGCCGGTAGACACCCACGGGTTCGACAACGACGGCATCGCCGCGGCGCTTGAACAGCATGCCAGGCTGCTGAAGGGGCGCACGACACAGCATCTGCTGATTGAAGCGCTGAAAGCCGCAGCCACCCTGCCGTTCGCCGACGGCATGAAGGTGGAGCGGGAACTCGGTGACCGATCGATCAAAACACCGGAATCCGAAGCGCTGCGTCACCTGTTCTTCGCCGATCGCCTGGTCGCGAAGATCCCCGGACTGCCGAAGGACCGCCAGGCAGAGGCGCTGAGGAAAGTCGCGGTCGTCGGTGCCGGCACCATGGGCAGCGGCATCGCCACCTCGTTCGCCAATGCGGGCCTGGATGTGGTACTGATCGACGCCAACGAGCAGGGACTGGAACGTGGCATCGGACTCGTGCAGTCGAATTACGATACCGCGATCAGGCGCGGCATCATGACGGCCGACAAGGCTGCCGCGAATCGCGCCCGGATCACCACGGAAGTCGGCACGGCCGCCGCCGCGGGCGTCGACCTGGTGGTCGAGGCGGTGTTCGAGGACATGGATCTGAAAACCCGTGTACTCGGCGAACTGGACAAGGTGATTCCGCCGCACGCCGTACTGGCATCCAATACATCCACGCTGTCGGTCACGCAGCTTGGCCGTTCGACTTCGCGACCGGACAAGGTCGTCGGCCTGCATTTCTTCAGCCCGGCGCATGTCATGAAACTGCTGGAAATCGTCCGCGGTGACGATACCTCCCCACAGACCCTGGTGACCGCACTGGATGTAGCAAAGAAGCTGCGCAAGATCGGTGTGGTGGCAGGTGACGGCTACGGCTTCATCGGCAATCGCATGATGCTGGACGGCTACTGGCGCGAGAACGAGCAGCTGCTGCTCGAAGGTGCCACGCCCGAGCAGGTCGACCGGGTCATCGAGGACTGGGGATTCGCGATGGGCCCGAACAAGGTCAACGACATGGGTGGCATCGACGTGGGTACGCGGGCGCGCCAGCAGCTGTTGCAACGCGAGAGCCGCCCGGCACCCTATTTCGCCGTCTCCGATGCCCTCACGCCGCTGGGCCGGCTCGGCCAGAAGACCGGCAAGGGCGTGTATCGCTACGAAAATGGCGACCGCACCCCGCACCCCGATCCGGAAGTCACCGCGCTGATCACGAAGCTCGCCGCCGACTTCGGTATTGAGCGTCGTGAAATCTCCGACAACGAGATCGAGGAACGGTGCGTACTCTCGCTCATCAACGTCGGTGCAATGGTGCTGGAGGAAGGCATTGCCTATCGCGCATCGGACATCGACGTGGTCTGGGCGAATGGCTACGGGTTTCCGCGTCACAGGGGTGGTCCGATGTTCCATGCCGACGCGCTGGGCCTGAAGCACGTGCTGCAGCGCATCAGGTTCTACCACGCCAGGCACGGCCACTACTGGAAGCCGGCACGACTGCTCGAGGAACTCGCGGAGAAAGGTTCGTCGTTCGCACAGTGGGACAGGGACCGGCCACGATGAGCCTGAAGGGCAAGGCGTATATCGTCGGCGCCTACGAACATCCGCTGCGCGACGCAGGCGACAGGACCGTCGCCCGACTGCATGCGGAAGTGGCCAAGGGTGCCCTGGACGATGCGGGCCTGAGCATCAGCGACGTTGACGGCTACTTCTGTGCGGGCGACATTCCCGGCTGGACGGCGCCCGGCACCGGACCGTTCTCCATCGTCGAATACCTGGGCCTGAATCTCACCCATCTGGACAGCACCGAAAGCTGGGGCTCGGCCTACATCAACCATGTCGAACATGCCGTCCGGGCGATCGCCGACGGCCGCTGCAGGGTTGCGCTGATCACGCTGGCCGGACGCCCGCGCGCCGACCGTTCACGCCCCGATACCCTGCACACCAGGGTATACGACACCGCCGAGTTCGAGTTTGAGGCGCCCTACTCGCCTCTGGTTACGAATATGTATGGCATGTGCGCTGCCAGGCACATGCACCAGTACGGCACCACGTCCGAACAGCTGGCGTGGATCAAGGTTGCCGCGAGTCATCACGCCCAACACAACCCACATGCGATGCTGCCCAAGGTGGTTACTGTCGATGACGTAATCAATTCGCCCATCATTTCCGATCCCCTGCACCGACTCGACTGCTGCGTGGTGTCCGATGGCGGTGGCGCGCTGGTCGTCGTGCATCCGGATGTCGCCAGAAGTCTGAAGCGTCCACTGGTCACGCCGATTGGTGCCGGCTATCACGTACGCCATCTCAATGGCGGCTACTTCGACATGCTGTCATCCGGCGCCGTTCGCTCGGGCAGGCTCGCTTTCGAACAGGCGGGCATCAGGCCTTCGGACATCAGATACGCATCGCTGTACGACAGTTTTACGATCACGGTACTTGTGCAGCTGGAGAATCTCGGCTTCTGCGCACCAGGTGAAGGTGGCCGTTTCGTGGCCGATGGTGGACTGATCTCCGGCATCGGCAGGCTGCCGGTGAACACCGATGGGGGTGGTCTTTGCAACAACCATCCGGCCAATCGTGGTGGCATGACCAAGGTCATCGAAGCGGTGCGGCAGCTTCGCGGCGAGGCCCATCCGGCCGTGCAGGTGCCCGATTGCGGCCTGGCGCTGGCGCACGGTACCGGCGGCCAGCTGGGAGGCCGTCACGGCGCCGCCACACTGATCATGGAACGCGAATAGCGAAAGACCGCGTAAGGAATCGACTCCAATGAGCGTAGAACGCAAGATCCCGTCACCCTCTCCCGGCCCGGATACACAGCACTTCTGGGATGCCGCGAACGACGGCGAATTCCTGCTCAGGCACTGCGACGACTGCGGCCGGTCTCATTACTATCCCCGCCCGATCTGTCCGCTGTGCGGCAGCGACAACACGCAGTGGAAATCCAGCGCCGGCACCGGCACGATTTTCGCCTGCAGCGTCCTGCGCCGCACCGAGGTACCGTACTGCCTGGCATACATCGAGCTGGACGAGGGCCCGGTGATCCTCAGCAACATCGTCGACACCGATCTGGACGCCGTACGCATCGGCCAACGTGTGCAAGTCGTGTTCAAGCCGAGCGAGGACGGCCGGCGGGTGCCGATGTTTACGCCCTCATAATCGCAGACTTCAGCCTGCATCGTTCGCGAGTGACTGCAACGTCAAAGCCGGCCTGTTGCGGGCGTTCCCCTTTCTCGGGGCGTCCGCGGCCATGGATGGCCGCGGCCGAGGCGCATGGACGCTCTTCCGCCGTC
>JBJHBT010000005.1:0-168836 GCA_050485645.1 Gammaproteobacteria bacterium | reverse complement strand
GACGGTGGCAGCAGAAAATCCGTGTCACGATTGATTGGCCGAAAATTGCTCATCGCTGTTCTGCACCAGGAGAAAACTGAACGTGATTATCGCTTATCCATCGGTAAGTCCGACAGGCTGCTAGGGCACATCCTGTGGGCACATGAGTATGCTCACAATCAGGGGTACTGGTTGCTCGGTCATAGCACCGACCCGAATTCTCTAGGGTATGCGCATCTGGTTTCAACAGCTCGAAAGATCAGTCAAAACGTATGCGATGGCTTGCGAAACCCGCTTCCTTGATTGATCGTAGCAGTTCCGCATTGCGCTATTCGGGGCGTAGTCAGGAGTAAGATCATGCGTCTCATTTTTGTTACTTTTGCGATCGCAGTTGCATGCGTTTTGCCACCAAAATCATTCGGGCAAGGCGCACCGGAACTCGATGTACGAGAGTTTGCGCGGTCTCTTCATGACGTTACTTACTCGGAAATGTCGTCGGTTCTTGATTCACGGGCTGTTCCGGATCTTGTCGACATGCTCGATTCGGAATCAGAGCAGATGAATTGGCCGGCAGCCGCAACCATGCTGGGTGTCATTGGAACCGATCAAGCCGCGGAGGCATTGATAGCATTCATTGAGCAAAGTCACGAAGGCGAGTTCTCGCAGTTCATGCATGACCGGCGAAGGGTTTCCATTACGTCACTGGGTTATGTGGTATATGAGACCGGAAACGAACGCGCTCTCGATTACCTTGTTGATGGCCTCAATCCACAAGTTTGGAGACAACGAGACGTGCAAGGGATCGGTCCCTCTTGGAGCACACAGGACGCCTACGACCAACAACTCAGTACCTATGCAATATTCGGCCTTGCACTCTCTGGTCATCCTGTTGCCGGCATCGCGCTTGATAATCTGAAGGGGCAGAGCGAAGGTAGACAAGACAGCCGGTTGATCAGCGTTCTGGATACATGGTTGGAAGTCCATGCTCTCGTTGATGAGAAGGGACTGAATGGGATGTACGAGCATTTTGAAGACCAGCGGAAAATAGAGGCAGAACGCCAACGGGAGGAAATCCGTCAGAGGCATCCCGATCGATACTGGGAGGAACCCTGAGTAACCATCCCCCGGCAAAGCCGGGGGCTTTCGATATGTGAGCCGCTCAAAGCGGCTGTCGGGACGCTACGCGCCCCTTCCAATTGGGCCGCCTGAAGGCGGCCAGCTCAACGCCATAGATTCAATTGATCCAGACGCCGGTCTTCGGCTTCCTGGTTCTGAATGTAGGTCCGTATCACCTCCTCGTCTCGGCCTACCGTCGACACAAAGTACCCTCGGGCCCAAAAGCTTTGCCCCACGAAATTGCGCTTCCTCTCCCCGTACATCCGAGCCAGATGAATCGCGCTCTTCCCCTTGATGTACCCCACCACCTGCGATACCGCATACTTCGGCGGTATCCTCAGCAGCATGTGCACGTGATCCACCATCAGGTGCCCTTCCTCCACCCGGCTCTGCCGCTGCTCCGCCAACCGATTCAGCTGACCGTACAACGCCTTGCGCCGATACTTCGGAATAAACACCACGTGGTACAGACACTCCCATTTCGTATGACTTAAACTCCAACTCTCGTCCATTCGCGGATTCTCCTGCTCCGTGTGCTTTGGCGGCTCACAGAATCGGAGTTTCCGCGATGGACTCCCGAAAATGTCAAACTCCTACTGCCTCCCCGGCAGAGCCGGGGGATCTCCCTTGCTGGTTTAGCAAAGGCTATCCAATGTTCCTGAAAACCCCTTCGGGAAGAGTTCTGCGTCGTGACAGCACTTCCCTCTTAGGTCCTCCTGTACAGGTGTACCCATGAGCCAGCTTCGCCAACGCTTGATATTCATCCTCGCGCTGACATGCCTGTCGCATGAATTGCGCGCCCAAGGCCTCACCTGCGCCTTGACCGACGCATGGTGCTGGGATCGTCAACAAGTGGAAATGTGCCGCGTTGAGGGTGCGACCATAGACTCGTGCTCGAACTGGCTTCAGGCGCTCGAGCAGTCGCCAGCAGCTGTGCACCCGAACGTGCGCCTGAGCATGGGGAGTGCCAACTTCGGCTTGGCTGGGCTGACTTCGGACGAAACAGAGAGGGCTCAGTATCGCGACCGAGCGAAGCAGATCTACCGTGCTGTCGTTGAGGATGATCCGGCGAATACAGGAGGTTGGCTGGGCCTGGCTTCGCTCGCGGAGAGCCGAGAGGAAAGAGAATACCTGCGGCGCCAGGCTGTCGCGACTAATCCGACTGATGACGGACTGCTCGGCCACTTGGCCGACATACTTTTCGATCCGCTCGAGCGAGCCGTGGTCCTGGAGCAGGGGTACTCGGTCGCCCCCACAGAGATAAGAAGGCTGTATTTCGCAAGAAAAGCCGTCACAGCCTACGAGATCGCGGGTGCTGCAGACGCTGCAGAGGCTCTGCGTGCTCGCGTCCGAACGGATCTCCGTCTGGATGCTCGTCTGGGCGATCTCGCCGACCCCGGGGCCACGAGTCCGGATCGCGTTGGTGCTGCACTCGAGGAAGCTTGCAAGAGTGACATGCTCGAGATTTTCGGCGGCGCTATCTGTCTTGAGAGCATTCAGGCGGTTCTCGAGGCAGCTGAAGAAGATGCGACTTTTCTCGACAGCGCCTCCCGGGGTATGGTGGTCGCGGCACGAGGTGGTCGATGGTTGGAGGCCGAGGATCCGCAGTGGCGTCAGCGATTCGAAAGCGCGTTGGACGCGCTGATCGATACAGGTGTCGCATCAGTGTCGGCCTATACGACACGCGCGTTCATTGCCCAGAGTACGGAGCAGCGCGTTCGAACGATGCGGGCAGCAGCCGCGCGGTTTCCCTTGGATGGCAAAGTTGCATTCGGACTCGGCCTTGCGGAGTTCGATGCTGGCAACAGCTCTGAGGCGATCCAGGCACTGTCCCAGGCACGAGATTTGCTGCCCGAATCCCGGCATGAGTTCATCGATCAGATGCTGAACCGCGCCTACAGCCTGCCTCAGTAGGCGGACCGTTTGAAAAGGCCGTAGCGATGCGATGCGCAGGGTCGAGTGTCTTGATCCAGCTGCGGATCCGGCGCGGTTCCTTTGGTGAAAGGCCAACCGGTGATCAACGTCGACACGAAGAAGAAAGAACTTCATCGGCCAGTTTGCCAACGCGGGACGCGTGTGGACCCGTGAACCGACCCGCACTAACGACCATGCAATATGCCGGTGAACCACAAACCGTGCAGGTCCATCACGCGATGATGCTTGTCCACTACTACCGGTGAGAGCCGATCATGGGAACGCGCATTGGTTACTACCTTGCCGCGGTTGCCGGGCTGTCGATGCGATCGGCCGTTGCACAGCCTCCGGACCTTTTTACCGCGATCCAGCGCAGTGAAATCTCGGTAATTGAAGCGTATCTGAACGATGGTGGCGATCCGAACGCAACCATCCCGGAACCGGTCAGGGAGTCAACGGTGCCAAGAGGTTTGAGGTGCCCGGAGGTTTTGAGCCGCCTCCAGCGCCATTGCTGACGATCGCGCTGATCGATCGCGAGGAAGACATTGCCCTTGCGTTGCTCAGAGCTGGCGCGGATTTCGAAGCTTCCGGCCAGTCATTGGGACAAGTCGCGAGCCAGGGCCTGGCGAAGGTGTTGCGATTCCTGTTCGAGCAGGATCCTTCCCGGCTGAGGGATGCGTCCCAGATGGATCAGTACGGAGTTATCGAGAGTGCGGCGCACCGTGGCTACTTTCAGGTCGCGGAAGTCGGGCTTTCCGAGGCACAACGTGTAGGCCTGGAATGGGACAGTACTGTACTCGGCCGTTCCGCCGCCCTGGCGATCGCCGACAGGCAGACAGATGTTGCGCGTCTCTTGTACGAAGCCGGAGCGCCATTGACCGAGACCGCGTTGTTTACCGCGGTGCGCGACAGCTCCCCCGGCACCGTCCGTCTTCTGCTGAGTCTTGGCGCGGACCCGAATTATTTCTTTCCCCGGGAACAAGCGCATCCGTTGATCGGCGCCGGCCCGCCTATGACCCCAGCCTGGTTCCGTTACGATCACATGGAAGGGCCGGAACGCGAACAGGCCCGTCTGGTGATGTTCGAACTGTTGCGAGCGGGTGCGCAGCCGATGCAAGGACGTCCGGCAGATGTGGCCCTGGACGGACTGGCGTTGCTGGCCGCCATGGCCGATCCGAACGAACGCCTGGTTGAGGCGGCGCGCATGGGTTTTCACGAGATCGTCGACAACCTCATAGAGAGTCAGGGAACTGAACCTGCAGCGCGACGTGATGCCACGGCTGCTGCACTGCGTATGCGACACAATGACATCGCGCTTCGTCTGATCAGGGCGGGCGCCCCGCTGGACGGCGGGCCACTGCATGCGGCCGCTGCCGGAAACTCTCCCGGGCTGGTGCGGGAGATCCTGGCGCGCGGTGCAGATCCCGACGAGCTGATCGATGGCCTGAACGCAGCCGGCCACTGGTGGGAGAGAAGTCAGCGATGGGATTGGGGCGCAGCAGGCGATTTCGTGCTGCATGAACTGATCAACGGTGGCGCGGACGTCTGTTGGCTCGCGGAACACACGAGTCGCATGAACATATTCGCCGGCGGCTTCCTGTACAACACAGCCACCCACTGCTGGCCGTCCTCACCCCCCCTCAGACAGCCAGAACCAGCCATAAGGGCGCGGCCAGGAATGCCAAGTTGTTTCTGACCGAGCCCTAAGCTAATGGCGCTTGTTTGTTGTGCCAGCCACTCCGCCCTGACGCGCACGAGTAACGCAACTCCGAAATGGCCCGGTCGTCGCGGCGATGGCGATGGTTGTACCGCTGCACGTCGGTGCACAGCTCGCGAAATTCACGTTCGAGCCTTCCGAGCGCATCGCCGGCTCCACGCCCGCGAACGACGGAGGTCTGTGGATCCACCTGCGCGGCCCCGACAGCCGTTTTTCGGCGAGCGGCGGGCCCAGACTACTGGCCATGGCGAACAACATGGCAAGACCGGCGACCACCCAGGCTGTCACCCACCCGGGCGAAATGTCCGGCGACAGGAAACTGTCTCTTACCAAGATCACCACGATGAATGCGAGCAGCGCTCCGACGAATACACCGGGAAGAGCCAAACGACGCCCCAGCAACAGGACTAACCAACCCAGCGCTCGTGGCCCCGCACCCAGTGACTGCCGATCTTTAGACGCTCTGTGAACCGGTGGTCGCGCCGCTCGTCCTTGAGTCTTGAACTATCGCTGCGCCGTCTGCGCCTGCTGAAGCAACAGATCAACTGTCGACTGTGCTTCTGGTGGCAGCAGATCCCGGGAACGCTCCAGAAGATCCACGCCATCGTCGATGCGTCGCTCCTCCAGGTAGGCCAACCCCAGGCCGAACACAATCGCTCCGTCATCAGGAGCCAGCGCGACCGCCGATTCCATCGACCGCAGGCGCTGAGCAGGATCGTCCGTAACCTGGGCGTAAACCGCATACCGATGCGCGGATTCGTTCATCCACATAAACATGCGATCCATCGTCGACAACAACCGCCGACGCAAGTCCGGAGATGACGCATGCAGCCGCCACGCGCGCACCGCGATCTGAATGCCATCCACGGCCGCCTCGGCGAGCTCCTCGCCGATGGTGCCTGCCGTCTCCGCAATCGCAGCAACACGGTCTATCCCGTCGAGGCAAGGATCCGGACCGAACAGCACGGCAAGCTCGTTGGTGCAAAGTTCAGTGAGTATCGCCCTGGATCGTGCCGGACTCTCCGCATCGATCCTTTCCAGATCCTGCAGCTTGTCGTCGAGCCTGTAGTCTGCCCGAACACGCGCTCTGAGTTCGGCCGCACGATCGGTCGCCCCGGCTGCTTCGTAGCTGGATACGGCCTCGCTGGCCAGTCGCTGGTCGCGACCACCATCTGATTGCATCATATAGATGCGCTCACGCAACTCTGCCGCTTCCAGCAATTCTCCCGAGCGATCCAGGAACTCGGCCAGCAACAACAGTCCGTTCGTGTCGGCGGCATCTATCGCCACACGCTGTCGCAACAATTCGATTGTTTCGTCCAAGTTGTCAATCAATCCTGCCAATCCGGTCAAGGCGCCGGCGTTGGTCGGATCCTCGGACAATATCTCCCGGTACAAATCTCTGGCCCGGGCACGAGACGCAGACATTCCTGAACGTTCGGCGGTCAGATGCTCGCCCTCTACCAACATGTAAAGATTGGATAGACCAACGTAGCCTTGAGCGACCAGCATTCGCACGCCAGAGTCCATGCTGCCGCCAATGTTGGCCATCATTTCCAGCCAGGCCAGACAAGGCTCGAGCGATTGTTGTTGCTCCCAACACACGCCGCGCATTTCGCGCTGCAGGCACGAAGCGTCATTCAGCAGGCAAGGAGGACTCTGAGCATTCGATACACTGATGAGGACGGCAGTAGTGGCCGTAGCCAGACAAGCTCTATCAAGACCAATCATGGGTGCACCTGTACCGGGTCGCCGTACGGGTTATGGTTATCTGTCCTCAATATCCTTCCTGTGGGCGTGCGAACATAGAACGGCCTACCCATCGATTGCTGGACGTTGCTGTCAGCTTGACTGAAGTACTCGCCACCATTGTTCCAGAGAATTACGTCGTCCATGGTGGCTGGAGGACCCTGGCAGCCGTTGCCCTGCAACAGTTGCTCCGGCGATGAATAACGGATGCGTATGCACAGCACCAGCGAGCAAAGGAGAGGGATAGGGTACGTACACGCTGCACAAATTGTTTGTGGCAGGGGGGCCGTAGATCGCTCCAAACGAGTCGGTGAATGAATGATAGGTCACACGTTCGTCGTTCGAATCACAACATCCTTCTATTTGCACAATCACATACCAACGGGCAGTACAGCCGCTACCTGATCGGGCTGTCCGGCACGCACCGAACCGCCAGGGCCCAGCATCGCCTGTACCCTGGCGCGCATTGCCTCATCGGCGGCTACGAACCAGTTCACGCCGGCGGCGGTCTGCGCCGCCACCGCAACACCATTGCGATACACGATGCGGTGACCGGCCAGCGCCGGCACGCGCGCGTTCGTGGCCGTGAGTGCCACCATCGCCAACGGATCGGCCGCTGACAGCGCCAGCCATTCATCGGCCTCCTGGTTTCGCCGTACCCGACGCAGGCGTTCCACGGCATCGGTGAGCGCGAACTGTTCACCGCCGAGCACCTCGACGAAACGCCCGCCGCGGATCTCTCCGCGCGCTTCCCAGCGACGCAGATGTGTGAGCAGGTCGCGCCAGGGTGGCAGCGCGGTTTCGCGCGACAGCACGGCGCGACACACGATGCCGTAGCGATGCAGCAGCGTGCGCGCGGCGTGTTCGGTGGCATCGCGGACCAGCGCTTCGCGATCGCTCGCGACCGGCGGCATCAGCGCCCAACGGCCCGCGGCATCAAAGCTCACCGCGGCGCGGCGCCGGCTCCTGCCGTGAAATCCGCGACGGCGGCTTTGCGGCACCAGCAGTGCCCGCAGACCGTTGACCGAATCGGCCGTGACGATGCCGCGCGCCGCCAGTTCACCAAGCGCCTCCTCCACCTGCACGCGCAGCAGTCCGGTGCGTTCCACGAGTTCGATGAAGAACAATGCGCCGTGATCGGTGAGTGCCTGATGCACGCGCGCGGCCGATGCCGACAAGGAACCTGCTGTCGCATCGTCGCGCTCCGTGAGCACGCGCCAGTGTGCAAGCGTGGCGCGCGGCACCAGCATGATGGGTGAAGCCGCCACCGTGGTGGGGCGCGCCGAGATGGGCGCACCACCCGGGCGCGGACGCCACCAGACGATGCGACCACTCGTGGAGAGTCTGTCCAGAAGGTCGCCGCCATAGGCCGCGATGCGCGCCGGCAGCACGTCGCGTTCCCAGGCGATCGCCGGCAGCGCGAGCCCCTCCAGCTCAGTGAGCACGGCGTAGACGGCTTCCTCGCCCTCGCGGCGTTCCTCACCAAGACCCTGCCAGTCAAACAGAAAGCGCTGGTAGTCAGCAAGCGTCACCGGCTCGATCTCGCTGCGCAGCCGCTTCAGCGTATAGCGATGAATACGCGCCAGTAGCCGACGGTCGCACCACTCCTCCGCACCCGTCACCGCTGACGCATCGGAAGTAAAGCGGCCGCGCATCACAAAGCCTTCCTGCTCGAGCGCCGCCAGCGGCACAGCCAACGCCTTGTCAGTCAGACCCAGCGGCGCAGCCAACCGGGCCGCAGTGACCGGCCCCAGCCCTTCGAGTCGACTGCGCACCACTTCGCGCAGTGCGTCATCAGCCGTGGCCGGTGCACCGTCAGGCACCGGCAGCACAGCGGGCGCCGGGCCTTCAACGACACCCTGAGGCAATGCCAGCGCAACCTCGGCCAAGCGTTCCGCGCTCACCCACAGTCGCTCGCCGCCAACGGGCCGGAACACGCAGGCGCGCCGGTCGTCGACCAGCGCTGCGAACAGCGACGCGGCATCGTGCGTGAGCGCCGCGCCCTCAGCCGCGGTGAGAAAGCCGAGCAGCGCCAGCGCCTCATGCAGCTCTTCGGCATCGCGTACGTCCGGCCATGCTTCCTGTCGCACGCGATCGATGGCCGCGTCATCCAGCCGGCCAAGATCGGCGGCCTGCTCCGGGTTCATGTAACGACGCGACTGCACCGCCAGCGTCCTGCGCTCCTCCGCCGGTGCGTCATCGAGGAAGGCGTAGGGCTTGGCACCCAGCACTTCCTGCGCGAGTGGCGAGGGACTCGTCAGTTCGCGGCACAACACCGTCACCTCACCCTGCTCGATACGCGCGAGCAATCGTTCAAGGCCGGTGATGTCCATCGCCACGTTCAGACAGTCGAACAGGGTCTGCGCAACCAGCGGATGATCGGGAATGTCGCGATCGCCACCGCCGAGGTTTTCCGCGCACGCCAGCTGATCGGGAAACACGACGGCGAGCAGATCCTCGGCGTCCGTGCGCTGAAACTGCGGCGGTGCGCGACGACCGTTGCGAAAGCGTTTCACGGCCAGCGCCGTGGTCGCGTTCCAGCGCCAGCGGGCCGGGAACAGCGGCGCCGCGAGCACGGCCTGCGCGAGCACATCGCGCACCGTATTGCTGCGCAGATAGCCGATCACTTCCTCGAGCGCAAAGCTGTGCACCGCGCCCAGCGAAATCACGATGGTGTCCTCGAGCGCCGCGGCCTGCAGTTCGAAGTTGAACCGTCGACAGAAGCGCTTGCGCAGCGCGAGACCCCAGGCGCGATTAACGCGAGAGCCGTACGGCGAGTGAATGACGAGATGCGTGTCGCCGGCTTCGTCGAAAAAACGCTCAAAGATGATATGGCGGTCATCAGGCAGGCCGTTCAGCGCCGTCTTCGCGGTGGCCAGATAAGCCACGAGCTGGCCGGCCGCGGCCGCGGGCAGACCCGTCTCGGCCGCCAGCTGCAGGGCAACGGCATCGCAGCGGTCGCCAGGCGGGTGGCTTTCAAGCAGATCGCCGACACGCCGGCGCAGACGCGCCACGGCGCTGGACAGCTCATCGGTACGCCCCAGCGCCTCGCCCAGCCAGAACGGAATGTTCGGCGGCTGACCCTGCGCGTCCTCGACGAACACCTTGCCGCTGCCGATCTTGCGGATGCGATACGAGGTATTGCCGAGCTGGAACACATCGCCCGGCAGGCTCTCGATCGCGAAATCCTCATTCAGCGTGCCGATGATCTGTTCGGACGGCAGCAGCACGGCATCGTAATCGAACTGATCCGGGATCGCACCGCCGTTTGTGATCGCGGTGAGCCGTGCGCCGCGACGCCCGCGCAGCATGCCGTTCACGCGATCGTAGTGAACATGCGCGCCACGCCGCCCACGTTGTGTGCTGAAACCATCGGCCAGCATCGTGACCACCGCATCGAAGGTGTCGCGTTTCAGTTCCCGATAGCAGGCTGCACCGCGCACCAGCGCAAACAGCTGATCGGCGGACCACTCACGCATGCCCAGCTCGGCCACGATCTGCTGCGACAGCACGTCCAGTGCGCCATCGCAGCGCCTTATCGCATCCAGTTCCCCGCGCCGCACGCACTCCAGCAGCGCGGCGCATTCCACGAGTTCATCACGCGACAGCGGAAAAAGCCGCCCTTTGGGCACGCGATCAAGGCCATGGCCGGAGCGACCCACGCGCTGCAGCAGCGCGGCGATCGCGCGCGGCGAACCCAGCTGACAGACGAGATCCACATCACCGATGTCAATGCCAAGCTCAAGCGATGAGGTGGCCACCAGCGCCCGCAGTTTGCCGGCTTTCAGGCGCTGCTCGGCGTTCAGCCGCAGCTCCTTCGACAGACTGCCATGATGCGAGGTGACCAGATCCTCGCCGAGGCGATCGGCCAGATGACGCGCCGCGCGCTCGGCATGACGACGCGTGTTCACGAAGACCAGCGTGGTGCGGTGTTCGCTCGCGAGCGATGCGATGCGGTCGTAGACTTCGGTCCACACTTCGTTGGACATGATGGCTTCAAGCGGCGATCCGGGCAGCTCCAGCGTCAGATCGCGCTCACGTGTGTGGCCCTCGTCGATGATGGTGCACGGTGCCTGCGGATCGCCGGTGAGGTAGGTGGCGATGGTCTGCAGCGGCCGCGTGGTGGCCGAGATGCCAACGCGCGTCGGCTTGCGGTTGCCGGTGGCTTCGCACAGCGCATCCAGCCGCTGCAGCGACAGCGCCAGATGCGCACCGCGCTTGTTGCCGGCCAGCGCGTGGATCTCGTCGACGATCACCGTGGAGAGCGTCGACAGCATGTTTCGCCCGGAATCGGACGTGAGCAGGATGTACAGCGACTCCGGCGTCGTCACCAGAATATGCGGCGGACTGCGGCGCATGCGCGCACGCTCGCTCTGCGGCGTGTCGCCGGTGCGCACCCAGGCGCGTATCGGCGCATCGCCGAGCATGCGCGCCGCGAGTTCGCGGCGTATGCCGGCCAGCGGTGCTTCGAGATTCTTCTGCACGTCGTTGGAGAGGGCGCGCAGCGGCGAGACGTACAGCACCCGCGTTTCGTCGGCCAGAGGACCGCGCCCGGCCGCGTGCACGAGCTCGTCGATGATGCCCAGGAACCCGGCCAGCGTCTTGCCCGAACCGGTGGGCGCGCTGATCAGCGTCGCCTGACCCTGAGCGATCGCCTCCCAGGCGGCCAGCTGCACCGTAGTGGGCGCACTGAATTCGCCGGCGAACCAGCCGTCTACGGCGGGATGAAAGCGCTGCGGGAGCATGTGGGTACTTTACGCCACGGCGGCACGGCACGGCGACAACCATCACCAAATCGCCTGTGCGCGTGACGACAAGGCCCCAATTCATACCGCCATGCCTGATTCGCGATGGCGTGATCGGCCTGCCGGTTGAGCTGCTAGCGGTAAAAGCACATCCGCCTGAACAGTTCGGGAGCCTCGACTTTCGGTCGTGCGCCTAGGCGCCGCAGTTCCTCGGCGAGGAGCACGTACGACCACCTTGTGCGGTCTGTGTGCGTGTCTTCGCTGCGCAGTAGCGTCAGCGCACTCAGCATGCGCGCACGGCGATAGCCACCTCGCACGCCCTCGCGATCGAAGCGCTTGACGAGCAGTGCGTCACGATCGCCGATTTTCACGACTCTCGACTCTGCCGTATGAATACCGCATGCGCGGGCGAGCTCGAGCATCGCTCGCTCGACGCGCGCATGGCTCCACGGGTCGTCCAGGCGGTTGAACTTCGCGATCCATAGCGCGCCGCCGTCCTCGATAACCGCCTTGGGGCGCGCACCGCCCATCGACGTGCCATCGAGCAGCAACTCCTGTACCTGCTGCGCGTCCGCATCCTGCTGCACGTCTTCGTCGGCGATGATCCTGTCCGCGAAGTCCTGGAGCTTTTGCAGGGCCAGCGTCCGATTGAATTCGCGGCGCGGGGCAGGCGGATCAGGTCCGCGGCCGAAGCCGAGCGCGCCCGCCCGGTCATCCGGCGAATCGCCCTGCCGTGACGAAATCGGTTTCGTCGGGCAGGGCGATGTAGACCGCGGCGCTCGTTGATGCCTTGCCCTTCTCAGCGTCCGACACCGGACGCGGCCCCGTGCCGATCTTGGCGGCGACTTCCTTGATCGTCAGGTTGCGGCGCAGTCGTGCTGTGCGCGGGTTCGCGCCCAGGCGTTGCAGTGTCTGTTCGACTTGATACGGCGGAGCCAATATCAGCGTATTGATCTTGGACATGTGCGGTTTAAAGCGTCTTACGCAGGAGAATCTGCTTTGAACAGCATATGCCTGACCGTGGGAGCAGGCATATGGAAAACTGCGATTTACAGCACTTGAGTGACGTTAAATAGCTTTAAACGGCAGATTCTGCAGCGGAAGCTGGCAGTTCCCACGAGACTCGACACCAAAGCCATCCGTCCGAGTTTCTCCGCTATTCCAACCTGGCTGGGGACGTGAGAACGCCGCTGTCTCTCCCATTCCCTCAGAATCATCCCGAACTCCCGACGGAACCGACGCCTTTGATCTTCCGTAACGCTCTGCGTAGCCATCAGTCTCCGCATCGCTTCCACCGCCACCCCAACAATGGCTTCGCGCTCAACCACGGACGAAGCCGTTCTCGTTGCATCGACCAGCGTATCGATTACAGCACGCGCGTCTCGTCCACGAGCTGATCACGCCCGGCGGCATGCGCCAGGTCGTCGATCACACCGCGGAACCCGGGGCATCGGCCGGACCCGGCTGTCGGAAAAGCCCGGCTTGTCTGAAAAGATTGAAGGGCCGGAGGGACAAGTGCATCCCACCGGCCCTTCAGCTCACTGGCGGTGGGGGGAGTCACCGCCAGTGAGGGGGCAAGCGCAGCGGGCCGCTGCTTTACTCTTCGTCCCTCGCGCAATGCTCGGCGACCGCACGCATGTACTCGGTGCGGCTCAGGCCCAGCGGCGACTCAGTCTCGACATCGTCGAACGCATTCGACAGACACGGCAGCTCCCGGGCTTCCTCACGCGAGATGTAGCCGTTGTCATCGGCATCCAGCTCGTCGAACGACGGTTGCTGCGCGAACGCGGTCGATGCCGAGCCAAGCGCGAACATGGCGACGGTGAGAGGCACCAGACTGAAGGCTGTAAGCTTGTTCATCGTTGTCTCCTGATTCTGATTCAGATTTCCTGATTGACTGATCCTCGGAACAGCGAGCGGAAAGGGGGGGCTTTGCGCACACGTTCTGTCGGTCTCGCTGGCTGTATTGCACGACCCGTGCCAACTTTCTTGCCGCAGCGGCAACACAGGCATGGCGGCGTGGCATACCGCGCCGAACCCGTATCACCCGACAGCAAACGTCGTGAAATGGAAACGCATTGGCCTGCGATTTCGCGCACGGCGGGGCGCAACAGCGCGTCGACCCGGCGCTGGCACCGCGATGAGGGGGTGTCACGATTGCACGACAGGCCTGTCGAGCGGCACAGCGGTTGATCTCGTCGCGGCATGAACGGCAGAGCAGTTGTCGGGCACTGAGCAACGCTCCGCCCTATAATCCCCGGACACGCTTCTTTCCCCTCCCCCGGTGCTTGCAATGCGAATGACCCGCAAGGAATTCATGGCCTGGCCGCACAAGGCCATCACCCTGCTCGGCATGTCGGGGATCGGCAAGACCACGCTGGCCTACAAGCTGCCGAAAGACGACTGGTTTCACTACTCCGGAGACTATCGCATCGGCACCCGCTATCTTGATGAGCCGATTCTGGACAACATCAAGCGCCAGGCCATGCAGGTGGGCTTCCTGCGGGAACTGCTGCGCAGCGACTCGATCTACATCGCCAGCAACATCACGGTACACAACCTCACACCGGTGTCGACGTTCCTGGGCAAGATCGGGCGGCCGGACCTCGGCGGGTTGCCGGTGGATGAATTCAAGAAGCGGCAGCGCCTGCACCGGGAGGCTGAAATCGGTGCGATGCGCGATGTGGCCGACTTCATCATCAAGGCGCGGGAGATCTACGGTTACGACCACTTCATCAACGACGCCGGCGGCAGTGTCTGCGAGCTGGACGATGAGCAGACCGAAGTGACGCTGGCCGAGAACACGCTGATCCTGTACCTGCGCCCGGACGAGAGCCTTGAACGGGAACTGGTCGAACGCGCGATACGCAGCCCGAAGCCGATCTACTACAACGAAGACTTTCTGGACAGCAAGCTGACCGGGTATCTGCGTGAGAATGGCCTGGAAAGCCCGAACGACATCGTACCGGACGAGTTCGTACGGTGGATTTTCCCCGCCCTGGTCGAGCACAGAAGGCCTCGCTATCAGGCCATTGCCGACCGCCACGGCTACACGGTGAACGCCCGCGACTTCGAGCACGTAAGCGGCGAACGCGATTTTCTGGCACTGATCTCCAGCGTGCTGGAGTAACGCGCCGGCTCAGAACACGAACGCCAGTATCCAGCACAGGGCCAGCGTGGCCACGGCCGCGCCGCCCCAGGCCTGCTGCACCTGGCGTGCCCGCGGAATCCTGAACCGCGCAAGTAGCACACCAAGGCCGAAGCCGGCAATGAAACCGGTGAGGTGAGCGAAGATGTCGGTGTTCTCGCCACCGGTGCCGGTAAATGCCAGCAGGCCGATACCGGCCACCACCGGTGCAATGCGCTCCTTCCACGGCGTACCAGCCAGAAACCCGGCGCGCCACGTGTAGGCAACGAGCAGGCCCAGTGCGCCGAACACCGCCGTCGACGCGCCGATGGCGCGGTGCGTCCCGGCCTGGATCATCGCGTTGAGCAGATTGCCGGCCATGCCGGACGCCACGATCGCGGCCCAGCCCAGGCCACTGCCGAGATAGCGGCTGACGAACAGGCCGAAAAATGCGCCGAAACCGATGTTCCCGACCAGATGGCCGAATTCCACATGGAGCGTCAGCGCCGTGGCCGTGCGCCACAGTTCGCCACCCCGCACCCGGCCAGCATCCATCATGCCCAGCGTCAGCCAGTCGAGGCCAAACGCCATCCGACCGGTGAACGCGGCAACCGCCGCCAACAGCAGGATGTAGGCCCAGACACCTGGCCAGCCGCTGTCCACGGCCTCGATCGGCCTGCGCCCGGCCGGGCGAGGCTGATTCTCCCGAACATAGTTGGCGATCTCCTCGCGGGCAAGCGGCGCCGACTGCACCGGCACGGACAGCCGCCACAACCCGTCCTCGCGTGCGTACTGGTGCTTCACGCCACGGGCGGCGAGCATCAGACCCAGCTCGGCACACGCCTGTTCGCTGCGTCCTTCATAGACGACCATCCAGTACTCAGTGGGATAGTCCATCGGCTGATCCTACGGCGTCGCGCCCGATATGGGAAAATGCCGCCATGAGCGACACACTGCACTGCTACAGATGCGGCTATTCGCTTGCATCATTGAGCCTGCCGCTGGCGCGCCTCGACGAATGCCCGCAATGCCGCGCCGAACTGCACGTCTGCCGCATGTGCCGGCACTACGACAGTTCCGTGGCGCGCGCCTGCACCGAGGACGATGCGCCGGAGATTCGCGACAAAGCGCATGCCAACTTCTGCGACTACTTCAAACCCTCGCCGGATGCCGGCGACAGCGCCGAATGGCGGCGCGAGCAGCAGGCCAGAGCTCAGCTGGACGCGCTGTTCGGCGAAGACGGCGTAGCGGCCGGCGGTGGCGCGGCCGCGGCGCCGGCCGACGATCAGACCGACGCCGAAGCGCGCAGAGCCGCCGAAGCGCTGTTTCGCAAGTAGCTGCCGCGTTGCAGGAACGGTCCGCCCCGGAAGCGACGCCTTGACATCGCGCCGGCGTGACGCAAACTCGCGATGTTGGAGTCGGTCGGGAGCCGGAACATGCGCGTTGCAGTCACCGTCGCGGCAATCATGGCCGCGACACTCGCTGCCGGTTGCGCGGGCAACGCGCAGCGTGGCGCCACCGCTGCGCCACCGCCGCCGACGGCGGAATCCTTCCAGCGCGATGGCGTAATCCGTGAAGCCGAAGCATTCTTCGGCCGCGGTGCACGCGGCCTTGCCGATGTGCTCAATCGCGTACTTGGCGAAAGAGGCCCGCCGGACGGCTACATCCGTGGTGAAGAAGGGGGCGGCGCGGTTGGCGTAGGCTTTCGCTACGGACACGGCATTCTCTACATGAAGGACGGCACATCCATGCCGGTCTACTGGCGTGGGCCGTCGCTTGGCCTGGATATCGGCGGCAGCGCGGCCAAGGCCTTCATCCTTGTCTACGACCTTCCGGATACGGATTCGCTGTTCCAGCGGTACGGCGGTGTCGAAGGCAGTCTCTACTATGTGGGGGGCGTAGGCATGAACTACAACCGCAACGGAGAGACGGTGCTTGCGCCGGTGCGCATGGGAGTGGGCTGGCGCCAGGGGATCAGCGTGGGGTATCTGCACCTGTCACGCGAACGCTCCTGGCTGCCCTTCTGAGCAGGCAGCGCTCCGCGGATCAATCGGGCTCCGGCGGCGCCATCATCTGCAGACGTTCGAACTGCTCGGCGATCGCCTCGGCATTGCTTTCGATGAACTGCAGGTGCTCGGCGGTCACCCATTCGAACATCGATCCGTTACCCATCCCGGCCGCGTGCATCTGAAACGTGATGAAGGCCGGGATCAGCGTGGCATTGATGAGCGCGTACTCACGCACGGAAACGCCGGCGCGTTCGATCGCCTCGCGGACGACGGGCGTCGAGTTGACGAATTCCACCATCTCGCGCAATTCCCTTTCGGTGCCGAATTCTTCGGTCGCCTCGCTCATGCCGTCGAGCAGCGACGGGTTGGCGCTCAGTTCCACGTACACGTTCTCACTGGCCTCCACATACGCCCGCACCAGCTCCATGCTCAGAGTGAACTCACGGGGGTTCAGGGCGTTGTCCTGCGCCTGCGCGAGCGCGCCGGCAGCCATGAATACCGCGCCGGCCAGCCATGCCAGGCGGGTACTGAGTAATGTCTTCATATCGTAGAGCTCCAGGGTCCTTGGCGGGCAGTCTAGCCGAAATCCCCTTCGGCGGCAGGTCGTGGCTGTTGGCTTATGGGTACGAATGCAGTATCTATATTGGCCCGCCGCACCCGCGGCACCTGCTGTTCCGGAGGAGCTCCGATGTCTGCAAACGTATGCAACACCCAGGCCGGCGGATCCTGCCGGCGTGGCCGCTGCGCGGCATCCACCACCGCTTCTGCCGTTGCCGCGCTGATTCTGGCGCTGGTCGGCGCCAGCGCCGGCGCACAGGATGCCGGTGACTATGTCATCCCCGCCTCCACACCCGACCACATCCGCCTCGCCGTGGAGTCGCCGGCGCGCACCGACGAACACCGCGCCCGCGACCCGAATCGTCTCCCGGCCGAGGTGCTGACGCTGTCGGGCATTCAGCCCGGCGATCACATCATTGAACTGGCTGGCATCGGGCTCTACTACACCACCATGCTCGCCGAGGCGGTCGGTGTCGGCGGCCGCGTGGACGTTTTCGATCTGCCCTACACGGAACGCTTTGGCGGCGAAGCGGCGCGCGCATTCGTCGCCGACAGGCCCAACGTGTCGTACAACCTCGCGGACTACAACACCGCCTCGTTGCCGCGGAATGTGGACGCGGTGTTCAACGTGCTCTACTACCATGACCTGGTGCCGCAGGAAATCGACACCGCGGCTTTCAACGCGAAGCTCCTCGATGCCCTCAAGCCCGGCGGAATCTACCTCGTCATCGACCACAAGGCCGAGGATGGCTCGGGCTGGCGCGATGCCTCGACCATCCATCGCATGGGCGTGGAAACCATTGTCGAGGAAGTGACGGCCGCCGGATTCGAACTCGTGATCGACAGCGACCTGCTGGCCAATCCGGATGACGATCGGACGCAGATGGTGTTCACGCCCGGCACACGCGGCGCCACCGATCGCGCGCTGTTCGTGTTTCGCAAGCCGGAGTGACATGCGGCACGGTTCGCCACCCGAGGTTGGCCGCTGGTCGGACAAACCGGTTTGCCAGTACGAGCCTGGTGGGCGGATAATGGCCACCGAAGCCACCTTCCCGGAGGCGCGGACGTGGTCCGGCCAGCGAATCGGGGCACCATGAGTATGGGGATGTCGCAGGCAACCTGCCAGTTCGTCCTTGACGATCTGACGCTCGAGCGCGGCGCCGGTGAATCGCTGCAGGAACAGATCCTTATGTTCCTGCGTCGCAGCATACGCTGTGGCCGCCTGCCGCCGGGGAGTCGCATGCCATCGTCGCGTTCCATGGCCACCGCGAACGGCATCTCGCGCACCACCGTCGTAGAGGTTTACGCCAAGCTTCAGTCCGAGGGCTACATCGTGGCCAGGCCACGGGCGGGCTATTTCGTTGCCGATACGCAGCCATCGGCGTACCAGGATGCCCCGGCGCCACAATCGACGAAAACGCACAGCCCTGCCGGCGCGGGGACCGGACGCGGCGCGACTGACCGCGCGCGGACCCGGCCGTCGGCCGGGCGCACCACCGCTTATCAGGATCTGCCGCTGGCACCGGGGATTCCCGCCGTGGACCGTTTCCCGTGGCGGCAGTGGACACGGCTGTCGGCCCAGGTGCTGCGCCGCCACGCGTCACGGGCATTCGCATTCGCCGATCCGCGCGGCGAACTGCCATTGCGCGAAGCCGTCGCCGACTACCTCACCGCGTTTCGCGGCATGCCCTGCAACGCCGGACAGGTGCTGATCGCCAACGGCTCGCAGTCACTGGTCGAGATGCTGATCCGCGCCACCGGCAGACCGGGTGATCGGGTCTGGTTCGAGGAGCCCGGTGACCCCAATTCCCGCGCGGTTCTGAACGGACTGGGACTGCAGCCGGTGCCTGTCCCGGTAGACCGTCACGGCATCGATGTGAGCCAGGGCATGCGCATCGCACCCGATGCGCGCTTCGCGCTCGTGGCCTCGTCCCATCACTATCCGCTTGCGGTGACGATGAGCATGCAGCGTCGACGCGCACTGCTGGAATTCGGCGCGACAGCCGGCGCGTGGATCATCGAGAACGAGATCGACTGCGATTTCCGCTTCGGCCCGCAGGCCCGCGAGCCCCTGTACTCACTGGATGGCGCCAGTCGGGTCATCTATCTGGGCAGCTTCAACAAGGCGGTCGCACCCGGTCTGCGCGTGGGATACGCCGTGGTTCCAGAAGAACTCGCGGCCAGACTGACGCCGACATCGTCACCGGTCGGCGTGCACCAGCAGCTGCTGCTGGCCAAGTTCTGGGCCGCCGGTCATCTGGCCACACATCTGCGCGAACTGCGCGAGATTCATACCGAACGACGCGAGCTGCTGCTCCGCGCGCTGCGTGAACGTGCCGCGGGGATGCTCAGTATCGACGGTCCTCCAGAGGCGGGGCTGCGCATTGCCGCAAGGCTGCCCGATGGCATGGATGACCGGCCGGTCGTTGCCGCGGCATTGCAGGCCGGTATCGGTCTGGGGCGCCCGATATCGTCGTGCTACTGCGGCACGCGGCGGCGCAATGGCATCACGCTGGGCTTCGCTTCCACGGTGCGAAAAGACATCGTGCCCGCCGTGGACCGCCTGGTCGGCGTCGTCAGCCGTTATGTGTCTGCCGTCTGAGGAATCAGGCGCGGCGCGAGCAGGGCAACACCTGCGAACAGCGCCGCGAATGCCGCGAACGCCGGCGTGTAACTGCCTGTGAGGTCATGGGTGAGGCCTGTCAACGGCGTGAACGCCACGGTCATCGGAAAGATGCAAAGTCGCAGAGCGCCATAGGCACGTCCGAACATGGCAGGCTCGAACAGCCGCGACAGCAGCGCAGCCTGCAGCGGCACGAGTGCACCGAACGCAAAGCCCAGCAGCACGCCGCCAAGCAGCAGCGACACGAAATCCGTGGACAGCGCATAGACCAGCATGGTCGCCACACCGACCAGCAACGCGACCAGAGATGAACGCCGCGCCCCGAGCCGATCGATCAACCAGCCAAACAGCGGTTTGCTGACGAACATGAAAACGCCGGTGACCGACAGGATCAGTGCGGCGCGATACTCGCCAAGATCCAGCCCCGTGTAGTGCATGAACAGATGCAGGTTGACGCTGATCATGACGCCGACCATCGAGCCGAACAGCAGCGCCACCCC
Source organism: Gammaproteobacteria bacterium (assembly GCA_050485645.1). Classification (GTDB taxonomy): domain Bacteria; phylum Pseudomonadota; class Gammaproteobacteria; order Steroidobacterales; family Rariloculaceae; genus JBJHBP01. The sequence goes on along the minus strand of JBJHBT010000005.1, from coordinate 148,799 downwards.
CCAGAACGCGCGCGACCGGATGAACTGACGGAACGCCGCCAGCGTTGCGCGCATCCCGGTCACCGCCTGTTCGGGCGGCCCACCTGCGAGCGCGGCTGCCGGCGACCCGCCATTGACGACAACCGCAACGCCATCCGGCTGCTGGCCGATGTCCTGTGGTCGCTGGCGAACCATCACCGCGACCAGCGGCAGCACGACCAGCAGCAGCACGCAGCCGAAGGCCGCGTAGCCATGACGCCAGCCGGCGTTTTCCATCAGCCATACCGCCACCGGCGGCATGACGATGCCGGCAATCGAATACCCCATCACCGCCACGGACAGCGCCAGCCCACGATGCCGGTCGAACCAGTTCACGAGCAGCCTCGTGTTCGCGCTGGTGCCGATGCTGCTGGAACCCAGTCCCATGAACAGTGCCATCAGGAATGCGAACTGCCAGACCGTCGCCGCCTGCGACATCACCAGAAATCCGGCACCGAGCCAGATCGCGCCACAGATCATGACATTGCGCACGGGAAAGCGGTCGAGCAGGCAGCCCAGCACCGGGGAGGCGAAGGCGCCGGCAATCTGCACCGCGCTGAAGGCGAGGGAAATCTCCGTTCGTGACACGGCGAATTCCTCGATCTGGCCGCGCACGAAGACGCCTCGCGAATGTGCATACATGGCGCCCGACACGAAACCGAGCACGAACGACATCGCGGCCAGGTAGTAGCCGTAGAAAACGCGCCCGCCGCCGATCTTCACACGCCATAGCCCCATCGCCTTGGCTGGCGACTCTAACCCAGTCGCCGTATAAGATGCATGTGGTATGAATCAGGCCACGCGCCCGCCGCGGGTCCCGCCCGCGCCTTCAGAACCAGCTGTCACCGCAGGTGCCGGTGGATTGCTGCCCAACGTGCTGTTGGCACTTGGTGTCACCGCTGTGCTGTGGGGACTGCACCTCTACGGCCGCACGCTGACGGAACCGGTGCTGATCCTCATCTGGCTCACCATGTCGGCGCTGCTCGCCACCGGTCTGTTCATTCGCGCGCGGATTCGCCGGCGTGCATTCCTGCTGGCCTATCTGCATGCCGACAGCACGATCGCGCGGCGCTGGCGCGGCGGCCTCGTGATGGCGATACGCATTGGCGTGCTGTCCTGTGTGTTGGCCGTGGTGTCGATCATCGCGCTGCTGCGCATCGAGACAACCGCCGTCTGGGTAGCACTGATCGCAGCCGCGTTGCTGCTCGCGCCGCTGCAGGCACGGGTCACGCGCATGCTGGCCGGGCAGGCCAATCCCGTCTGGCTGACTGAGCTGGCATGGCGCATCGCCATCGCAGTGGTCGGCGTGCTGCTGATGGCGGCACTGGTCACGCTGGCCTACCACCAGCCGCAGCCGGAACTGGGCGGCGTGCGGCTGGACAGCGCGGTGTGGTACTTCGTGGAGCGCGAAGCCGCGCGCAGTGATCTGGCCGGCCTGCTGCTGGAGCTGGCGGCCGCCAAGGACGGGCTGAAATACTGGCTGGGCCAGCAATTGCTGCCACAACCGGGGGTGTCGTTCACGCAGGCGGCCGGCTGGGTGGTGATACTTGCAGAAGAAGCGCTGTTTGTGTGGTCATATCTGTCATTACTGAGTGCCACGCTGATCACACATGAACGCCTACGCAACCGCCCACTTGGCCGCTGACCGCGGTGCATCGCAGCCCGCGGCCCGGGCCGCGGGTCTCGCCGTGGTCACACTGGCGACCGTGACGCTGCTGTGGCTGGTCACCAGCCATGAGCAGCACGGCTGGTCGCGGGCCACCATTCCGCTCACCGTGGCCGGTGAGCACTATCGAGTGGACCCGGCTGTGCTCAGCTGGCTGAGCGACTTCTCCACCGGCCACTTCGCGGCCGCCCAGGGCGCCACGCGCGACGAAGTGATCGCCGAGCTGGATGTCCGTCTGCAACAGGTGTTTGCCACGGCCGTCGACCGCATCCCGGCGTTCGCCGACTGGTACTACTCGCTGGGCGGCGAGTACAGCCGCCTGGCCATGGCCGCACTGGCCTTTGCGAATCTTGCCGAATCCGGCTATGTCGCCGCACAGGCGGCACAAATGCTGCTGCCCGAGGAGCAGTGGGCGGATGACCTGCTCGCCCTCCAGCAGGCCGCCGCGCAAGCCCTGGCCACCCGGCAGAGCGAACTGCACCACAGCTGGCTGACAGCGCTCACCGCCAGACTCGCGCCGTACCGCGTCCCCGCCCCCGCTGAAGGGGACCCGGCGATGCCGGCCCAGGCACTGGCGCTGGATCCTCTGCTCGCCTCGCTGCTGGTACGCGAAGCCGACGCGCTGCAAACGCGCGTCTCGCTGAGCACGCTGACAGCCGGCGGTGTCGCAGCCGGTCCCGCGCTGTGGCGGGCGGCTGGCGCCCGCAATCCGGCGGTGGCCGGCCGTGCCGCCGCACGCTCCGCGGGCCGCGGCGCGGCGCGTGCGGGCAGCGCCGCCACCACCGGCACCACACTGTGTGCGCCGGCCGGCGTGGCTGCGATCGGCTGCGGCCTGGTGGCGGGCGCCGCCGCATGGCTGGCTACCGACTGGCTGCTGCTGCGCCTGGATGAACACATCAACCGCGACGAACTGGAACAGGCGCTGAAAGAAGGCCTCGAACAGCTGCATGCCGATATGCGCACGGAACTGGTGGCGGGCTACGACCTGTTGCTGGATCGCCATTTCGACCAGATCCAGACCGAACTCCGCAGCGGCTTCATCCCCGCACGTGCCGGCATTCCGGCAGCGATTGGCCAAGCGCCCGCGCAATCGCGATAATCACCGCCAATACGACAGCTGAGGCGGGGGGCCCGGCCGTGCGGCGAACAACCGTTCCACCAACGACAACCATGGCAACGAGCCCGATCGTGGCGCTGACCATGATCGCCATCGCAGTCACTGCCGCGGCCTGCGAGCGTCATCGCCCGGCTACCGATACCGACGAGGCCGCCAGGCTTGCGCAGCTGCGCAGTACGGTCGAAGCGCTGGAGGAGCGCAGAACCCGCCTTGAAGATGAGCGTCAGATCAAACGCATTCAGCATGCCTTCGGCTACTACATCGATCGCGGTCTGTGGGATGAAGCGGCCGATCTGTTCGCCGACGACGGCACCATCGAGTTCGGACTCGACGGCGTCTACGCCGGTCGCGAACGGGTTCGCGAGTACCTGCAAGCGCTGGGGGGCGGTCGTGCGGGCCTGAGCGAAGGGACGCTGAACGAACACATCCAGTTCATGCCGGTGGTCACCGTGGGTCGGGATGGCACGCGGGCGCAGGCCCGCTGGCGCAACATCATCATGGGCGGTGAGTACGGGGGCGATGCGTACTGGGGCGAAGGCCCGTACGAGAACGAGTACGTGAAGCAGGACGGCGTGTGGCGAATCGCCCGCCTGCACTGGTTCCAGACCGTCGTCGTACCCTACGAACATGGCTGGATGAATCACGATGACCTGAACGGCGGCATCTGGGTGTCTGACGAACTGCCGCCGGACCGCCCACCCAGCATGCCGTACGAGACCTGGCCGAATACCTTCCTGCCGCCGTTCCATTTTCCGAATCCGGTGACGGGGGAATAGCGATGTACAGCCAACACAACCCATCGTGCGTAACCGCTCCCCGCAGCAGAGCGATCCGGGTCACCGTACCTATCCGCCGGCGCGCGGTGACGGCCGTGTCCGGTGCGATACTCGCCGTGGCGACCCTGTTCTGTGGCAGCGCGTTCGCGCAGTCGGAGTTCGAACGGCTTGCCGCGCGTGCCGCCACACTCGAACAGGAGGTACAGCTGCTTGAAGACCTCGCCGACATCGAACGGCTGCAGCGCACCTGGGGGTTCTACATGGACAAGCACCTCTGGACGCAGGCCGCGGCGCTGTTCACCGACGATGCCACACTGGAGGTGAGCGGCCGCGGCGTGTACGAAGGCCGTGACAGCATCCTTGCATTCATGCGCGGCCATGGTGAGGAATACCCGCAGCCCAACCGCCTGTTCGACCAGATGCAGTTGCAACCCATCGTGCATGTGGCACCCGACGGGCAAAGCGCACAGGGACGCTGGCGGCTGTTCGCGCAGGAGGCCGTCTGGCAGGAATACGCGAACTGGGGCGTCGGTGTTTACGAGAACGACTATGTGAAGCAGGACGGCGTCTGGAAGATTCGCAACCTGCGCCTGTTCGTCACCCTGTACACGCCCTATGAGGATGGCTGGAGCGTGAGTGCACTGACCGATCCGTGGCCGCACAACCAGGTGACGCCGGATGGGCCGAACACCACCGACTTTCAGTCATTCCCCACCTGGTCGGTGGCGCCGTTCCACTACCCGCATCCGGTGACCGGCGGCCCGGTGTACGACGCATCGCCCGCGGACTTCGCTCCGGCGCCGGCGGCAGACGCCGACCAGCTTGATCAGCGGCTGGCCGCCCTGTCGCATCGACTCGGGCTGCTGGAGGACCTGGACGAGATCGAACGCCTGCATGTGATCTACGGCTATTACCTGGCGCGCAACGAGTGGGACAACCTGGCCGCAACGTTTTCCGGTGACGGTGCCATCGAGATTGCGCAGCGTGGCGTGTACGTGGGTCCGGAGAGCGTGCGCCGCAATCTGAATCTGTATGGCGAGCCGGGCATACACCATGGACTGCTGCACAACCACATGCAGTTTCAGCCAGTCATCCACGTGGCCGACGACGGACAGACCGCACACCAGCGATCACGCGCGTTCAGCATGATGGGCGAACATGGCAACTACGCGATGTTCATGGGCGGTGTCTACGAGAACCGTCTCGTGAAGGAAGACGGCGTGTGGAAATTCCGCTGGGACCAGGTGTTCAACACCTACTTCGTGCCCTATGCGCTGGGCTGGCGCGACGCCGTGCCGCGTCCGCCACCGGGCATCACCGAAGAGAATCCGCCCGACCTGCCGCCAAGCGTGCCGTTCGAGATGTATCCAAGCGCGTTCCTGCCGCCGTTTCACTATCCGAATCCGGTGACGGGGGAGCCTGTGCGGCTGCCGTAACGGCGGCGGAGCACTGACAGGCGGGATATCGCTGAAGATCAAGTAAGCGGCGGGCCGGAGGGCCCGCCGCTTGCGTCGCACACGCAGGTTATTGCCGTCAGAACCGTCAGAACCGAACTTTCAGGCCGACGAACGCACGACGCCCAAGGACATCGTAGTATCCACCGTTGGTAATTCCGGCACCGGAACTGGGCATGCTGAAGTCGACCGGGTTCTGGCATCCGGGCGCGTCACCACAGACCGCACCCAGATCGGTGCCAGCCGGGAAACCTCTGCTGGCGCCGGTCACCGTCGGCTTCGTATCAAACAGATTATCGATGCCGCCGCGAAGCGAAATCGTGTCTGTGAGGTTCCAGTTAACCGACACGTCGTAGACGTTATAACTGCTTGCCTTCAGATCAGTGTTCGGCGTGTACGACAACAGGACGCCATCACCTCCGCCGGCCACGGCCTGGTTGTTGCGGATCACCGCCTGCTGGCTTGCGTGCGCGATGCTCCAGACGGAAGGCAGATGCCGCCACCGCAGATTGACGCTGAAGTTGTCACGGAAGTATCCCAGCGAGGTGAACACCCTGTACCTGTAGGCGCCCGCATTGGTGCCGGCCAGATTCGGCCCGAGAGAGCCTCGCCAGTCGGTCTCAACGTCGAAATCGGCGGGTGACTGCTTGGTGCGATAGTAATCGAGCCATGACGCCTGCATGTTCACGCCGATTGCACCCGGTCCGTTGCGCAGGCTGTACATCCAGTTGACCGCCAGATCCACGCCCGACGTTGCGATCGTCGCCTGGTTGTCGTACGCAATCAGCACGGTTGCCGGGCCACCGCTGCCCGCGATCCGGTCGACGTTCTGACAGGCCGGTGTCGCGGCCTGAGCCGCGGCTTCAGCCTGGGTCGTCGCCACAACAGTGCCGTAGCAGAGAAACCGCGCGTAGTCGACGGAGTACTGCTGGATCGCGTTTTCAATGTCCACCTTCCACCAGTCGATCGACGCGGTGAACCCGGACAGCCACGGACGCGACGAAAGCGACGTATAGACCAGTCCCAGCGTATAGGTGTCGGCCGTTTCCGAATCCAGTGCCGGGTTGCCTTCCTGCAGCACCCAGTTGAACTGGGTGCCCTCCGCTCCGTCGGCGGGCTGGCTGTAGTACTGAGCGGCGCCGGCCTCTCCCATCTGTTCCTGACAGATCAAATAGGTGCTCATGGCCCCTTCTTCAGTCTGACCGCTCGCGATCTGGGTGGGCGGTGCACCGGCAGGCGGATCCGGATCCTCGGCCGCACCGCCGGCTCCGAAGGGCGCATTCGAACGCAGTCCGCAGGGATCACCAAAGTTTGCCCCGCCGATGGTGAAAATCTCCTGGCGGTTCAGAAACAGCTCACCAAGATTCGGCGCACGCGTCGCCTTGTTGTAGCCGCCTCGCAGCCGCACCTGATCGCTGACCATCGCGTTCGCCAGCAGTTTGTACGTCCACTCGTTGCTTGCGTGCTCGTAATCGGAATACCGCGCGCCGAGCTCGATCTCGAATCGGGGCACGATGGGCACCAGCAGCTCGCCGTAGTAGTCGTTCACCGACGTCGATGCATCCATGTAGGACGTCGGATAGACGCCGATAACCTGGTCGGTGAAGGAGGCCGTGGACTGCAGGATGTCGGGATAGAACTGCGCCGAATTTTCCGATACTGCAAACCGAGCGCGGCACGCAGCTCACCCGCTGGCAGGCTGGCCAGGCCACCCTGGAAGTTCAGCTCGACAATGTCCTGCTGGCCCTGTGTACGGGACTGCAGCGGCGCCTCCACGGCGAACCGACAGTCATCGGAAGGCGGGGTGTCGCCGAGGAAGATCGTGTCATGGAAACCGCTCGTGCATGTCACCTGGGCGGCACCGAAGCCGGGAAATACCGATTCCTGGTTGCCGTCTATCGTAACGTTGCGGCCATAGTCGGGTTGTGTCACCAGCGTTCTCCAGCGCTGCAGCGAGTTGTTGCCGAACGCCGTGTTGTAGGTGCTGGATTCACCATGGGACACGTAGAACTCGCCACTCCAGTCGCGAACCGGCAGCTCGAACTGGAGTCCGGCCTCGATCTGCCATACCGTGTTGGTGTTCTGTGTTGCACGCTGGTCGAAGCTGTCTCGAGGAAAGGTTTCCATGATCCAGGCATCTTCAGGCGCGGCGCGACTGTTCAGCAGCACGGCCAGTTCCATCGGTACCGGGTGCTGGGCGCCGGGCTGCCCGGTGGGTATGAAGCCCGCATTCGCGAAGGCGTCCGGATCGTCGAGGATTGCGGCGACGACGGCCGGATCACCATAGTCCAGCCCCGGGTCGACCGGACTGTCGGTCGCCGGATTATAGGGGATGGCGGCTTCCCAGCCGGTACTCGCATTGGTTGGGATCAGCAGTGTGCGCGTCTTGCTTTCCGACCAGGTGCCGCGCGCGAAAAACGTGACGCGGTCGGTCAGGTCATAGTTGCCTGACGCGAACAGCGAATAGCGGTCCTGCGGCGAGCTGGCCAGTGACAGCGGGTTGTTCCACTTCAGGGCGTCGATCTCCACGCCCTCGCCGGGCCGGGTAGGGTCATAGACCCGCTGAATCGCGTACTCCCTGCCGTCGATGGGGCCGCCGTATTTCCACAGGTTGTCGCCATTCAGACTGAACAGCGAACCGTCCGGATTGAACCGCAGGCCGGCCAGCACACCGGGGGCCGGCACCACACCGGTGCCCTCCGGCCGATCGGCGAACACGGCGTCCAGTGCACCGGCGTCGGGCAGGTTGAAACCGGTGTTGTAACCGTTGAATCCAAACACGAACAGGTCGCCGCTGGCCACCATCGGATCCCCCCAGGCGCGGGTGAAGAAATCGCGTTCGATCTCGCGCGCCGCGCGGCGGTCATAGCGCTCCGCACCGATCACGACATTACCGCGGCCGTCGGACAGATTGGCGCCCAATGTCGCGTGGACCCGCGTTTCCTCTCCATCGCCAGCTTCGGTAATGCCGCTCTGGATATCGAATTCGAAGCCCTCGAACCGGTCGCGAAGAATAAAGTTGGTGACGCCGCCGACCGCGTCGGCACCGTACACGGCCGACGCGCCACCGGTGATGATCTCGACCCGTTCGATCAGCGCGGAAGGAATCTGATTGATGTCCGTTACCATCAGTGCGTTGATCGGCGTTGGCCGCCGGCCGTCGACGAGAATCAGGTTCCGGTTCGGACCGAATCCTCGAAGGGACACCGAAGCGATGCCCACCGAGCTGACGCTCGAGATCTGCACGTCCTGATTGCTGCCGGGCCCGGTCTGTATGGTTGGCGCGGCCGACGGATTGAAACTTGGGAGCTGATTCAGGTAGGACTCGATATTCAGCCCGGTCCGGTTCTCGAAGGCATCCGACTCGATGGTCACGATCGGACTGTTGGATACGAAATCGCGACGCACGATGCGTGTTCCGGTGACAACGATTTCTTCCGTCACTTCGCCTGCCGGCTGTTGCTGCGCCAGGACGGAACCCGGCATCGCCACTGATGACATCAGACCCAGTGCGGATGCCACCGACACACTCAATGCGCGCGGCGTAGCCCCTCCGGGCTTTTTACTGGCATCATACATATTTCCCTCCTTTGGATGTTTTCCCCGCTAGAAAACCAAGGCTTTGCGACTGTAGCAGTGCGGGAAGAACCGGGAAATAAATGTTCGTTATATCCAACAGTGCCGGCTGGCGACTTTATATCTGATTGTAATATCGCCGTTTTTCCCATCTCCCGATGTTGTTTCACGGAGACGGTCAGATTTCAGGATGTTTGCGTTCTGGCGACCACGGGCGGGCGCTTTCTACTATTATTCCTGATGAAAGAGTTTTCCCTTAAAAGGCTTGATCCGCACACGCACAAAATCGCCCGGAACAATCGGCATCGCCATCCCATCTCCGACCGTGACCAGCCCCGGGCGGATCGGCAGCTGCCGGTCGCAGAGTTGCAGAGCGCATCTTCAGTCGTAGCGCAGCTCCGTCACTGAACCCCAGAACACGCGATAGACGTACACCGTGTAAACCATAATCGCTGGCAGCGTGATCACCACCCCGACCAGGATGAACTTCAGCGACTCCGGTGCCGCAGCCGCTTCCCAGATATCCAACCGGTCGACCACCAGGTACGGATACAGGCTGTAGGCCAACCCGGTGAACGCGAGCACGAAGATGGCGACCGCGCAGGCGAACGGCTCCCACACACGGCTGCGATCCTGGCGAATCGTTCCTGCAAGCACACGATCAGCGATGAAGAACAGCACCGCGGTCATCAGCGGCACCTGCAACAGCAGAATGGCCTCGGGCAGCGTGAACCACTTGGCGAAGATGCGCGCGCTGACCAGCGGCGTGGCGATCGACACCGCGGCGATACCCACACCGGTCAGCCACAACGCCCGGCGCGCCCAGCGCGCGGCCTTGGCCTTGAGTCCACCTTCGGTTTTCATCAGCAGCAGTGTCGCGCCCAGCAGCGCATAGCCGGCGAGCAGGCACAGCCCTATGGTGAGCGCGAAGACATCGGCCGCCCAGCCGCGTTCGAAGCCCAGGATGTACCTGCCCAGCATGAAGCCCTGCGACACCGCGGCCAGTGCCGAGCCGGCAAAGAACGCCTGATTCCACAGGTGCTTGTGATTGGCATGCGCCTTGACACGAAAGTCGAATGCCACGCCACGCAGGATCAGCCCGACCAGCATCAGGGCCACCGGCATATACAGCGCGGTGAGGATCTCGCCGTGCGCGATCGGGAACGCGATCAGCAGGATGCCGACGCCAAGCACCAGCCAGGTTTCGTTGGCATCCCAGAACGGGCCGATGGCGGCGATCATCAGATCCTTCTGCCGGTCGTCGGCGCCGTTCAGCAGGATGCCGATGCCCAGATCGAATCCGTCCAGCACCACGTACAGCAGCACCGCCAGCGCCATCAGGGCCATGAATATCAGGGGCAGATACGGATCCATCGTCACGATTCCGTCGTTGTCATGGCCACGTCATCGGGACGCTGCGAGAACGCGTTCGCAGCTGCTGTGACCGGCGACTCCCCCGCCTTGCGGGCCATGAAGAACAGCACCCGGACGTAGGCCGCGAGCAGCACCGCGTACACGGTGAGATACATCGCGAGGCTGGTGGCGATCGTCGGCGCGGGTACGGATGACGCCATGTCAGCGGTGCGCAGCACGCCGTACACGATGAACGGCTGCCGACCGATCTCGGTGACATACCAGCCCGCCAGCGTCGCGATCCAGCCGGAGAACGTCATCGCCAGCAGCATGCGCTGCATCGCGATCGGGATCGTTCCGCGCCGCCACAGCTGCCAGGCCGCGACCCAGCTGACGAACAGCATCAGCAACCCGATGCCGATCATCAGGCGAAACGACCAGAACACAGCCGCGACCGGCGGAATGTCATCGAAGTCGTTGAGTCCGCGTATCTCGCCATCCAGCGAATGGGTGAGTACGAGGCTGGCGGCGGCCGGCACACTGAACTCGAAGCGATTGGCGCGCAGCTGCTGATCCGGCCAGGCGATCAGCCGCAGTCCGGCGCGGCGCTCGGTCTCCCAGATGCCTTCCATTGCAGCGACCTTGGCCGGCTGATGGCTGAATGTGTTCAGGCCGTGCAGATCACCGACGAATACCTGGATCGGGATCAGCACCGCGCCCAGTATCACTCCGGTGCGCAGCGTCTTCGCCACTTCGCCGCTGCGTTCGCCGCGCAGCATGCGGTACGCGGCGAGCCCGGCCAGCAGGAACGCAGCTGTCAGTCCGGATGCCAGCATCATGTGCACGAAGCGGTAGGGAAACGATGGATTGAAGATCACCGCCCACCAGCTCAGTACGTGGGCCTGGCCGTCGATCATCTGAAAGCCGTCAGGCGTCTGCATCCACGAATTCAGCGCCAGTATCCAGAATGCGGACAGACTGGTACCCACCGCAACCAGCAGTGTCGCGAGGGTGTGCATGCGATCGGAAACGCGCCCCTGGCCGAACAGCATGATGCCGAGGAACGTGGCTTCCATAAAAAACGCCGTGAGCACCTCATAGCCAAGCAACGGGCCGGCCACGTTGCCCACCTGCTCCATGAAGCCCGGCCAGTTGGTACCGAACTGGAAGCTCATCGTGATGCCGCTCACGACGCCGAGCGCGAAACTCAGCGCGAACACTTTCACCCAGGTGCCATAGGCCGCCTTCCACGCTGGATCGCCGGTGGCGCGCCAACGCAGCTTGAAGAACAGCAGCACCCAGGCCAGCGCCATGGTGATCGCGGGGAACAGGATGTGAAAGCTGATATTGGCCGCGAACTGGATGCGTGCCAGCAGGATCGGATCGAGGGTATCCACCGCTCAGCGCCCGGACCCGCCGCTGTCGCCGCCGTCGCCGCGAGTACGGCCGGTGACGCGATCCTTCATTTCCAGCAGCTTGGCGGCCCTGCTGCCCAGCGCCATCAGGCGCGACAGCGTTTCCGGGGACAGCTTGCGAATCTCATCGAACCACCCGGTGATCTGCTCCATCAGTTCATACATCTCGCGCATGCGCTTCTGCGCATGCTTTTCTTCTTTCGACGCGGGACTTTCGAGCAGCGCGTCGCGAAGCATGGAAAGCGTGGGCTCGACTTCGCGGCGCTGCCGCTCCTCGGCCAGTGTGCGGAATATCGCCCACACATCCTCCGGCGCGCGGAAGTAGTCGCGCCGGTCGCCGGGGTGGTGCTCCAGCTGCACAAGACGCCAGGACTGCAGTTCCTTCAGCCCCATGCTGACATTGGAACGCGAAACGCCCAGCGCGACGGTGATGTCGTCGGCGTTCAGGGGGCGCTCAGACACGAACAGCAGCGCGTAGATCTGGCCGACGGTGCGGTTCACGCCCCAGCGACTGCCCATCTCGCCGAAATGCAGCACGAATGCCTGAACCAGGGGTGACAGCTCCATTCCTGTAGTTCTCGTAATTTCAGAAATTACTGAAATTATAGAACCGGCTGCCACCTGACCACAAGTGGAACCGCGGCGCGCGAAGCCTCGGCGCGGAGCGCGCTCACGCGCGCAAACGGAAAAGTGCTCGCCGGCGAGTCGCGCCCTACTGCCGCTCCACCCTCACACCCTCGGCCTCGAGCAACGCGATCACACTGCCTTCACCAACGAGATGCCCCGCACCAACGGCCACGAAATGCGTGCCGCCTTCATCGAACATGGCCCTGATATCCGGAATCCAGTTGCGGTTGCGTTCAACAAGCAATGCCTCATAGACCTCCGGCGAGGTATCACGCACGCTGGCGTTGACGGCTTCGTCGAGCGTACCCAGATCACCCGTTGCCCAGGCCACCACCATCTCATCCAGCTGAGCCGGGAGTTCCTCCATGTCGCGCAGCGTCTGCGCCAGCATTTCGACCTCGACTTCGGGGGGCAACCCGGCGAAAAATCCCAGCTGCTCATCGATCGTTTCGAAATAGCGAAAGGTCTTCCCGGCGGCTTGCGCCTCGGCCTGAAGCACCGACTCCACGCCCGCGGCCGGATCAAAACCCAGCAGCTGAATCTGCAGCACGGCCAGCGTCAGCCCGGCCAGCCACGGCCGCAGCGGATCGAGTGCGGCCGGCGGAGCACCGATGACCGGAGCAATCCGTTCGAGCAGTTCGCCGGTTTCCTCATCGAGCAGTGATGACAGCGTCACGCCGGGCGGGTTCATGCCAAGCTGCGGCATCAGCTCCACGGTGCGCTGCTGCGCCTGCGGACTCTGCACGTCGGCTTCGAACCAGACGATGTCCGCTGCCTGCAGGGCACCCGTCACCGGCTCGGTGCGCCAGTCCAGCGACGGTGGCAGCAGATGGAAGGTGCCGAACAGCCAGACGGTTGCATCGTCCTGTTCGATCTTCCAAAGCGCCGGTTCGGCATCAATGCCGCCATAGCTCTGGGCGTGAACACGGTCCAGCGGCAACAGGCCGGAACCCGCCAGCAGCGCGAGCGCGGCGGCGGATGTGAGTAGCTTTCTGATCATGGTCGGATCCCCTGAGGTGGCAGCGCGCCCGACAACAGATCTCGGGCGATTCCCTGGTAAAGGCAAGGTCATGCGTGATCCGGGCACCGCGCCAGACGCAGGTCCCGCACCTGATTCGAGCGATAGTCCGTGAATAGTCCCGTCAAGAATGTTTCCGCGTCAAGCCCGCAAGCCGCGCGAACCTGCGGGAATGGTCTGTTTGCCGTGGATCGTCCTGCAGATCCCTGTGGTGGAGTTTCAACTGTCGACGGTCAGCAGCCCGAGTTCGGCATCCGAGGCGGCGTGTGTGTATTTGTCCCGTGGCGGCCACGGACGCTCGCGCCAGTGCGGCTCGAACGCGAACGATGACCGTGAGCGGCCCGGCAGCAGGCCACCATTGCCAGCACCTCGGGCATAGTCGTAGTAGAGCTTCACAATCTGCTCCCGGGTCACCTGCTGTGCGGCCGGGTGTTCAAGACAGGCGTCGCGCCAGCGTCGCACACGTGCGTAGCGCCGGTCGTCCGGCAGCGCGAAGTCCTCGTAGTACTCGAGAAACCAGAATCGCATGAACAGCGGCGTGAACACCGTTTCCGCCCAGCCAAACTCATCGAATAGCCAGGTGCCGTCGGGCGAGTGTTCGAGCAGGAAGTCGTCGAGACGCGCATACAGCTGCAGCATGCCCTCATGCAGATGTGCACGACGCTCAGCATCCTGGTTCAGCACATAGCGATAGCCCTGCGTGCCGAAAGGCCCCTCCATCGCGGTCATCATGTTCTCGACCGCACGTCGCCACGGATCGCGTTGCGCGACGGGCGGATCGGGATGAATGTCCTCCAGGTAGCGGAGAATGACCAGGCTCTCCTTCAGGATCCGGCCGTCGGCGGTTTCCAGAATCGGCAGCGCCGTCGTACCGCGCGCTTTCTCCAGCAGCCATGGCTCACGCGGCCGCGTGATGTCGACCACATGAAAACGCTCCACCTCGCCCAGACCCTTGAGTTCGAGCAGGATCTCCACGCGCTGTGAGAACGGGCATACCGGAATGTGATAGATCATCAGGGCAGCAGTACCGTACGAAACCCGATATGCGACGCGCCAAGACCGATGCTCTGGCCGATGCGCGCCTCGGGGCGATAGCGCATGCAGTAGTCAGGTGAACACAGGAACGATCCGCCCTTGATCACGGCCACGGCCGGTTCGTCCGGCTGCGTCGGATCAAAGCCGTTCGGATAGGCGTCGCGGCGTTCGAAGTCATGGCTCGCGTAGTACGGACTCGCCGTCCATTCCCAGACATTGCCGATCAGGTCGAATGCGCCATGGGCATCCGGCGGATAGCAACCCACCGGCGCCAGGCCACGGAAGCCATCGTCGCCCAGATCCAGCGTCGGAAACGTGCCCTGCCAGGTATTGGCACCATAGCCACCACCGGCATCACGATGGCCGCTGCCCCGTGCGGCGTATTCGAACTGCGCTTCGGTGGGCAGGCGGTGGCCCTTCCATTGCGCGTAGGCCTGCGCATCCTCGTAGGCCACGTGCACCACGGGGTAGTGCTCTCTGCCGCTGATCGTCGAACCAGGTCCCTCGGGCTCACGCCAGCTGGCGCCCGCCACGAACTCCCACCAGTACGGCACCGGCGAGGCCATCGCCGGCGCACCGGCACGCGGTTTGAATACCGCCGAACCGCGCACCACCGGCGCATCGGGTCTGTTGGCCGTACGCACGCCCCGCTCGGCCAGGGTCCGATAGCCGGTGGCGGCAACGAACTCGGCAAAGCGCGCATTGGTGACTTCGAACTGATCGATCCAGAAGCCCTCGACGCGGCGCTCGGAGGCCGGACCTTCCTCCGGATACGCTGTATCCGCACCCATCGTGAAGGAACCACCGGGTACCCAGACCATGCCGGGCGGTGCAGGTGCAGGTGCAGGTGCAGGTGCAGGTGCAGTTTGTGCAGATCCGGCTGACGGTGTCACAGCCGTGCCGCTATGCAGCGCCAGCGACCGTGCAACCGCCTCGGGGTCGCCCGGGTTCACGCACACGCCGACCGCAGGCTGCACGATGCCCGCGGGCGGATCCGACAGCAGCCAGCGCGCCGCCACGACACCGGACGCCGCCGCGGCCGTAAGCACCACTACCGACAACGTCCTCGCGGCATTCATCGCCGCACACCTGGCGGCTGCATCGGTGGCGGCCGCCGATCAGCGCCACCAAGCAACGCGTGACTGTCAGTAGATGACACCATTCTCCTGCTCATAAGCTTCCCAGGCGGCGAGCATTTCCTCGAATTTCTCCGGGTTGCCAGCGGACAGATCGTTCTGTTCGAACGGATCCGTGCTGAGATCGAACAGACGCCAGCGTCGCTGCGCGGGGGGACCGGCATTGTCCCAGACCAGTTTCCAGTCGCCGCGGCGAACGCTTCGATGGCCGAACAGCTCCCAGCCGAAAATGTGATCGTCGGCGCGCACCGCGTCGGCTTCGCCGAACAGGATGGGCAGCAGCGACGTGCCCTGCGGCAGCAGTACGTCGCGGTCGCGGTAACGGGTGCCAGGGTGCTCGGCATTGGCCAGCGCGAGGAAGGTCGGCAGCAGATCCATCACGGTGCCCGTTTCATCGCTGCGCGTTGCCGCGGCCACCTGCTTCGGGAAGTGCACGAAGGTCGGAACGCGAATACCGCCGTCGAATCCGGTGGCCTTGTGACGATGAAACGGCGTGGCGCTGACGCTGGCCCAGTTCGGTCCGTACATCACATAGCTGGTGGCGCTGCCGAGGTTGTCCAGGCTGTGGTCGTATTCCTGGCCGATGTGATCGCGGATCGGCGCGGCCAGATCGCGCCGCGTGGACTCGGGGCCATTGTCGGACGTGAACATGATGAAGGTGTTGTCGTATTCCCCGATGGCCTTCAGGTAGTCGATAAAATCACCGACGTAGCTGTCGAGATCGGCAACCATGGCGGCGTAGACTTCCATGCGCCGCGCCTCGATCGCCCGGTCTTCGGCACTGAGGCTGTCCCAGCGCGGATCAAAGCGTGAATCAGGAATCGGCTCGGCATCGGGCGCCACGAACCCGAGTTCTTTCTGGCGCGCGAAACGCTGTGCGTAGACCGCCTCGTAACCGGCGTCGTACCAGCCCGCGAAGCGCGCGATCGACTCGGCCGGCGCCTGCAGCGGCCAGTGCGGTGCGGTGTAGGCAAGATAGGCGAAGAACGGCCGCCCGTCGTGACGATCCTGTTCGATGTAGTCGATCATCCTTTCGGTATAGACACGCGTGGAATAGAAATCGTCGTCGACATAGACGAGTTCATCGCCATCCCGATAGCGTGCATCCTGCGGTCCGCGCCAGTCCCATGGCCCCAGATGCGCGGCGCCGTCCAGCGATACGAATGAGCGTTGGAAGCCACGGGCGCGCGGTCCGGTTTCCACATCGTCACCCAGGTGCCACTTGCCGGTCATGTAGGTGTTATAGCCGGCATCGCTCATCAGCTCGGCCAGCGATGCGACGCGAAAGTTCAGATACCCCTCGTAACCCGGCTGTCCCTGCTGGTCTTCGCGGTTCGGCCGGCCCATCACGCCGACGCCGGACAGGTGATTGTCCATGCCCGACATCAGCATCGCGCGCGTTGGCGAGCAGGTCATGCCGGCATAGAAGCTGGTGAGCAGCATGCCGTTGCGAGCGAGTTCGTCGAGATTGGGCGTGGGAATTTCGCCGCCGAACACGCCAAGGTCGGCGAAGCCCAGGTCGTCGGCCAGAATAAAGACGATGTTGGCGCGGGTGTCGGCCACGCCAGCCGCCGCACCTGGCGTGGCCGTCTGCGCGGCGCTGTCGCGGGCACTGTCGCCCGAGCAGGCGAGCAGCGTGGCGGTCAGGACCGCCGTGAAACCAATGAGACACCAGGAAAGGCGCGGGCGGGCCGCGGAAAGCTGTCGACGGCTCATGATTCCCCCTGACTGTAATGCTTTATTGTTGCGAGCGTACCGAAAACACCGGAGCGGATACAGTCGCGCGGGCCGGTGCCCGGGCAGACGCGGCACAGCTGACCGCTATCGGCACGACGCCGCCCCGCCGCGCGGCTCTACCGCGCTCAGCCCTCCCTCACGGGCGCGGGAAATACCCGACCCGATCACCACTGAACGGCCCCACCCAGATCATGTCGCCCACTTCCAGCGCCGTACTCACGCCCTGGAAAGACGCGCTGCCGTCCACTTCCTTCAGTATCTCCCGCAGCGCCAGTGTGTCGGGATCGAATACCGCCACCGTCCAGCCGTCCAGGGACACCGGCCCCTGGCCGCCCGTGGTGAATTTCTGACCCGCCACCAGCAGCCCGCCATCCGACGTCCAGCGCAGATTGTCCGGCGCGAAATCCACGGCCACGGAATGCGTTTTCACGACGCCGTCACCGCGGCGCTCGAAACGCACCATGTCGCGCGTCCCCCAGGCCGCAACGTGGATCACGCGGCCGCCGTCGGTGAGCGCTATGCCATTGGCACCGGACAGCTCGGTGCCGGGAATCGGCGTGACGTCGCCACCGGGTCGCCATTCGTAAAGCCCGCCGGTAACGCGGCCCGCGAACACCGCGCCCATGCCGCCTTCGCTGGGACGATAGAACAGCGTCGCGATGAATCCGCCGTCGGGCAGCGTGTCCAGAGAATTCATGTACATGTCATCGGGCATCGCGACACAGCCGATCCAGGTCAGCTGCGGACGCGCGCCGGTGGCATCGACGGCGAAAAACTCGATGGCCTCGCGGCCACCGTGATTCACGACCAGGAATTCGTAGCGGCCTTCGCCAACCTCACGGATGGTGACGCCATGGGCGTTGAACACGCTGGCATCCGGTGGCGTCCCGCAGGATGGGAAACGGGCGGCGTCGTGAGCAACCGGCGCGTCGGCGGCCGGGTAGACTGCCTCACCCCGCCGTGCCACCGAATCCACCACCACCAGCGTACCCGGGCGTCCGGGGCCGCCCAGACCACTGCCCAGCAGCCAGCGCGAGTCGCCCACCTGCACCAGATCCTCGACGGCATCCAGTCCACAGACGAACCCGATTCCCAGCTCCGGCTCACAATCCTGCGCCATGGCAGTCGTACCCGCCGCCAACAGCAGCGCCATCATGCAGATTCTTTTCATTTCGCCCCCTGTCTTGCCATGCGTCGCCATGTCGGCGAACGACTCATCATAAGCCATCGACCACCGATTTCGGCACCGGTGGCGGGCGGCACGTGGGTTACACTGCGCTTACCGGGGAAGCTGCCATCGCAGGCGCGGAGCCGCCCGGGCAGCCTTCCGGCACCTGCTTCCGGCCACCCCGCGGGCCGGCGCATGGTCGGCTGCTGAACGTTTCTTTGGATTGGCGCGTTGGCGCCGCGCGGGGCGAAACAGTACGATCAGGCAACGGTCCATCGCGCGGGGGGAATCGCCGTGACGGCTTTGCCGTGCAAACCACGACGCCTGGCGCGAATCTTCTTCAGGAGAACAAACAAGTGAAACCAACTCGAATGATTACCCGGGCCGGCTGGCTCGTCGGCCTCGCGGTGGCGGCAACCGCCTGCCAAGCCGCGATCGAAGACCCCGTGCGCCTGGATGCCGGTCTGGTGGCCGGCGGCGAAACTTCCTCATCCGGCGTGCGCGTGTTCCGCGGTCTGCCGTTCGCGGCACCGCCGGTTGGCGACAACCGCTGGCGCCCGCCGCAGCCCGTGCAGCCCTGGGAGGGTGTGCGCGACGCCAGCGAGTTCGGCAGCGTCTGCGTGCAGCACGTCACCGAGCCGCGCTACGTCAACATCGCCAACATGGAAGGCTCCCCGCCGATGAGCGAGGACTGCCTGTATCTGAACGTGTGGACATCGGCAGGTTCGGCCAGCGAGCGCCTGCCGGTGCTGGTGTTTTTCTACGGCGGCGCTTTCACCGACGGCGGTGGTGCGGCGCCGCTGTACGACGGCACGTCGATGGCCGAGCGCGGCGCGGTGGTGGTGACAATGAACTACCGGCTGGGTCCGTTCGGATTCCTGGCGCACCCGCTGCTGACCGCCGATTCGGGCGTCGACAGTTCCGGCAACTGGGGCATCATGGACATGGTCGCCTCGCTGGAGTGGGTGCAGCGCAACATCGCGGCTTTCGGCGGGAACCCGGACAACGTCACGGTGTTCGGACAATCCGCCGGCGCGATGGCCATCACGTCGCTGATGACCTCACCGGTCGCCGAAGGCCTTTTCCATCGCGCCATTCCGCAGAGCATCATGGGCGGCGCCGTGCTGCCCAACAGCCCCAACTCCACGCTGGCCGCGCAGGAACGGCAGGGTGTGACGCAGGCCGAAGCGGCCGGGCTGGAAACGCTGGCCGCGATGCGCGCGCTGACCGCCGATCAGGTGGCGCAGACATTTCGCGCCCAGACGATGATCGTCGACAACCATGTGATCCCGGAGGATCCGGCGATCGTGTTCGCACAGGGCCGCCAGCACAGAGTGGACATCCTCACGGGCGCGAATGGCAATGAGTTGTCTTTCGGCGCCCCGCCGGCTCCCGGCCAGTCCGATGGCTCCGATCGCATCTTCTTCACGTCGTGGCGTCTGGCGGAGTACCAGCGAGAGGCCGGCAACAATGCGTACGTCTACTGGTTCACACAACGCTCGCCGGCGCCCGACGGTAACGAGAGCCTGCCCGTGCACGGCGCCGAAGTAAAATACGTGTTCGACAACCTCGGCGAACTCCCGCTGTTTCCGGACAGCAGCAATGCGGAACTGGCCGGAGCTTCCGAACCGGATCAGCGTGTTGCCGATATGATGGCGTCGTATTGGGTGAACTTCGCCCGCAGCGGCGATCCCAATGGTGAAGGCCTGCCGCAGTGGCCCGCTCACACCGGGATGGACGCGGTACGCGGCGCGATTCTCGACGTCAACCCTGCCGAGCGCAGCCTGCCGACGCTGGAACAGATGAACGGCCACGAAGCCGGCATGCAGCGACAGCTGGCGCCGCTGCTGGCACAGTAGGGCCGCAGGGCGGTTCCCGGCACGGCAGGCCGGGGAGCGAAAGCACAGCGCCTGGTCGACGGGAGTCGGCCAGGCGTTTTTTTTGTTGCCGTGCTAACCGTGCAGCCCGTCCGGTGCCGGCAGCGACTCCGGAAGGCGGGCGTACGCCTCCCAGCACGACAGGAACACGCGGCCGGACAGCCCACGCAGAAAGTCGGTGTCGACAAGACGATCCAGCACCGGCCCCTTCACTTCGGCCAGATGCAGCGTGATGCCGCGCGACAGCAGCGCATCGTGCATGGACTGGAGCGTCTCCAGCGCCGTGGCATCAACGTGACTGACCGACGACATCACCAGCACGAGATGTCGCATCCCCGGTTGCGCTGCGCACAGCTGCTGAACACGATGCGCGACAGCCTCGGCGTTGCCGAAGTACAGATTCTCGTCGACGCGCAGCATCAGCAGGCCCTTGCGCGTATTGACCGCGTGTCGCAGGACATTGCGAAAGTGCTCACTGCCGGGCACCTGACCGATGACGGCGATATGCGGACGTGAGGAGCGCCACACCAGGCTCGCCAGCGACAGACCGACACCGATGCCCACCCCCGCCTCAACCCCGAACACCACCACACCGACCGCCGTGCCGGCAAGCGCCAGCGCATCGGCACGATCGTAGCGCCATGTGGCCATGAACCGTCGCGGATCGATCAGCGGCACCACGGCGGCAATGATGATCGCAGCCAGCACCGCGAGCGGCAGCGTCGCGAAGAGTTCCGCCGCGACCAACAGCACGAACACGATGATCAGCGCACTGATCACACCCGCCAGTGCGGTGCGCGCGCCGGCGTCGGCGTTAACCGCAGTCCGTGAAAAGCCGCCGGCCACCGGAAACGCACTGGAGATCGCACTGGCGATGTTCGCGGCGCCCAGGCCGCGCAGCTCGGCGTCCGCGGAAATACGCTCGCCGCGCGCGCGGGCCAGGGAACCGGCAACGGCAACGCTTTCGATGAAACCCAGCAGACCGATCACCAGCGCCGGCAGCAACAGCACCAGGGCCAGCGAGGGATCCAGCGATGGCGGAACAATGGGAATGAAGCCCGTCGGCAATGCACCGGTCACCGCCAGCCCCTGCCCCTGCCAGCCGGTGATCCGCACCACGCCGATGCAGGCCAGCACGACCAGCATGGGCGTCAGTTTCGCGAGTACTCCGGCGGCCGCCATCGGCACGCCGGCCAGATGGAGCCCACGGGCGAGCCACTTTCTCGCGGCGATCAGCATCAGCAGCGCCGACAGCCCCACCGCCATCGTCAACGCATGCGCGTCACCAACATGGGCCACGATGTCGACGAGCATGCGTATTCCGGAACCGGGCGGCCCGGAAATACCCAGCAGCGGCCGCAGCTGGCCGATCAGGATCAGCACCGCGGCGCCCGTCATGAAACCGCTGATTACCGGATGACTGAGCAGGTGCGCCAGCGCACCCATTCGCAGCAGACCAAACAGCAGCAGAGCCACCCCGGACAGCAGCGCCAGCAGGCCCGCGGCGGCGATATATTCCGCGCTGCCGGCCGGCGCAACGCCCTGCAACGCGGCACCGGTCATCAATGCGATCACAGCCACCGGCCCCACTGACAGCACGCTGCTGGAACCGAACCACGCATAGACGATCAGTGGCAGCACACTGGCATACAGCCCGATGTGGGGCGGCAGACCGGCCAGCACCGCATAGGCCATGCTCTGCGGCACCAGCAGCATCGCCGCAACCAGGCCGGCCACCAGATCGCCCGCCACGTACCCGCGACGGTAGTGGCGTGCCCATTCGGGGATCAGGTGACCCAATGTCGTATGCAACGACATCGCAACACGCTCACGCGTCCGCGGGCGGTGCCGCGCGCGCCCGGCCGCGCGCCTCCAACAGTTCAAATACACCCATGCCGGCCACCATGGCCACAACAAATACGAGTGCCTTGGGTTCGCCGGCGCCGAGCGCGACCAGGGCTGGCCCAGGACAGAAACCGGCCAGTCCCCAGCCCACACCGAAACCCAGTCCGCCCAGCACCAGGCGAGCGTCGATGTCACGCCGCTCCGGAAGCTTCAGCGGCGTGCCGAGCAGCGTCACCGCCCGTCCGCCCGCGATCGCGAATGCCATCGCCCCCACGGCCACCGCGGCACCCATCACCAGCGCCAGCGACGGATCCCAGCCACCGGCCAGGTCCAGAAAGCCGAGCACCTTGTCGGGATTGGCCATGCCGGAGAAAAGCAGGCCCGCACCGAAGGTGAGTCCCACCAGCCACGCGATAAAATTGAAGCGACTGATCATGTTCAGCCTCCGATAATGTGACGGACGACGAATACGGTGGCGAAACCGGCACCCATGAACGACAGCGTCGCGACGATGGAGCGTGGCGACAGCCGCGAGATGCCGCAGACGCCGTGGCCGCTGGTACACCCCGCGCCGTAACGGGTGCTGATGCCAACGATGAATCCGGCCGCGATGATCAGTGGATAACCTGCGTCGATCCGGATCTCGGGCAAGGCCGCGAATACCGGCCAGGTCAGCGGCGCAAGCACCAGCCCCAGCGTAAACGCGACGCGCCAGCCGACATCACCACGAACGGGCCGCAGAAGACCGCCGACGATGCCGGATATACCGGCAATGCGGCCGTTGAGCAGCACGAAAGCCGCGGCCGCCAGCCCTATCAGTACGCCACCGATGAGCGCGGCTCCAGGCGTAAACGCGTTCCAATCGATCATCATCAACTCCTCCCGTTGTTCGATTCCGGTCCGGACATGGTACCGGGCAACCTCAGCGCGGCCGTACCCGGCCGGATCAGGCATGGCCACCGGCAGGCCCCGGGCATCCTCGTTGCAGCCGCCAGCATCCTTGTCACGGTGTCGCAACGAAACAGGTAGTTGCCGCAGTTGCAATCACGTCATCGCACCACATCTAATGTTCACGACAGTATTGCGCGGACCACCGGAGCTGACCATGCAGCCGAACGTCGAACCATTTCTTGACCCTGATTCAGAAACCTGGAGCTATGTGGCTTATGACCGCGAAGGCGGCAGCGCCGTCGTCATCGATCCGGTGCTCGACTACGACCCCAAGGCCGGACGCACCAGCACCTCAGGCGCACAGCGGCTGGTGGATTTCGTGCGCGCCCGAAGTCTTACCGTTGAGTGGATTCTGGAAACCCACGCCCATGCCGATCATCTGTCGGCCGCGCCCTTCATACGCAGTGAAGTCGGCGGACTACTCGCGATCGGTGAGAAGATTCGCGAGGTGCAGAAGATCTTTCGCGATATTTTCAATCTGAAGGAAGGCTTTGTTGCGGATGGCAGACAGTTCGACCAGCTGTTCGCGGCCGGGGAAAAGTTCGCAATCGGCGATCTGGAGTGCGAAGTGATGCACTCTCCCGGACACACGCCCGCCGATATGGCCTGGCGTATCGGCGACAGTGTATTCATTGGCGATACCCTGTTCCTGCCGGATGTCGGCACGGCACGTTGCGACTTTCCCGGAGGCGACGCAGCCACGCTGTATCGCTCCATCAGACGCCTCCTGTCGCTGCCCGACGCAACACGCCTGTTTGTCTGCCATGATTATCCGCCACAGGGGCGCGATCACCAATGCATGACCACCGTCGCCGAGCAGCGCAGAGCCAACATCCACGTGCACGATGGCATCAGTGAAGCGGAATTTGTAAAAATGCGGACTGAACGCGACGCGACACTGGAAATGCCCAGGCTGATCCTGCCGTCCATCCAGGTGAACATCCGTGGAGGTGAAATGCCGCCGCCGGAAGACAATGGTGTGAGCTACATGAAGATACCCGTGAACCAGCTGTAAGCCGCATCACCGGAACAGAACGGATCCACAACATGATGAAGGAGTCATCGATGCCGCTGGACCTGACTCGCCTGTCGGCGGAATTCGCCACCGCCGGCCAGCTGCGCCCCGAAGACATGACGGAGGTGGCGGCGCAGGGCTTTCGCTCGGTGATCGACAACCGTCCCGATGGTGAGGAAGGGCCTGCGCAGCCGGCGTCTACTGAACTGCGCGAGGCGGCGCGGCAGGCAGGTCTTGAATTCGCTTACCAGCCGGTGGTCGGCAGCGAAATCAATCTCGACGATGTGCACGCGTTCGCGGCGCACCTGGATTCGCTGCCGGGGCCGGTGCTGGCGTTCTGCCGCTCCGGCGCCCGTTCACAGTATCTGTATCGGCTTGCTGCCGCGGTAAAAGCGAACGGTCCGGGACAGTAGCGGCTGGCGGAAGCAGCGGCAGCGGCAGCGGCAGCGGCAGCCTAATGTAACGTAGCGACCGCGCAGCAACCCTATTCGTAGCGCAGCGCCTCGATGGGGTCCAGGCGCGCAGCCTTGCGCGCCGGGTAGAAGCCGAAAAAAATACCCACCGCGGCACTGAACGCGAACGCATACAGGATCGCGTCCATCGGCATAAACACTGGCCAGTCGGCATAACGGGCCAGCGCATGGCTCACCACACCACCCAGCAGAATGCCGAGCACACCGCCCAGACAGCTGATCAGCGTGGCCTCCAGCAGAAACTGCCGCAGGATGTCGCGATGGCGTGCGCCGTTGGCGACGCGGATACCGATCTCGCGCGTGCGCTCGGTAACGCTCACCAGCATGATGTTCATGATGCCGATGCCGCCCACAAGCAGCGAAATACCGGCAATGGAGCCGAGCAGGAATGTCATGACGCGGGACGTTTCGGTTGCAGTCTGTGCCACTTCCTCCTGCGTCTGCACGGTGAAGTCATCGGCCTGCGTCGGCCCCAGGCGATGACGCTCACGCAATAGATCGGAGATCTTCAGTCGCGCAACATCCATCGCGTCGGAGCTGATGATCTGGGTGTTGATGACCATGGCGTGAGAGCGCCCCGACACGTAGCGGAACGCCGTGGTGTAAGGCACAAGAATGATATCGTCCTGCACCGAACCCATCAGCGACATGCCCTTGCGTTCAAGCACACCGATTACTTCCAGCGGATTGCCGCGCACACGGATGATCTCGCCAACGGGATCGGTGCCTTCGAACAGTTCCTCGACGATGGTCTGACCCACCACGGCCACCTTGTTGGCCCGCACCACGTCTTCTTCATCGAACATGCGCCCGTCATCCAGCGGCCACTGGCGAATCTGCAGGTAGTCGGCCGACTGACCGTATATCCGCGTAAACCAGTTGTTCCTGCCGTAGGAGACCTGCCGCTGAGACCTTACCTCCGGGCTTGCGGCCAGCACCTCGGGAATCTCGTTGCGCAGTGCTTCGGCGTCTTCAGGTGTCAGTGTATTCACGGTGCCGCCGCCGGTGCTGACCCCGCCAAGCTGCTGCGCGCCAGGGAAAATCAGCATCACGTTGTGACCGAGGCGATTCACCTGCTCCTCGACTTCGGCCCGCGCGCCGGCACCAATGCTCACGATCGTAATCACCGCGGCCACACCGATCACCACGCCCAGCGCCGTCAGCAGCGAGCGCATGGCGTTACGACGCAGTGCCCTGAGCGCTACCAGTACCAGCAGTTCCGGACGCATCAGGCAAACTCCTCGGGTTCGTCCACCAGTTGCGGCAGTCTGAGCTTTTCCTCGGCCGCAATGAGTCTGTCGACGACCGGCGCATCCTGAACGATGCGTCCGTCGCGCAGCACGATCCTGCGTTTGGCGAACTGGCCGATCTCCGGTTCATGCGTCACGATAACCAGCGTGATGCCATCGTCGTTCAGCTTCTGGAAGATCTCCATGATCTCCATACCGGTGCGGGTATCGAGATTGCCGGTAGGCTCATCGGCGAGCAGCACGGTCGGTTCGGTGACCAGCGCGCGTGCGATCGCGATACGCTGCTGCTGGCCGCCTGACAACTGATTGGGCAGATGATGGGCACGATCGGCAAGACCGACCATGTCCAGTGCCCTGCGCGAACGGCGCGCAATCTCCTTCAGGCGCGGGCCACTGCGCGAATACATCAGCGGCAGCTCGATGTTTTCCAGCGCCGACGTTCGCGACAGCAGATTAAAGCTCTGGAATACGAATCCGAGCTTGCGGTTACGCAATGCCGCGAGCTGGTCGCGCGACAGACGGGATACGTCCTGGCCATCGAGCAGATAACGCCCTCGGGTGGGCCGATCCAGGCAGCCCAGGATATGCATCAGTGTGGATTTACCTGAGCCGCTCGGCCCCATGATGGCAATGAACTCGCCCGGTTCAAAATTCAGCGACACGCCTCGCAACGCCGGAACGTTCATGTCGCCACCAAGCCGGTAGGTCTTGAAAAGGTCTTCGATGACGACAACGCCCATGATTCCGCGCCTGCGTCGTCAGAACTGTGCCGGGCCCGGCCCGAACAGGCCACTGCGACCGCCGCCGCCCGATGCCGGTGCACTGAGGTCGATCCCGGTGGCCAGCACATCGCCTTCGCTGAGACCGTCGAGCACTTCCGTATACACGCCATCCGTACTGCCGGTGAGAACGCTCATGGCCTGCAGCGTGCCCGGAGGATCCGCTGCAGCGTCGACGCGATAGACCGTGCGCGCGTCGCCGTCACCGGTGGCCGGTGTCGGGTCCGGCGGCCTGATGCTGTCTGGCAGCCGTGCCCGCAATGCGGTGTTGCGGACTCGCAGTACATCGGATCGCTCCTCGACAACGATGGTCACTGTCGCGGTCATGCCGGGCTTGAGCTTGCGATCAGGATTGGCGACTTCGATCACCGTATCGTAGGCGACCACGTTCTGCTCGATGATGGGCTGATTGCGCACCTGCACGACCTCGCCATCGAAGGTTTCGCCCGAGAATGCGTCCACCGTGAACTGCACACGCTGCCCTTCGCGTATGCCGCCGATGTCCGCTTCCGGAACCAGCGAATTGATCTGCATGCGCGACAGGTCGTTCGCAATGCGGAACAGGATGGGTGCCGTCATCGATGCGGCCACTGTCTGACCCACATCGACGTTGCGGGATATCACGATACCGTCCACAGGCGAGTAAATGGTGCAGCGCGCAAGCTCCGACTGAGCGCGCTCCAGCGCATGCATGCGAATCTGTAGTGAGGCCTCGGCCTGACGCAGTCGCGCCACTGCCTGGTCGACTTCGGACTGCGATACGAGCTCGCGCTCGAGCAGTTGCCGGAGCCTTGCAATGTCCACTTCCGCCAGGTCCAGAGCCGCCCGTGCGGATGCTACCTCACCCTCCGCCTGGCGAACATTCGCCTCGAACGTGGATGTCTCGATGCGCGCCAGCACCTGACCGCGAGTGACTTCGGAATTGAAGTCGACATGGATCTCGTCAATGATCCCGGAGACCTGCGAACCCACCTCCACGTTCACCAGCGGATTGAGCGTACCGGTAGCCGACACCGTGTGCCGCAGCGCTCCGCGATCCACGGTCACCGTATTCAGCGCGATCCCCGAGCTGTCTTCGGCGCTCCAGAAGCCGTAGCTGCCAACACCGAGAACGCCAAGCACGACCAGCACCAGCATCCACTTCCAGATCCGGGGTGGCGGATCATCCTGTTCAGACATTGTTCAGAAATCCCCCTTGTCTGCCCTTTCTGACACGTTAGCACCGCCGCGGTTCAGCCGGTAATCACGAACCCAGGGCAATTTCCGCGAATCCGTTCACGAGAATGTGCTGATCGACACGGAATTTCCACCGCCGCATCGGTAGGCTGCCGCGTATTCAATTCTTTCACGAGACACTGGGCTCCAGGAGAGGAAGGTGACCGTTCAAATGCGCCGCGCAGGCGGCTTTACACTGATCGAAGTGATGATCGCGGTAAGCGTCGTAGGCATTCTGGCGGCCATCGCGCTACCCAACTATCACTCCCATACCGTGCGGGCGCGTGTGACCGAGTGCCTCACGCTGGCGACGGTACCGCGTCTGGCCGTGGGTGAATCACTGGCGTCGAATCAGCCGCGACAGGTGCACTTCGAACCCACCCAGTACTGTGAAGACATCGCGGTGGCCAACGACGGCACGATCCTGCTCACGACGCGCAACACCGGCGCAGGCACGCAGCCGGTGCTCCAACTCGTTCCACAGTTTCCCGGCGGATCCATACTCTGGCAGTGCGAATACGTAGCCGGGCGTGCCGCGCATGTACCGTCCAACTGCCGCTCGCAGGGAACGGCCCCGGATCCATCGGCTTTCGATGGCAGCGGTCCGGCTTCGCCACCTTCCTCGAACGCGGGCAGCGGCAGCCAGCCCGGTTCGAACGGCTCTGGTGGCTCGGGCGCCAATACCGACCATGATTACAGCGGCGGCCAGGGTGGTGGCAGCGGCGCTGGTCCGGACGTGCCGGGTGGTTCGTCCGGCACGGGGGGTACCGGGGATACCGGGGGCTCCGGCGGTTCGGCGCCGGGCGCCGGCAGCGGCACTCCACCGGCCGACACGGGCGGCGCTGGCGGCGGCTCAGGCGACGGCGCGGGCAGTGGACCAGGTGACTCGGGTAACGCCGGCGGTGGGCCTGGCAACTCGGGCGGTGCCGGCAACTCGGGCAACGCGCCAGGCAACTCGGGCAACGCCGGTGGCAGCAGCGGAGCCGGTAACTCGGGCAATGCACCCGGCAACAGCGGCGGCGGTGGGAGCAGCGGCGGCGGCGCCGGGCTCGGTGGCGGCGGTGACGAAGATGAAGATGAAGATGAAGGCGAACTCGACGAGGATTGCCCGTACCGATTGCCGAACGGCAACCCGCACCCGAGGTACTGTCGCTAACCGGGCATGACGTCGCCGGGTGCCGGGAACAACGCGGCCGGGCGCGGCAGGCCAGCGGGGCACTCGAACACTGCCTGCGTGCGCGAACACTGCCTGCGTGAATCTCGCCGTCGCGGCGTCGGCCTATCCGTCTTTCCGCATCAGACGTTCCAGCTGATCGGCTGCCTCCAGCTCAGCGCGATAGCGATGCCGATCCTCATCGCTGAGCGTCAACCGGGACAGCGCCGCGCGCAGTTCGCTGACTCTGTCGGTTTCGCCCAGTGCCACGGCGAGTTCGGCGCGGGCGGCCAGTGCACGGGCGTATTCCAGCGGCTCCGCCGGGTCGGACTGGCGCAATGCATTGTCGAGCTTGCGGGCAGCGGCGTGATCGTTGTGATACGTGTCGCGCAGGAAGACGGCCGTCTCGAGGGCATTCATCAAGGTCGACTGCGTGCGGGTGATACCCGACAGCGTGCGTCCGAACGCGCTGTCGTCCGCATTCGTGTCGTAATCGTACTCCGGCTCGTCGCGGGCGATGAACTGCAGGTGATTGCCATCACTGTCATAGACGGTGAATCGCGTGTGTCCGGCCCGAAAACGGGTGATTCGCGGGAATCCAGATACGGGAAGCCCCTGATACATCCGTCGGAGGCTGTCGGCCACTGCCTGATGGACTCCGGATACATTCTCGACGTTGACCAGGCACGAAGCAGCGTGTTCCGGGTTCAGTTTGCTGACGCCGTGGAAGTGCAGTTCAAACGATCCCCACATGGTCGCCGCGTAGGTATATGGCGTGCTCTGCTCGTACGTCACGCGGAACCCGAGCGCCCGATAGTGACGCAGCGTACGTTCCAGGGACGTGCAGCGAAATACCGGAACGATCGTCGCACCCGGTTCGATGGCCTGTGAGAGTGAGGATTCGGGTTCGCGCATGGCTGTGCTTCCTGTGTGCCGTGGAGGGATCGGGGCGGAACTCCAGAATCCGATGACCGATCCGCGGACGGGGAGAATAGTTCGCCGTCCGCGTGTCCGTCGAGATTGTCGTCGGCCGCCGGATGCTATCTGCACACTCACGGACGGGGGTGCGAATGTCGGGCCTGGCGTCGTACGGAACAACGCAACAGCGGGACTCTGGTTGTTCCGTTACGCTGTCGGCATACTGGTGCCAACGCCCTGCTGTGTTACGCGGAGACACCGATCACATGACTTCGTCCCGGGAAGGCCACGGCGCCCTTACGATGGATGTCAGGCGCGTTCAACCGTCTCCGCCCCTTGGCGAGTTTGTACGCTACTACGTCTACTGCGACTTTCTGCCCGCGGCCGAGCAGGCGCATCCGATGACGGTGTCACTGTTTCCGGTGCTGAACTTCTTTCTTGGTCCCCCGTGCCGGGCGTTCGAATACGCCGATGGCGCGATGCGCCGACTGCCGCCCGCGGTCGTGATCGGACCCTGCGACCGCCGCGTTGCCGAGGTCTATCCCGACGGTCGATACAGCAGCCTGATGGCCGTGTTCCAGCCCACGGGTTTTTTCCGCCTGTTCGGTACCTCCCCGCACGAAGTACGCAACTTCGCGTTCGATGCGGCCGATGTGCTCGGGCAATTCATCGCGCAGACGCACGATCGCCTGCGTGAGCAGAAAACACCACAGGCGATGGTGGAGACGCTCGACAACGTGCTGTGGGACCGTGCCCGGCACGCGCTACCTGCCACGCCGCTCGATCAGGTGGCCGATTTTCTGCTCACGGCCGGTGGCGATTACAGAATGTCGCTGCTCGCCGCTGCGTCCGGCCTCAGCGAAAGTTCCTGGCGCCGACGCTTTCAGGAACAGATCGGCGTTGCGCCGAAGCGATTTTCACGCATGATCCGTTTTCGTAATGCCGTTGCGCTGAAGCTGAACACGCCGAGCCGGTCATGGACCGACATCAGCATCGATGCGGGCTACTACGATCAGGCGCACCTGATCACCGAGTTTCGCGAATTCAGCGATTCGATTCCATCGGGTTTCCTGCGCGAACTCTCCGCCCTGCCGCAATCGGTTGTCGGCAGCTTCTTCAGTGACCGCAGGGACTGGAAAGCTCTGCTCTGACAGACGCGATCTGATCTGAGGCGTAGCAGAAACCGTCGGCGCTGACGGTTTCTTACAAGTGTGCGACTGCGCCTCCGGTGCAAGCTCGATGGCTTGCCCGACCTGGTCGGGCGAACCGGGGGCATGAAGAATAATGGCAGTCGCCAGTTCCGCGCAGACAGTTTCGAAAAGCAGCACCGTCACGGTAATCCTGTGTTTCGCGGCCGCGGTCGCCGAAGGCTTCGACATTCAGGCAATCGGCATTGCAGCGCCGCGGCTCGCGCCTGAGCTGGGCCTCGGGCCGGACGCGCTGGGCTGGACTTTCGCGATCGGCAATGTCGGTCTCGTCATCGGCGCGACTATGGGCGGCTGGCTTGCCGATCGCATTGGTCGCAAGCCGGTGTTCGTCAGCGCCGTGTTCCTGTTCGGGCTGTTCACGCTGCTGACGGCGTGGGCTTCAACGTTTTCCAGCCTGTTCGTCGTACGGTTCTGCGCGGGCCTGAACTTCGGCGCCGCGCTGCCGATCATGATGGCGGTGGCCACCGAAGTCAGCACGCCGCGCAAACGCGCGCAGACCGCCGCGGCCGTATTCTGTGGCATGCCGCTGGGGGGTGGACTGGCCGCGTTGCTGGCACAGTCCGGCGGCGGCGACATGGACTGGCGCATGCTGTTTTATGTCGGCGGCATCCTGCCGATGATTCTCGCCTGTCTGCTGTACACGTCGATGCAGGAGACGCTGCAGCCGGGTGCCGCCGCAGGTGTCGAAGTCAAACGACAAAGTGTCTGGGAAACACTGTTCGGCGGCGGACGCGCATCGCCCACACTGCTGCTGTGGATCATCTTCTTCCCCACGCTGCTGATCCTGTATCTGATTCTGAACTGGCTGCCGACGCTCGTTGTCGCCAAGGGCATGGACGCGGTCATCGCGCCTCGCGCTTCGCTCGCGTTCAACTTCGCCAGCGTGGCCGGTGCCTTGCTGATCGGCCGGCTCGTCGACCGATTCGATGCCCGATGGCCGCTGACCATCGCTTACCTTGCATTGGCCGTGGCACTGCTCGGACTGAGTCGCGCCGATACCATGATCGAGATTATCGTGCTGAGCGGTCTCGCCGGATTCTTCGTGCTCGGCGCGAACTATGCGCTGTATGGCGTGGCACCGGCATTCTACAGCCCGCAGACGCGAGGCACCGGCGCCGGTGCGAGCATCGCCGCCGGCCGCGTGGGATCGATCGTCGGACCGCTGCTGGCGGGCCTGCTGCTCGGCGGCGGACTGTCCGCCGGTGGCGTCGTCACCTATCTGATTCCGATGGCGCTGCTGGCGGCCGTGGCCGTGTTTGCGCTGAGTTTCCGGCGGCGTCCTTATTGACAGCTCGAACCGGGGCGCGCAGGGCACGACGAACATCCCACCGAAGATGTCACGACAGACAGATGACACTGCAATGTCATTGAATAAACAGGAAAGCAGGAGAGATCAAACATGCGTCATCCAGTCTTGAGCCAGCTGCGCGCGGCCGCGGTCCTGACAGCCACGGTGTTGCTGGCCCATTCAGCGTTTTCACAGCCGCCAATGGGTGCTGCGCCAGATCCGAAGCCCGAAGCCACACTCGAATCGGCACCGGCGGGCTTCGACGAGCAGCGCGATGGGGTGCCCGCCGGCCGCGTTGAAGACATCGAATTTGAATCCAGCGTCACCAACGGCAATCGTCCCGCGCGGGTCTATCTGCCACCCGGCTACACGAATGACCGCACCTATCCCGTGCTCTATCTGCTGCACGGCATAGGCGGCAACGAAACACACTGGACACAGGCAGGTTCGGCCAACGTGATCCTCGACAATCTGATCGCCGACGGGCAAGCCGAACCGATGATTGTCGTTATGCCGAACGGTCGCGCGTCCAGCGAACCGTCGACACTGTTCGGCGGACGGGGTGGACCTGGTGGACCGGGAGGGCCCGGCGGTCCGGGCGGAGGGCCTGGTGGCCCCGGCGGTGCGCCTGGCGGTGCGCCTGGCGGTGGGCCTGGTGGTGGGCCTGGTGGTGGGCCTGGTGGGCCTGGTGGGCCTGGTGGGCCTGGAGGTCCCGGCGGCATGGGCGGCATGGGGGTCGAATTCGAAGCCTACGCGGCTTTCGAGCAGGAGCTGCTCAACGACCTGATCCCCTACATCGAATCGCGCTACCCGGTGGACAGTGATCGCACGCGTCGCGCGCTGGCCGGACTGTCGATGGGCGGCGGTCAATCGCTGAACATGGGGCTGGGCAATCTCGATACCTTCGCCTGGGTCGGCGGCTTTTCGTCGGCGCCCAATACGCGTCAGCCGGCGCAGCTGGTACCCGATCCCGCCGCGGCGGCCGAGCAGCTTTCGCTGCTATGGGTATCGTGTGGCAACGAGGATGGGTTGTTCAACATCAGTCTTGGTGTGCATGAATACCTGACCGCGCAGAACGTCCCGCATGTGTGGCACATCGATGAGGGCGGCCATACGTTCCCGGTTTGGAAGAACGATCTGTATCACTTCGCCAGTGCGTTGTTCCGTTAACCGGGAGCGGTGCCACGCCATGCGTGGCACCGCTCCCCGACGGACACCGTACGCCTGACACCCGACCCGTGACGAGGAAGCACCGAATGCTCGAGCCGATGGAGGATCTGCCACAGCCCAGCCCACGACAGTCCGGTCGGTTGCGATGGCAGTGGCCACGACACGCCTTGCGGCGGGCGCTGCGCCCGGGCGTACTGACCGCACTCGCCGCCAGCGCCATCCTGGGGCAGCACGGTGCGGCGGCTGATGGCATCACGCTGACACAGGCCGCATGCACCGGCACCGCGATCGCGGCGAGCATTGCGGCGGACGCAATCGGTGAGCCGGTGTCGGGCGTCGTGCTCGAATCGCTGGAGTGGGTGGCGGAAAGCGGCAACGTGGCCGCGCACTGTCTCGTTGGCGGCCGGCTGCAACCTGTGGATACCAGCGACACGGCGCAGCCGATACGCTTCGGCGTTGCGCTGCCTGACGCCTGGAACGGGCGCTCGATACAGCTCGGCGGCGGCGGCATGAACGGCACCGTGCCGCGACTGACGGGCAGCGTCGGCGGCTTCGGCGGGCCGGCCGCGCTGACCGAAGGCTATGTGACCTACGGCAGTGATTCCGGCCATGCCAGCGATCCGATCTGGGCGCTGAACGATGAGGCCATTCGCAATCTCGGCTACGCGCAGATGAAGAAAACGCACGATGTGGCCATGGTGCTGGTCGAGCGTGCATACGGTGAACGGCCGGCCTACAACTACTATGTTGGCGGTTCGCAGGGCGGCCGCGAGGGTCTGACCGTCGCGCAGCGTTACCCGGAAGATTACGACGGCGTGCTGTCGACGGTGCCCGTCGTCGGCATGTCGTCGCTGATGCTCGCGCCGACACTCACACGCATTCAGGAGCGGGCGCTGGCGAACCACGTGCCGCCGAGCAAGGGGCCGGCCATGCTCGCCGAGTTCATGCGTCAGTGCGACGGGCTGGACGGACGTATCGACGGCGTCATCAACAACTATGTCGACTGCCGGGCGCTGTTCAACGTCAACGATACTCGTGGCAGCGCGGATCCATGGGCGCGTCTGCGCTGCCCGGACGATGTGGATCCGGATCCGGAGGATTCGTCGGTGGATGCCTGTCTTACCGCCGGCCAGATCGACACCATGAACTTCGTGTTCTCCTCGTATCGCTCGCCGATACCGCTCGCCAACGGTCGTGAGACCTTCGGCATGTGGGCGCCGTCTTCCGCCGTCGGTGGTGGCGGTTTCGGGCCTGCCGGCGGGCTGTTCGTTGCACAGCGCTATCGCGGCCAGGAAGGGGCGCCCGACGATGCACCGGTGTTTTCTGCACTCGGTTCCATCGGCGTGAACGGCTTCATGATGCGGGACCTGGACGCCAACCCGCTGGACTACGACATCGAGCGGCACGGCGCGCGCCGCGCGCAGATCTCACCGTGGCTGGATTCCACCGATCCCGATCTCAGCGCGTTCGGTGATCGCGGCGGCCGGTTGATCGTCATCGTCGGCACCGACGACACCATCGCGCCGTCGGGTGAACAGCTCGACTACTACCAGTCCATGCTCGATACGATGGGACGCACTGCGGTCGATGCGTTCGCGCGCCTGTATGTGCTGCCGCAGACCGGCCACGGGCTGACCGGTAACTCGGCATCGATAGACGGCCGCGGTAACGGGGTGCAGCCTGCGCCGATTCCGAGCAGCGTCGATCGCTTCGGGTTGTTGCGTGATTGGGTCGAGCACGGCCGTGCACCCGGTCTCAGTGAAGTCGTGACCGGCGCGTCCGGCAGCCGGCCGATGTGCTCGTATCCGAACTACCCGCATTACATCGAAGGCGACCCTGATGCGGCGCAGTCCTATACCTGCGCGGCACCGGCGCATGCGCGATCGGGGGTGGCGCTGATCCCGCATCCATCATGGGACGCGTACATGCCGGAAGGCATCCCTGCCCCCGAAAGCGGCACACCGGTATTCGAGCTGCACATTCCTCTCGATCTCGATGAGGCGGTCGGCACGACGCCATACGGTGAACGCCGCGTAGCCGTTGGACTGGCCGGCAGCGTGGATGGTGCATGGCTGTCTGGCACCGTGATGGAAGGTGCGCTGGATTTCGAGCTGACGCTGTCCAATGGCACGCTGGAAATCGAACAGATCTTCGTGCTGCGGGCCGACGACGGTGACTACATTCTGGTGCGCGGCGCCGGCGTAGGCCCGGATGCCGACGACGTGCGCATCGTGCTCGACTTCGAAGCGCCCAATGCCGGCGACCACGCCAGGCTGAATGCCGGCCGCTACGTCGCGCGACGCGAACTGCGACCGTCCGATGCCACGCTGCGTCTTGTCGTCTACGACGTCTCGTCGGTCACCGTGACACAGGACAACGCAATCCACATTGTCAGACCGAACGACGTGCCTGCACAGCCCTGGAACAATCGCCTGCGCCAGCCTGGCGAGCAGCCGGCCGAGCCGCTGAGCCGGGCGCTGGTGACGCTGTCGCCCAGCCAGCGGGTCGGCGACAGCAAACGCGGACCGCGCAACATCATTCCGATCACAGGCGGCGAAGTCAGTGGCCGCGTTAGCGGACGCGTGCTGGCGGGCGGGGCGGATTATCAGCTGCTCGCATCGCCACCCACGATCGACGCCCGCTATCTGTGGCAGACCGACGATGGCGAGATCATCATCATTCGCAACGGCGGCGCCTTCGGCGCGCTAGTACCGACATTCGAAGCACGGATGAACGGACCGTATGCCTTCCTCAACGAGGGCCGCTACCTGAGTTCGGATCCGGGCATGGGGCAGGGCGGCGTACAGCTCACCTTCTACGACAGTATTGATCGATGACGGGAGCACAGACATGACGCGACGCAGCACGAATCAGTCCATGACAGGGCGATGTGACCGGGGACCGGTGCGCTGGAGGGCTGCGGGTGCGAAACCGTTCACCGCGCGGCCGGCTGCGACGCTCGCGCTGGCAGCCTGCGCCGGCGCCCTGGCGATGGCCGTGTCGGCTCAGGATGGTTCCAGTGATGTCACGGAGCTGACAGTCGTCGATGTGCGGCTGATGGGCGCGCCGCCTACCGGACCGTTTGCGGTCACAGTCGAACACCACCCTGACCTTGCCATGCACACGATTTACCGGCCGGCTGAACTGACGATGGACAGCCATCCGGTGCTGGTCTGGGGCAACGGCGGCTGCGCCAGAAACGGCCTGATGTTCCCGGACTTTCTCTCCGAGATTGCGTCGTATGGCTTCGTAGTCATCGCCGACGGCCCCCCCGGGGCTGTCGGTGCCGGTCCGGGAGGTCTGGGCGGTCCCGGCGGTCCGCCTCGGGAGGGCGGTCGCGCACCTGGCCAGCCGGCCCCCGGCACCGGCAACGCAATGGTCAACGGCACGAACCTGATCGCGGCCATCAACTGGCTGGAAGCGGAAACTGCAAGGGCGGACAGCCGGTTTTACCGCAAGGTCGATGTGGCCGGCGTTGCGGCGATGGGCATGTCCTGCGGAGGCCTGATGTCCTACGGCGCATCCGACGATCCGCGTGTGTCCACCGTCGGCATTTGGAACAGCGGTCTGTTCACGCCCGACGAAGATCTCTACAACGGTATCCACGGCTCGGTGATCATCGTGACGGGCGGTGAATCCGACATCGCATATGCGAACGGCAGGCGCGACTTCGAGAGCCTGCCCGCGCACGTGCCGGTCTTCCATGGTGTGTATCCGTCCGTCGGCCACGGCGGCACGTACTTTCAGGACAACGGCGGACCTTACGGCATCGCGGCCGTCGCCTGGCTGAAGTGGCAGCTGTTGGGTGATACCAGTGAAAGTGGCCGCGGCTACTTTCTCGGTGACGACTGCGGCATCTGCCGGGATCCGAACTGGGAGATTGCCTCACGCTCGCTGCGCTGATCGAAGCTGCGTGGGTTCAGTTCGTGGTTGCCGCGGGCCGGCAGTCGTTTCGAATTCAGTTTCCGCCGGAAAATTGCAAACAGGATGAATGACATGAACTTGATCAACAGGTACGTACCCGCCGGTATCGCTCTGGCAATGGCTCTGCTCATCGCCGGGTCGGCCGCCGCCCAGCCGCCCGCCAACGGGCCGCGTATGCCGATGACTATCGAGCCGGATCCGCGCACCGAGCAGCGCACGTATCTCTTCGAGGACACGAACGAGGAATTGCCCTATGTGCTGTTCGTGTCATCAAAGGTTGCCGATGACAAAGAGAATCCGCTGATCGTCGCCTTGCACGGGATGGGCGGCGACGGCAACTTCCTCGTTCGCGACCGACTGATCGATCTCGCCGAGGAAGGCGGCTACATCGTTGTTGGTCCGCTCGGTTACAACGTCACCGGCTGGTACGGTTCACCGCCGATTTCCTTCGGCAATCAGCCGATCGAACCGCCCAATCTTGCCGAACTCAGCGAGAAGGACGTCATGAACGTGCTTCAGATGACGCGGGAGGAGTTTAATGTTGATGACACCCGTATCTATCTGATGGGCCACTCCATGGGCGGTGCCGGAGCGCTGTTTCTCGGGCAGAAGCACGCTTCCGAATGGGCCGCGATCGCTGCCATTGCACCCGCCGCGTTCATGATGGAGCGCAATCGGGACGAGATTCTGCAGCCGCTGAAGGATGCAGCCATCCCGGTCATGATCACGCAGGGTGATGCGGATACCGTGGTGCCGGCCGCCAACACCCGGAATTGGGCCGCTTCGCTCGAAGCGATGGATCTCGTGCATGAGTACATCGAAATTCCGGGTGGCGATCACGGGCCGTTCACGGAAAGCATGCCGCACATCTTCCGCTTCTTCGAAGCGCATCGGAAGTCGCGATAACCGGTGGCCGGGCACTGAAGCGCGATAGTGCCCGCAGGCCAAACCCAGAGCCGTGCCTGAGGATGTCGTGGGGCTGTGCCCGGCTCCGCCGGAGAACGCGAGCATGCTAACGCAACGGCACGACGACTTACTCAACGTGCAAAGCGGCGGCAGGTACTACACAGTCTTCCAGGAGCGCGTTGAGATGATCGTGGGCGGTGTCACTCCCAGTACACACCTGACAGCGGGTCCGGTTCGTAACTGCAGTAGGTACCAGTGCGGATAGCGTGGCGCAGGTGTTCGGCCAACAGCGGGTGGTGTCTGGCAATGCGGTCGAGCGCGTAGCGTATCGAGCGGGTCACGGCGGTACGGGCGCGCTCCGCGCCACCGCCGATGCTGCGTGCGCGACCACCCAGGCCCACACCCCGCGCGAGCTCGTC
This sequence comes from Gammaproteobacteria bacterium, assembly GCA_050485645.1. Taxonomy (GTDB): domain Bacteria; phylum Pseudomonadota; class Gammaproteobacteria; order Steroidobacterales; family Rariloculaceae; genus JBJHBP01. The sequence continues at coordinate 110,312 of JBJHBT010000005.1, read as the reverse complement.
TACCAGAAACTCGCGGTCCGCGCGCGCCAGTTCAGCGCGGCCGAGGTCATTGTTCGCTTCAGCGTCCGCGATATCTGCTTCCACCTCGGCCAGCCGACGGCGGTAGGCCTCTCGTGCCGTGGCATCAAAGACTTCAAGACCGGCCTGTCCGCCTACGCCCTAGGTCGCACCGAATTCCCGGGCGTAGGCGACCGGCAGCGCGCCGCGCTCGACCTCCACCAGATCAAGCGCATGAAACTCCCGACCTGGTTCGCGAAGCAGTCGCTCGATGTACCGCATGCCCTTGAGATCCTTCAGGTGCATTTCGCGTCCGGCGAAACGCACGGTGCGCATGTCACCCACCAGCCGGAATGAACAGCGGTTCGCGCCGGCATCGGCATCGGACCTCACCACACACCTGATCGCGTCTGCATGCTTCGTCGAGGAAACGGCTGCCGCGGCGGCTTCGTTCACTGGTCGTGCATCCCTGCGAGCCTGCTCCATCCAGTGTCGCGCACCGAGGTCTTCGAACATCCGGCATGCCGCCGTCAGCTCACGCTCAGCGCTGTCCGCGTTTCCGGCTTCACGGCATGCCGCTGCGAGCTCGACACGCAGCATCGCAGCTTCGAAAGGCATTCGCAGATCGACCCATTCGAGCATTGCAGCGGTAAGGTCGGGCAACGCTTCGGCCGGCTGACCCGCCGCGGCCAGGATACGTGCATGCGCAGCCACGGCCGCGTTCCGCATGGTGCGGCTCCGATAGATCGCCGCGGTCTGCGACAGCTCTTCGGCGGCCAGCCTGGCCGCATCAATCCGACCCGTGGCAATCGCGATCCGCACCTTCGCTTCGACCAACGGAGCGCGCCGCAACGCGCCCGATGGCGGATATTCCTTCGACGGGACGGCGTAGGGGTGCGTGAGAGCCTCCTCGATCATCGACCAGGCTTCTTCCGCCCTCCCTTGCGCCAACCTCAGCAGCGCCAGACCCGGCTGGGGCGACCAGGCGTTAGCGTGAGCGGCCAGAAACGCCTCCTCGGCACCGGCGAAATCGCCCTTCTGCAGCCGCACATTACCCAGCTCTGTCAGCGGCCAGCCGAACTCGCGGCGCATCCACGGCCGGAGTTCCTCGCAGGCCAGCAGCGCCTCCTGCTCTGCCGCATCACAGGGGCCGCGCATACGCATGATCTCGGCGCGGTGCACGCGGCATCGACCGTTGAGTCCCCCAAAAGCCGCACCCTGGCGCCAGCGTTCCATCGCCTCGGTCCACTCTTCGGCCCGGTCGGGCTGCCCCACCCACTGCATCGCGCAAATCAGCTCGCACCACATCTGGCCCGACGTCATCGCATCGAGACCACCCGAGGTGAGATCAAGCGCGACATCATCCAGCATGGCCAGACCCTCGTCGACCCGACCGTCGTGGATGTAAACACGTCCGAGAGCCACGCGACCGATGATGACCGGCGGCTGCATGCCATGATGCACGCCAAGATCGATGGCACGCTGCGCACATGCACTGACACCCGCCATGTCGCCACACATCAGGCGCTCGTAGGCACCGACTGCCGACAGCCACGCCCAGACTGCGCTGTCGGGTGCGTCCCGCAGCAGCGAACGGGCGCGACCGAGCCAGGCACGAACCGTCGCCATCAGGCCCGTGTCCATCATCAGGTACATGCCCACGATGACGGCCGCCTGTGCCGCCTCCTCCGTGCGACCCGCGTCGAGATGCAACCGGTGCAATTCCTCGTAAGCCGTCAGGCAGGCCTCCAGCTCGCCGACCCCGTACGCAGCCTTCCCGCGCAGGTCGAGGAGTCGGGGTGTCGTTGGGCCGTCCCAGGTTGCCAGTAGCGTCTGAGCGCGTGCGAAATCGCCCGCCTGCAACGCCGTCTCGATACTCGCCACCCGCTCGTTCCCGTTCACCGCATCGCTCATCGACCCGATTCTGGGCTGGCATGTACCAGCGTGACAAGTTTTCTCACGCCTACAAGACGGGATGCGCAGCGTATCCCGAGTTCCAGGCAACCCACGGAGGAAGAACCAATGTCCACCAGTCTCTTTGAGCGCCTCGGCGGCAACGACGGTCTTCGCAATCTCACGCGGACGGTCATCGAAAATCATCTGAACAACCCTGTCATCCAGAAGCGTTACGAACCGCTGGCCAAAGATCCGGCACGCTTTGAAGCGGTGTTTCAGCATGTCGTGGATTTCTTCTCGGAAAGCGCCGGAGGGCCGGTCTCTTACAAGGGAAAGTCCATGGTCGAAGCGCATACCGGCATGAACATCAGCGGTGACGAATTTCTCGCCGTGCTCGACGACATCATGGCGGGCCTGCGGCAGCACGGCATCGACGAGGAGTCCCAGAAGGACGTACTCGCGTTCTGCTACTCTCTGAAGCCACAGATCGTCCGTCTGTAGCGAGCCCCGATCGGTAGCGCGGGCCCGGCGCCCGCCCGGTCACGATCTTCGAAGCCGCGGCCGCGATCAGGCCGCGACCCGATCGCCTCGAGATGGCCGGGCGGGAGGTGGACGCGCCAGAGCGAAACGACCGGCTACCCGACGATACGGATGGCCGGATTTGGCCTGGCGTGACGCGCATGCTAGGTTCTATGCATGCATGCACTGGAAGCCACGAATGAATTTCTCACGCGCGCAATGCGCACGCTCGATATTCCCGAGAAGCGGCAGGCACTTCTGAAGCTGCCGCAACGTGAGGTGCACGCCACCGTGCAGGTGGAGCTGGACAACGGCGATATCACGCACTTCAGCGGGTTTCGCGTACAGCACAACAATGCACGCGGGCCGTACAAAGGCGGCCTGCGCTTCCATAGCGGCATGGATGCCGACTACTCCGCCGCGCTTGCCTCACTGATGACCTGGAAGACGGCCGTGGTCGACGTGCCTTTCGGCGGCGCGAAGGGAGGCATCTGTCTGGATCCCGACGACTACAGCGAAGCCGAGATCGAACGCATCACCCGCAAGTTCGTGCAGGGGATTCGCGAAGTCATTGGTCCCACCGAGGACATCCCGGCGCCCGATCTGAATACCGGTCCGCGCGAGATGGCGTGGATCATGAGCGAGTACGAGAAATTCCACGGCTTCAGTCCGGGCGTGGTGACCGGCAAACCCATGGATCTGTTCGGCGCCGCCGGCCGCGAAGAGGCCACCGGCCGCGGCTGCCGCGTGATCACCGAGCAGGCGCTGAAGCTGCTGGATCGTGATCTGGCCGACGCCAGAGTGGTGATACAGGGCTTCGGCAATGTAGGCTCGTTCGCCGCGAGTTTTCTGCACGAAGCCGGAGCCAAGGTCATCGCCGTATCCGATCACAACACCGGCATTCACGACCCCGAAGGTCTCGACATCGACAAACTGCGCGCACATGTGGCCGATGACGGAAAGCTCGCCGATTTCGATGGCGTGGATCACGTCGACAACGAGAGGCTGCTGTGCATGGAGTGTGACGTATTGATGCCGGCGGCGATTGGTGGCGTGATCAATGCCGACAACGCGGCAGATCTTCGCTGCGCACTGGTGGTGGAAGCAGCGAACATGCCCACCACGCCAAACGCCGACAGGATTCTCTGCGAGCGGGAGATACCGGTGGTGCCCGACATTCTGGCGAATGCGGGCGGCGTCACCTGCTCCTATTTCGAGTGGGTGCAGAACATGCAGTACCTGCACTGGGAACTGGACACCACAAGGGAACGTCTGGACAAGGTGATGCGCAAGGCTTTCCGGAGCGTGGCCGATGTCGCGCGCGAGCACGACTGCACGCTGCGTGAAGGGGCGTTCATCCTCGCCGTACAACGCGTGGCGCGGGCCGCGCAGCTGCGGGGTGTTCAGTGAGTAGCGTGGCCGGCCCGAGCCACGCCGACGGAGTACCCCGGGCAGCGGGTTCGTTACGGTGCCGGAATCGTACGCCAGACTGATGAGTCGAGCCGCCGCATTGAACATCGAAACCACGTTCCTGCGCCTGCGCAGCGATGATTCGAAGGAACGGAAAGTCGCGAGATCAGAACGAATATCCATAAGGAACAGGCTGAGCGGGCTGCCGATGCCAACCTCGCCCCCGCTTGAGCAGCACGGCAGCAGAAAGCGGCTCGTCGGATCAGTGGTCAGCGCAGCTTAGAAGCAACCCGGATGGAAAGGGACGGGGCGTCGTCTCGGGCGCCGCTTCGAGTGGCCCCGGCTTCGCGACCACCGTGGCGCCGAAGGTCAGCATCGAACGCTCCGGAAAGCTGCCGAATCGACGCGACGACGGAATCTGCGGCAACCGGATAAACACCAGCGCCTCGACGTCTTCGGCCAGCATCTGCTCGAACGGCGTCAGTGTCACTGCGGGTGATCGCGCCGCTCGCGCCGACGGTGACGATCCCTGCGCCACGTCGGTATCGGGCGTCGACTGCGACGCCATGTCCGCCGCGATCAGGGCAAGCAGGTCATGTCCGGCGAGCTCGAAGGCCACCCGTGGCAGCAGCCGGGACCGTTCTGTCGACAGCGCGCCGGCCAGCTCGCGACCCATCGAGATGTCGCGCGCCGCCAGCGCCATGATCGGCGCCAGCATCCAGCCGAGTATCCTGCTGCTGGGGCCGACGGTTGGGATACGCCAGCCCATGTCACGCAGCGGATCCATGGTCATCGCGGTGCTGTTGTTGCGTCCGCGCCGGTAGATGTTGTCGCGGCAGTACAGGCGCAGCAGATTCGCATGCAGGGCCTGATGCACGAAACCGGCGACGCGCGGTTCGCGCAGCACCACCACCAGCATGTACGACGGCCGATAATAGAGCTGCCCGCTGTTCACATCGGTCAGATATTTGTCGGCGGGAACCGAGGCAGGAATGATGCCTTTGGCATTCGGGTCGTCCACCGGATAAAAGTTCTCGACCAGCCAGTGGTCCCACTGGCCCTGAGGGCCTACGTAGCCGCTGGCCACACCCAGATGTCCGCCGCGCGAGCCGTCGTCATCGCCCTGTGCGCCGCTGAGAATGAATGCCAGTACCGGACGACCCGCCCAGTTGCGCTGCTGCCCGGGGTTGCGCTCCCAGAGCAGGCGTGTGGACAGCGGGCCGCCGCCACTGTCCATTGCCTCGATCAGCGTTCCCAGCGTTTCGCGTTCCCGCAGCGGCGCCAGTGTCATTGCGCTCGTGTCCAGGCGCCAGTCCTCGGGCCACAACGACCGCGCCACGAAGGCAGGCCCTGCCTCCGCGCGCACCGGATCCGACGCGACCCAGGCGCCACGGACGGTCAGCGGCCTGCCGGACAGAAACTCGCTGGTCGATGCGTCGATATAGGAGCGATTGGACGGCAGTGGCGGCGGCACCCGCAGCGCCAGCGAGCCGCCGTCCCACTGCAGCGCGGCACCTTCCGCGTCCAGACGGGCACCGGTGATCCGATCCGGCGCACCCAGCCAGATCACCGCCGGAACCGCCTCGGAACGGCCGGTTGGCGAAACGCTGACAGGCGGGTCGTCGAAACGGATGCGCGCCGATGCCGAATCCGGTACGGCAATCAGCTCGCTGTCGAAGTGCCACAGCACCGCGGCAGGCAGATCGCAGTCCCGGCAGGCCCCGGTGGCAACGCGAAACCGGGCTGCATCGTGCAGACCCAGTGTTGCCCCGGGACGGATCGCGCGCAGCGAGGATGACGGCGGTTCAGCCGTCAGTGTGCCGGCCCAGGACCAGTCCGGCAGTACATGAAACGGCGCAGCCGCGTGCGGAGCCTGCGCCACAACGGCCTCCGGCATTGCATACGGGGCGCGGGGTGATTGCGGACCGGAGGCGCAGCCGACGACGATCGCGGTGGCGAACAACAGGCTGCCACGCAGCAGCGACGCCATGCGGGACCGGCAACGGCCCGACCGTGCGTCCGGGCGGCGGCTGGCACGGTTGCATGGTCGCCGGGCCACGAGCTCAGAATTCGGTGCCGTCCACCGTTTTCACACCGAGCACGTAGCCACCGTCACTGCCATCGACGGTAGGCGCAACCGTCAGTGTGATTTCGTCGCCCATCTCGATCAGTTCCGGACGCCATCCGGAGCGATAGTAGTTGTTGCGACTGTGACCTTCATACTCGATCTCGCGCGTACCGTTGTCGTCGGTGATTTCCAGCACGATTCTGGTGTGCGGATTGCGAACGGTGAATTCCCTGACGATGCCGGTGACGGTCTGGTCGCGAATCGTCAGGTCGAATCTCACCGCGGAGTGATGCGCTGTCGCGACAACCGGCACCAGCAGCGCGACGGCGAGTGCGGCCAGGACACTCCTGGTCAGCCTGTGAATCAGCATGTTGTGTTTCTCCCCGATCCTGAACGCCATGAGCGGCATTCTAGCAACCCCGGCCGCGGTCAGTTGACGAATCGGGTTGACGGACCGGGTTGACGGATCCGCAGCGCGGGAATCGGCTGCTCAGGGTTTGCGGGGACTCAGGGTTTACGGGGCGTGTTGCCGGATACGCGCCGCGCTTCGAGCAGCGCCTGACGCATATCGATCGCGATGGTGCGGTCACCGACGTCCTCGCCACCGGCGGCCTCCAGCATTCGCGACACCTGTGCGGGGTCGGGTCGGCGGGACGTGATGGTCGTCGTCGATCCATGGTCGCCCTGCGAGCCACGGTACTTGTTCTTCCAGAATTCGGCGTTCCGCCTGAGTTCGGCCATCGTTTCCGACTGGCGGTTCAGCGATTCCTCCAGCGTCTGGACGATGGTGTTCTTTTCTTCCAGCAGTGTATCGAGCGCACCCACGCGCTCGGCGTCGGCGCGCAGACTCTTGATCAGCGTCTTGCGAGCGTCGAGTTCGGCACGCAGTGCCGCGATCTCGGCCGCCTCGTTGCTGGCATCCTCATGCGTGGATTCACGCAGACTGCGCAGCTCTTCCAGCAGCTCCGCCACCTGATCGTCAGCCTGCTTCTTCTGGCGGCGGATACGGGCGATCTCGGCTTCCCGGTGCTGAAGCTCGGCTTTCGTCTCTGCCGCCGAATCGAGCTGTTCATGCAGCTGATCGTTCTGTTCCCGCAGCGACCGCAGCTGTTCGTCGCGGTCGGCCAGCTCGGTTTCCAGAGCGGCCAGCTCCACGGTGAGACGTTCGATCTCGCTGTTGTCCTGCGCCTGCTGCTCAGCGGTGGCGAGCCGGGCACCGAGCTCGGCGATGTGCCCATCACGTTCATCGAGCTCGCGCTGTGCGCCTTGCAGCGCCTCCAGCACGAAGGAAAATTCCGCGCCCCAATCAGCCAGCTGACCAGCCAGACGCTCGCGCAGCCGCGTCACGTCGACACCGTCGATCCTGGGGATATCGGCCTGTGTATCAGCCTTGCTGTGAGTATTCTGCTGCATGTCCTGCATTGGGGTTCAGCCACCCGGTCAGACAGGTGCCGGGCCATGGCGGCCAAATTGCCGCAGGCGCGGCCACAATACGGTGACCCACGTCACATCTGCCGATCCCTCCCGCCGGGCGGTGGTCACTTTTCCACCAAAAGCGCCGTTTCCGGCGGCCTCTGGACGCAACATCCCGCCGGCCCGATCATCCCACTGTTCGCCGCCGCCAACTCGGGTAGAATCCGTCCCTATGGCGCAATACTCTTCCCGGGCCTCACACCCAGGACCGCAGCGCGGCTGCGGCGTTCGCTGCGGCGCATTGCCACTGGCACTCACCCTCTGCGCCTTTCCCGCCTTCGCGCAGAATGCCGACGGGATTCCGCCCACGGCGGCACTGGACTCCGGCTTCGTCGTCGAGTCCGCCGAACCCGCCGCCGAACGGCCGGAAGAATTCGGACCACCGCAGACGCGCGTTTCCCGACTGGACGCTTTCATTGAGTTCGACAGCCTCTTGCGCAGCGAGCGTTTCGAGGAAGCCCTCCCTGTCGGCGAACAGATGCTGGAACTGACAGTGCAGGAATTCGGCGAGCGGCATCGCGAAACCGCGACCGCCCACTACCGGCTCGCGAACGCGCAGTACGGCGCACGCCTGTTCGACGATGCCGAGCTGAACTATCTGCTGGCCATCGAGATCTTTCGCGAGATCGAAGGGCCGTACGGTGAATCGCTGCTCGACCCGCTGCTCGCGCTCGGCGACAACTACTACTACGCACGCCTGTTCGCCAACGCGGTCTCGATATATACCGAAGCCCGCAACGTCAATCGACGCGTATTCGGTCTGCTCAATACGGACCAGGTGGACATCATCGACAGGGTCAGCGCATCGCTGCTGCAGCTGAACCGACTTGAAGAAGCCGAAGAACAGCAGCAGGCGGCATTGAATCTGATCCAGCGCATCCACGGCGAGGATTCGCTGGAGTATCTGGATGCGCTGTACGGCTATGCCCGCTGGCTGCGCCAGGTGAACAACTTCATGAAGGAAAGAGATCAGTACACCCGCGCGACAACGCTGATCCGGCAGAACTTCGGGCGCAACAGCATTCATCTGGTGAGACCGCTGCGCGAAACCGCCAACAGTTTTCGCGCGCAGCGAATCGGTGCTCCCCAGGGTGCACAGGCACTGGCGCAGGCGATGGATCTGGCACAGTCGCAGGAAAATGTCGATCGCCTTGTGATGGCCGAGCTGCTCAGGGACTTCGGTGACTGGCAGACGGCGTTCGTCGGACCTGGCGGCGACCGCGACGGCTCGGGGCAGTACGTACAGGCCTGGGAGCTTCTGGGCAACCTGGAGAATGGCGACGCGTTGCGCGAACAGTGGTTCGGCGGACTGCAGTTCGTCCTGAGCCAGCCGGTCAGTCAGCGCGGCATGAGCTATGCCGAGAATGCCGTCACCGGCTATGTCCAGCTGCGATTCGACCTCGATGAACTCGGTCGTCCACGCAATGTCGAGGTGGTCGATTCCAATCCCCCGGGCTTCAAGGATGACGACATCGTCCGCGCGGTGACACGCAAGAGGCTCCGTCCGCACATCGTTGACGGAGCGGTCGTAGCGGTGGAGGACCTTGCCCTGCGTTTCAACTTCCGCTACCAGCCGGACGACGTTCCGAACTGATCCGGCCTGCCCGGCCCCACTCGCTGCCATCTGCCCGAGCGTCCCATGCAGGGGCGTAGGCAGTGTGAATTTTTCTCAAGCGGGATGGTCATTTACGGAATCAGCACTATGTCGGGGGGCAGGGTTGTGGCAAGTTCATTGCTGGGCGCCGGGGGGCGGCGCTCCAGGGAGAACGGCACGCGCCGCGGAGACTTCGGCGGCGATGCCGCAACGGGGATTTCAGCAGCGCCGTCCGGCAGTGACGGCGTCCGTCGGAGACGGGCGCCCGTTCGTAATTCAGGGACGGATGCAAAGAGACATACTGTGACGGCAGCCAATCAGGTATTGATGATAGACGACGACGTGGGTCTGACCGAGATGCTCCAGGAGTATCTGGAGCCGGAAGGTCTGCAGCTGACCACTGTTGCCTCCGGCAGTCAGGGATTGCGTGACGCACGCAATCAGCACTATGACCTGATCGTCCTCGACGTGATGCTGCCGGGGCTGTCGGGCTTCGAGGTGCTGCGCCAGCTGCGCGAGTCCGGTTCACAAACGCCGATTCTGATGCTGACGGCGCGCGGTGATGACGTGGACCGCATCGTCGGCCTGGAGATGGGCGCCGACGACTACCTCGCCAAACCCTTCAATCCGCGCGAGCTGCTGGCGCGCATCAAGGCGATCCTGCGGCGCACCATCGAGAATGAACACGAGGGGCAGACCGAAATAGTGGTCGGACCGCTCACGGCGAACCTTCGCCGCCGTGAGGCGTTTCTCAACGACCAGCCTCTACGGCTGACCAACGCCGAGTTCGTGATCCTCGCTACGCTGATGCGTGCACCGGGCGACGTCGTCTCACGTGAAGCACTGACCAGGGCTGCCCTCGGGCGCCAGCTGCTGCCCGACGATCGCAGCCTGGACACCCACATCAGCAACCTGCGCAAGAAGGTGGGCGGTACGAATGACGAAGGCCTGACGATACGCAGCGTGCGGGGCAGCGGCTATGTGCTGCTGCCGCCCGAGGACTGACGTCCCGCGGGAGGGTCGTACCATGGGTCTGTTCTGGAAAATCTTCGTCTCCTTCAGCATCGCGATGACGCTCGCGATGGTCGGCACCGTGTATGTGAGCTTCCGCCTCGCCGACCGTGCGTTCGAGAACGTGAACGTCAGTGGCCGCGATCGCATCATTCAGGAAGCCGCCGAGGCGCTTGCGGTGGGTGGACGTCCCGGGCTGCGTGGCTGGGTGGCGAACAATCCGCGTCCGGCGCCGGGCGTGGTGCTGCTGATCATCGATGACTTCAACAACGAGCTGCTGGGCCGCGCCAGGCCCTGGGAAATCGCACTGCTGCTGAACACACGCCCACCGCAGCCGCCGATGGGCCGCCCGTGGTCGAGCTTCCCGCGACCGGAGCTGCCGCAGCTCACCGGACCCGGCGGCGAGACCTACCGCCTGCTGTTCTCGCGCGCGCCGATCACGGTGCTCGGCATCCTCACCTGGCCGCGCACGCAGATGGCGGTGCTGATCATCTCGGTCGTAACCGGCGCGGGCATGTCGCTGCTGCTGGCGCTGTATCTGTCGTCGCCGATCGTGCGCCTGCAACGTGCCAGCCGCGCACTGGCGGCCGGTGCACTCCACACCCGCGTCGGACCACGCTCCACCCGCCGCAAGGACGAACTGGGCAAACTTGCCAGCGACTTCGACACCATGGCCGAACGTCTGCAGCAGCTGGTCAACGACAAGGAAACCCTGCTCCGGGACGTGTCACATGAGCTGCGGTCGCCGCTGGCACGCATCCGTGTGGCGCTGGCGCTGGCGCAGCGTCGTGCCAGCGACGAACTGCAACCCAGCCTGCAGCGAATCGAACAGGAATCGGACCGGCTCAACCATCTCGTCGGTCAGGTGATGACGCTGTCACGGCTTCGCACCCGGGCCGAACCGATGCGCGAGGAGTTCAGTTTCGAGGACCTGGTCCGTGAAGTGGTGGACGACGCCCGCTACGAACACCCGGAAGCGAAACTGAGCTTCTCGGCCACGCCGACGCCAAAAATTCTCGGTGAACGTGAGGCGCTGCAGAGTGCCGTGGAGAACGTGGTGCGCAACGCGCTGTGTTACGGCAATCCGGACAAACCCATCGAGGTCGTACTGAAACCCGGAGACGGAGATCAGCTGGTTCTGTATGTCAGTGACCGCGGACCGGGCGTGCCTGGCGAGGAACTCACCAGAATCTTCGAACCGTTCTATCGAGGCGACTCCAGTCGCGATCACCGCCAGGACAGTCAGGGCATCGGGCTTGCGATTACGTCCAGGGTCGTGGAACTGCACGGCGGCCGGGTCGATGCGCGCAACCGCGAAGGCGGCGGACTGGAAATCACGATAACCCTGCCCGCCGGCCGCGAACGTCCCGCGCACGAAGCCTGAACGCCACAGCCGGCGCCCATCGCGTCGGTATCCCTCGGATGATCGATGACCCGGGCTCGGATGACCCGGGTCAGATCGCCTGGTCGCCGGTTTCGCCGGTGCGGATCCGATAGACCTGGGTGAGCTCGGTCACGAAGATCTTGCCATCGCCCACCTTGCCGGTTTTCGCCGCATCAATGATGGCCTCGATCACGCGATCCACCAGATCATCGCTGACCGCCACCTCCACCTTTACCTTGGGCAGGAAATCAACCACATACTCGGCGCCGCGGTAGAGCTCCGTGTGCCCCCGCTGCCGGCCGAATCCCTTGACCTCGGTGACGGTCATGCCCTGCACACCCACTTCGGCGAGGGAGTTGCGAACATCATCCAGCCGGAACGGCTTGACCACGGCGGTAATCAGCTTCATGAAATCTCCCCAGGCGGGTTGCAACGGATCGCGGCCCGCGGGTCGCCGCAACGATCACCCGCGAACACCAAAGATTGACCACAGACGGACGATTGTAGCGAAGTCACTGCATCCATGGCACAGTGTAGCGGGTACCGCATACCGGATGCCGGCCTGATTCAGGGCCAGACTGAAGGGCATGCAACCCGTGCCCGTCCAGATGGTCCAATTCGAAGACGGCCATGGTAACGACGATCAGGCAGCGACGATCATGATCATTAGAATTCGGCGCAAATCCGACATCAAACCCTCCCAGATCACACCGGAATCGGCTTTTCTGGACCGGCGGCGCATTCTTCAGGGCGCCATGGCCATGGGCCTGCTGCCGGCCGGACTCGCGGCTCCGTCGGGCTCCGCCGAGGCCGCGCTGCCCTCGGACGGGCGTTTCACCGACCTTGCGCCATGGCCCGGCTCCGCAGCTGTCACCGACAGCCATACGCCCTACGAAGACGTCACAACGTACTGCAACTTCTACGAGTTCGGCACAGGCAAGGATGATCCGCCGCGCAACGCCCACACGCTGCGCACCGATCCCTGGTCGGTACGGGTCGATGGCGAAGCCGAACGAACCGGCACGTTCGCACTGGAAGACATACTGTCCCCGCATACCCTGGAGGAACGCGTCTACCGCTTTCGTTGCGTGGAAGCATGGTCGATGGTGGTGCCGTGGGTGGGGTTCCCCCTGGCCGATCTGCTGAGGCGTTTCGAGCCCACGTCCCGCGCGCGGTACGTGCAGTTCTTCACGCTGATGGACCGACAGCAGATGCCCGGCCAGCGTTATCCGCACCTGGAATGGCCATACCGCGAAGGTTTGACCATCGAGGAAGCCATGCACCCGCTCACACTGATGACGGTGGGTTTGTACGGACGCGTACTGCCGAATCAGAACGGCGCACCGCTGCGTCTCATCGTGCCGTGGAAGTACGGCTTCAAGAGCATCAAGTCCATCGTGCGCATCCGGTTCACATCGCGCCAGCCGGAAACGAGCTGGAACATGGCGGCGCCTCGTGAATACGGCTTCTATGCCAATGTGAATCCGGATGTCGACCATCCACGCTGGAGCCAGGCGCGCGAGCGGCGGCTGGGCGGTGGACTGTTTTCGTCGCGCATCCCGACACTGATGTTCAATGGCTATACCGAGGAGGTCGCCAGCCTGTACTCGGGGCTGGACCTCGTCCGCAACTACTGACCGGCGGCCGGCAGCGCGATGTCCGGTGGCCGTCTGGCCCTGATCAAGGTACTGGTTGCGCTTGCCTCGCTTGCGCCACTGATCTGGCTGGTGATGCGCGCCACGGGCATGGGCGGCACGCTGGGCGCGAACCCGGTGGAAGTGGTGCTGCACACACTGGGCAAGACCTCGCTCAACCTGCTGCTGATCACGCTGGCCGTTACGCCGGCGCGCCAGCTCACCGGCCAGCACTGGCTGATCAGGCTCAGGCGCATGCTGGGGCTGTTCTGCTTCTTCTATGCCGTGCTGCACCTGATCGTCTATGTCGCGCTCGACCAGGGCCTGGCGTGGGATTTACTGCTCGTGGATCTCACACAACGTCCCTACATCACCGTGGGCTTTCTGGCCATATTGCTGATGCTGCCGCTGGCGATCACATCGACGAATGCGATGCAGCGCCGTCTGGGGAAAAACTGGCTGCGCCTGCACTGGCTGATCTACCCCATCGCCGTCATGGCGGTGGTGCATTTCTGGTGGCAGACGAAGCTGGATGTGGTCGAGCCCGCCATTTACGCGATCATTCTGGGAGTGCTGCTGCTGTATCGGCTGATGCGCCGGATTCGTCGCCACCGCGCCGCGATGCAGCGCCGCGGCGGCGATTGAGTCGCGGCGCCCTCGTACGCAGCGCCAACCCGCCCGCTCAGTAGATCCTGAATCCGCCGTGGCGACGGCGGATGCGGGCATCCAGCCACCAGAGACCGCCAGCGAAACCGGCGACGGCCGCCACCAGCAATCCGCCCAACGCCAGATGCAGCGGTACACTGCGCCGATAGCGCTCCAGACGCGCCTCATGGGATGCGTTCTCGGTCCTGAGCCGCGACAGCGTCGCCCGCATGGAGCCCAGCGACTCGGCGTGATCGGCAACCTGTCGGCGCAGACGCGCGGTCTCTTCCTCCGCCACGATGCGTGCCGCGCGAGCGCGGGCCAGTTCCGTGCGCAGCCCCTCCAGCTCGGTGTCCATCTCCGCAATCCGGAACCGGGCCGGAACCTCACTGACCAGAAACGCCGTCCTCACCCAGCCCTCCTGGCCACCGGACGTACGCACCCGCGCGTAGCTCGATGCCCGCTCCAGAACTTCCAGTCGCGTGCCACTGGGCAGATTCTCGAAGGCCTGATCGCTGGTGTCCTGCGCCCGATGCAGGCCCAGCTGAAGACTGTCGGTGACGTACGCGATCTCCTGCGCCGCCACGGCCATGCCAAAGCCGGCGACGAACAGCAGCAGTATGAATCGATACAGCATCGGGTGAATCTCTACGCCGGATGACCAGGGAACGGGCGTGCATGTCGCGGCGACGTGCATGCCGCCGCAAGGATAGTGTGCAATCAGCGCTGAGTGTAGACCCAGTCGAGCACGGCGTCCTGTATGGCCTCGCCCGGCCCGCGATGGACATCGGCCGCATTGACGATCACGACGACCGTGTAGGTCTCGCCGCGTGGCGTGCGCACATAGCCGGCCACGGCGGAGACTTCATCGAGACGTCCCGTCTTCAGATGCAGGAGACCTCCATCATCGGCCGCGGCGAGGCCGTCCACGAATCGTCGTCTCGTGGTACCGTCGAGACCGCCCAGCGAAAGCGAGGACCGGAACTCCGCTGCATAGCGGCTCTGATGCGCGGCAAGCAGCACCCGGTTCAGCAGCTCGGCCGACGCCCGCTCATCGCGTGACAGGCCGGCGCCATTGTCGATCACCAGTGCAGTGGTATCGATGCCGCGCTCGTCCAGAAATTCGCGCACGGCGCGCACACCGGCGGCGCGGGTGCCCGGCGCGCCGAAGCGCTCGGCCCCCAGCGTATACAGCAGCTGACGTGTCATCACATTGTTGCTGAACTTGTTGATCGAACTGATGACCTCGGCCAGCGGTCGGGACTGCCACACCAGTGCCGGCTCGCGGCCTTCCGGGATCACGCCGCTGCGCCGGCCTCCTTCAAGGCGGCCGCCGGACTCCTCCCAGAGCGCGCGAAACAGTCCATAGGCGTACGTGTCATGGTCGAGTACGGCGCGGGTCAGGGCATAGCCGCCACAGCGTCGGGAAAACTGCCCGTCGAGCAGCACACGCGAGGCGGCACCCGGGTCGGTCACATGGAAGCCGACACCGGCCTGATAGCCGCCGCAGCCACCGTCGCCAACACGCAGGCGGTTGTCGACCACCAGATTGGGCAGCGGCGGATCCAGTTCCACACGCACGGCACCGGCACCCGGGTCCACCAGAAACTGGAACTGTACGGCGTTGAAATTCACCAGCAGCGCACCGGGCACCACGTTGTAGGCACGGTATGGCTGACCATCGAAGGCACCCGGCGGCGGTTCGACCACATCGAAATAGCTTGCATCCAGCAGCAGGTCACCCTCGATGTCGACGACGCCCAGTCGCCGCAGCGCCCGCAGCAGCTTCCAGTACTCTTCCAGCACGAGGAAGGGATCGCCGTAGCCCTTCAGACCCAGATCGCCACGCAGCCGTCCCCGCTCGAGATCGCCCAGCAGGTAGGCCTCGGTTCGCCAGCTGTAAGCGGGGCCGAGCATTTCCAGCGCCGTCCAGGTGGTGACGAGCTTCATTACGGAGGCCGGATTGCGCGATACCGCCGGACGGTGATTGATGACAGGCTCGTCCGCCCCTGTGTTCTGCACCACGACGCTGACACTGGCCGGAGCGATCTGATGGCGTGACAGCACGCGTTCGATGGCGGCAGGCAGCCCGTCGGCGACCGCTGGCAGCGGGCCGAGCAGAAAAACGGCAAGCACCGTGGTCAGCAGCCGGTGCGCGGGCATCGCACACAGTCTTGATATGCGCATGGCGAGAGTGTGCACAAACCCCGGGGGGAATGACAGATGGTGACGGGAGGCCCGCCCATGCCGCCGGCGCGCCGCCTTGAGCCGCCGTTGATGCCTCAGAGCATGGCCGCGCGACCGACGGCGGGCACCTCGACCCCGGGGTTGGTCATTGGTGGCGCGGCGCCATCCACCAGGCGTTCGGCTTCACGGTCGGCATGCAGGCGCAACGAGAGGGGCACGGGTTTGCCGAGATGGAAGCCCTGGCCGAACTCCACGCCCAGTTCCACCAGTGCTTCGGCGATCGCCGGAGTCTCCACCTGTTCGGCTACCGCGGTAATGCCCAGCGAAGTCAGGGCGCTGGCGGTACCCATGAGCACCGAGCGGGCGCCCCGTTCGGAGATCACGGAGCGAACCAGGTTGCCGTCCAGCTTCACGACACTGACTGGCAGACGCGCGAGCTGGACCAGGCCACTGAGGCTGGTTCCGAAGTTGTCCAGCACGATGGCGCATCCGGCTTCGGCCAGCGGCCGCATCACCTGCTCGGCTCGCTGCAGGTTGCCCAGCGCCACCGCTTCGCTGATTTCCAGACAGAAGCATTGCGGAGGCAGTCCGTGCGCCGCCAGTTGGGCCAGTACGAACTCGGCGTAACCACCGCCATTCAGGCTCGGCGCAGACACGTTGAGCATTACGCGTCGCTCGGATGGCCACGGCGCGTCGCGATCGACCGGCCTGCCGGCGCAATGTTCAAGCGCGGACAGCACGCGCATCAGCACCCAGCGGTCCAGCGCGGCGATCAGGCCACTGCTGGTTGCCGCTGCAATGAACCGATCGGCGGCAGTCAGGGCGCCGGACGACTCGCGCAGGCGCAGCAGCACTTCATCACCCGGGCCGCGTCGTCCACCGGACAGCAGGGACACCACCGGCTGCGCCACGAGCTCGAATCGCCGCGCCGCGAAGGCCTGTTCGAGTTCGCGCGCGATCAGATCGCGGCGCAACGCGGCGCTCTGCTGTCCCGGAGTGTCGGCGAATACCTTGACGGTATTGCCGCCAGCCTGCCTGGCCCGCTTGCAAGCCAGCTCCGCTCTGGCGAGGGCCGCCGTAACCGGTTCGTTGCGTCGGATAGCCGCTATCCCGGCGCTCAAAGTCAGCGGAACCGATTCACCCTGGTGCACATAGCCCAACCTGGCAACCGTGGTAACAATTTCCGCTGCCAGTTCATGCGCCGCGTCCGGTGGGCAGTCGTTGAGCAGCACCGCGAACCGGTCGGCGTACAGGCGGCTCACCGGATCCTGACGCGAAACGCGCGCGGTGATGACGCCGCACACTCTTTGCAGTACCTCGTCGCCGGCCGTCAGGCCGAACGCGTCGTTGACCGCGAGCAGGCGATCAACATCCAGAAACAGCAATGCCAGGGGCGTGTCACCGGCTGTACGCAGCAGCGCCGTGGCGCGGCGCTCGAACTCCCTACGGCACAGGGCTCCGGTCAGAGCATCGTGTTCGTGCGCCAGCGCCGACTGTACCCGGCGTGCAACCACGTCGAGAATGCGTTGCTCGACGATCGAGAAATCACGCGCCATTGGCGAACGAAACAGGGCGATCACGCCGTTGACGCGCTGACCGCCGTCGCGAACCGGCACGGCAAGAATTTTCTGCCCGGGGTTGGCACCTGATGAATCAACGCTGTTGACCATCATCGGGCGATTGTTCAGCTGTGCCCAGGCGAGCAGGTGACGATGCGTCGCTTCCATGACGGGTTCGTCGCCATCGGATGGCGTCGACCGGGCCGCCAGCGACAGGCCCAAATCAGGAATCGAGATGGCTGCGCAGACACAGTCCAGCCGCTCGACGCAGTGTCGCAACAGTTTGTCCAGGCTCGGCGCGTCACTGGAATCGCCTTCAACGGCCAGCAGCAGCTCAAGGCCCTGCGCGTCGCGCACGGAAGCGCCGCGGGTGTCGTCCGGGTGATCGGCATCCCCATCGGCGCCAGCGGGATGTCGGGTTTCGACGGCCTGTGCGTTGGCCAGACACTGCGCCACCGGTTGCAGCAGGCTGGCGGTCAGTGATGGCGCCGCGGTACCGGAGCGTCCGGCTGCCAGCTCGACGATGATCCAGCCCGCGGGCCTGTTGTCAGCTCCCGGCACGGGCTGGACGAAAACGCTCGCGCCGCTTGCCAGCGAATCGGCGCCGCCGGACATCGACAGGGTCGACTGTGCGGCAGAGTCGGACCGCAACCGAAGGTCCTCGATCAGCTCGCGAAGATCAAGGCGCTCGCAGTCGTCGGAGCACCACAGCAGCTCTGCCCGGCTGTCATACAGTGCGGTGGTGGTCGCGCTGGGTAGCAGCATGCGTACGAGGCGGCCATAGGGGGCATAGCGATCCCACGTCGGATTCGGCGCCTGGCCCCTGTCGTCGGATGGAGAGTCGGTCATGGGTGCGGATCGAGGCGGTTGCATCAGGCCTATCCTGCCGCAGGAGCCCTGCCCGATAAGTGATGCAGTTCGCAGCCACGAACCGTCGCAACGTTCCCGAAATCGATTTCTTCAGCCCGGAAGGCCCGATGGTCCGGGGCGCACAGCCCGGAGCAGGCCGCGGCGGGGCCTGCTGAAACCTATGACTGATTTGTTTTCAACCGTTGCGGGCCGCTCAACGCTAAGGACGGCTCAACCGTTGCGGGCGGCGAGATAGCGTGGCGTGGCATCGTGGTCGTGGTCGTGGTCCGCCACGCTGTCGACAACCCTGAGGGACTCCTTCACCGATTCACCGCGGGCCGTTACCCGCGCCAGTTCGCGAAAGATCCGGAAAACCGTGCCGGCGTGTACACCGGCCTCGTGGTAGGACATCTTGCGGACGCTGGCTTCGGCACGGGTTTCATTGCCACAGGGGCCGACGCGTTCCAGCGCGGACCTCAGATCGGAGAACGCCTCGCTGACCGGTGCCGGGAGATCGTCGCTGCGCACACCCGCCAGATGGTCTGCGTAGGCCTGGGCCAGTCGCTGCTTGACCGGCCCATCGCCGACCAGGGTGAAAACCGCGCCTTCAAAGCGCTCGGTGACGGTTGTCATTCAGACTGCCTCTGTTGTTGCTGTTGTGGCACGTCGCAGAAGGTGGCGGGTACTATCGGTCACGAAAGCTTAGATGAACAACGTATAGCAGATTCTCGGAAGCACTCGCAAGCCTTTGAGAAAAGCCGGCCCGGTGCCGCCTCAGGCCACGCTCTGACGAGGGCGGCTGAGCCGGAATTTCTTCATCCGATCGGCGAAGGTCGTTGGTTTTATACCAAGCATTCGCGCTGCACCTTCGGGCCCGGATACGCGCCAGTCGCTCATACGCAACGCGGCAAGCATGTTCTCGCGCTCCAGCTCCCTCAGTTCGGCCTCAGTCAACACCGCACGACCGCTGCTGGTTTCGTCGGCGTCGCTCGCGCGCACGGGATTGAGGATGTCCGTCATGGCCAGGTCCAGGCGCAACACCTTGCCACGCGACAGGATGACGGCGCGTTCGATGACGTTTTTCAGCTCGCGCACGTTGCCGGGCCAGTCGTAGCGTTTCAGAAGCGCCGCCTGCTGCCGCGACAGGGTCAGCGGCCGATGGCCGAAATCCAGGCAGATACGCTCGAGAAAGTGACTGGCAATCTGCACGACGTCCTCACCCCGGTCGCGCAGTGGCGGCACTTCGATCGGGAAGACGCTCAGGCGGTAGTAGAGGTCTTCGCGGAAGTTGCCCTCTTCGACCAGCCGCTCCAGATCACGATTCGTCGCGGCTATCACGCGCACATCGACAGCGTGCGTCGCATCGTCACCGACACGCTCGTACTCGCTCTCCTGCAGCACCCGCAGCAGCTTGGCCTGAAGCGAAATCGGGATCTCGCCAATCTCGTCGAGAAAGATGGTGCCACCGTCGGCCAGCTGGAAGCGCCCGACGCGATCGCGATGCGCGCCGGTGAACGCGCCTTTGACATGACCGAAGAACTCACTCTCGAACAGTTCGTGCGGAATCGACGCACAGTTCACCTTGACCAGCGGTCCGGAACTGCGCGGACTGCGCGCATGAATCACATGCGCGACCAGCTCCTTGCCGGTGCCGGACTCTCCCTGAATCAGCACGCTGGCGGAAGTCTGTGCCACCGCCTCCAGGCGCACCAGCATCTTTTTCAGCGACGGGCTCTCACCGATGATGCGGCCGAAATTCATCGACACCTGCACTTCCTCGCGCAGGTAGTCGCGCTCCCGCTCAAGCTCTTCGCGCAGTCGGGCGTTTTCCTCGAACGCGGCGCGCAGCTGCCTTTCCGCGCGGTTTCTTTCCGTCACATCCTTGATCGCCACCAGAAGCCCGGCGGGTTGACCACGATGATCGCGATGCGTCACGGCCGACGCCACCACCTCGATCACTTCGCCGGACCTGGTCATCAGCGTGCGCGGTTCGTTGTCCAGTTCGCCATGGGCGATCACGTCCCTGAGTCCATTCGCGCCCATGGCCTGCCGCTGTTCGTCGGTCCAAAAGTCGGAAATCAGCCGGCCAAGCACTTCGTCGCGTTCATAGCCGAGCTTCTTCAGCCAGCGGTCGCTGACATGGACGATGCGCCCTTCGCTGTCCACTGTATGCAGCATGGCGGGCGTTGCGCGATACAGGTCGCGGTAGTGCTGCTCCAGGCGCGCCTGCTCTCCCACTTCGGTGTACACCGCAACGGTGCGCAGATAGTCACCGTCATCACCACGCTCAACGATGGCCCGGGCAAGGCACTCAACGCGCTCGCCGTCTCGTGTCAGCAGGTCCACCGGCAGATTTTCCATGCGCCCGGTGCGGCGCAGGAGCGGCAGGTATTCATTGACGATCCGCTTCGCGGATTCCGGGCTTGCCAGATCCTGCGGCCGCATCGTGGCGATTTCCTCGCGCGTATAGCCGAAGCGGCTCAGCCAGGTATCACTGGCATCAAGAAAATAGCCATCCTCGTCCAGTGAAACGATCAGCGCCGGGGATTTCCGGAACAGCCACAGGTAGCGATTGGCGAGCGACATGCGATTAGATTACGGATATTCGTGACTTTGTCAAACGGAAATCCGTGAAATAACGGATTTCCGTAACAGGCGATTTTTGTAACTCATTGTTTTTAAACAATCAAAAAGTTGGCACGGCGGGTGCATAGTACCTGGCAAGCCCGATGTGGGCGACTTGATTTGATTTTATCGGAGTTTCGTATGAACGCCTACAGGTTGCTGAGACACCCGCTAAACGCAGCACGGCTTGCCGTACTGGCCGGTCTGTCAATCGGCCTGTGCACACAGCAGGCCGCAGCCGCCGACGTGGTTGTGGTTTCCGGTGCCGAAGTGCTTGCCGAGATTCGCGCCCAGCGCGAAGAACTGCAGGCGCAGATGCGGGCCCACGTACAGGAGTACATGGAGCTACTCACTCGGGAACTGAGTGAAGCGAAGGATGTCGCAGTAAGCGACGCCGAGCCGGCACGAGAGCTGCAGCTTTCTACGATCGAGGTTTCAACTCGCGGCTAAGCGACGTTGAATTGGCAACCACCGGTGCTCCCCCCCCTCCCGGTGGTTGCTGGCTAGGCCGGGAGGCCTGTTTTGGGGCTGGGGTCATCCCGGCACATGGAGCGGAACCGATTTCTGCCAATTGTTAGAATACGGACGTTCGAACCCCAGCCCCATCTTCTTTTTCTACCCGCCCATCCGCGGCAGGCCGGCTCAGCGAAGCCCTCCGCCGCCGCCAAATTCCAGCGCCATGCCACGCGGCGAACCCACGATCCCGCCGTCACGAAACACGACTTCACCATTGAGCAGCGTCATGCTTACCGAACCGCGAAAAGTCTCGCCGGCGAACGGTGACCAGCCGCAGCGGTACAGCACATTGTCGTCCGACACCTCAGTGCGGCCATCCAGATCCAGCACCACCAGGTCGGCATAACAGCCTTCACGGATGAACCCGCGATCGACCACGCCGAAGCGCAGCGCCGGGTTGTGAGCGGTCTTCTCGACGATCAGTTCGAGACTGAACTGACCGCGGTGGTGCATTTCCAGCAGAGTTGGCAACAGGTGCTGCACCAGCGGCAGGCCGGCAGGCGCCTGGAAGTAGGAGCGTGCCTTCTCCTCCAGCGTATGGGGGGCATGGTCGGTGGCGATCACATCGATCACGCCGCTGCACACGGCCGCGACCAGCGCATCCCGGTCCTGCGTCCGCTTGATTGCCGGATTGCACTTGATGCGCGTGCCCAGCATCGGATACGACGTCTCGTCGAACCACAGATGGTGCACGCAGGCTTCCACCGTGATGCGTTTGTCGCGAACGTGGCCCGCTTCGAACAGCGCCAGCTCACGTGCCGTGGTGAGATGCAGCACATGTAACTGCGTACCATGCTTCTTCGCCAGGTCCACCGCCATTGACGAAGACTTGAAACAGGCCTCCGCCGACCGGATCAGTGGATGCGCGGCGATCGGCACGTCCTCCCCGAAACGTTCGCGATAGCTGCGCTCCGCCTCGAGGATCATCGGCGTATCCTCGCAGTGCACGGCCACCGGCACCGACGCTCCGGCGAAGATGCCTTCCAGCGCCTGCGGATCGTCCACCAGCATGTTGCCGGTTGATGCGCCCATGAACACCTTGACGCCGCAGGCCAGATCCGGACCAACGCGACGGATCTGCTCCAGGTTGGTGTTGGTGGCACCGAGATAGAACGCGTAGTTCGCGTGACTGGTCCGCGCCGCGATCTCACGCTTGGCGCGCAGCTGCTCCAGATCGACGGTGGCCGGACTGGTATTGGGCATGTCGAAGAAGCTGGTGACTCCGCCGGCCAGCGCCGCGCGCGATTCCGTGGCAATGGTCGCTTTGTGCGGCATGCCCGGGTCACGAAAATGCACCTGGTCGTCGATGAGGCCAGGCAGCAGATGACGTCCGGCCAGATCGATCACTTCAGCGCCGTCCGTGGGCAGCTGTGCGCCGATCCGGGCGATGCGCCGGCCCTCGACACGCACGTCCGCTTCGACGATCGCACCGTCGTTCACGACGCGGGCGTTGACCAGAACCAGCGGACGGCTCACGACCGGCCGCCTGACAGACATCTTGTGGGGTGGTTCATCACAATCACTTTCGCAGGGGCTGCTTTATACTCGGACGCGCAGAATGCCATCCCGGCTGCCGCATCCGCCACCGGCGCGCTCCGAACCCGGGCGTCCGGAACCCGGACGTGGTGCCGACAGTCATTACATTGATACAGGCACCCATGATACACACACCCATCAACGGGCCCGGATCACGAAGGCTCGAACCCTACAGGTAGAGGCTATGAGGCGATATACAACCGCGGCGATGGCGACAGCCTGGACAGCCTGCTCGCTGCTGCTGGCATCCGCCGTGCCGGCGTCCGAAGCCGGCATCGACATTCCGTTCGACGAATTCCATCTTGATAACGGCCTGCGCGTCATCGTGCACGAGGACCGCAAGGCACCCATCGTTGCCGTCACCGTCTGGTACCACGTCGGCTCCAAGGACGAACTCCCCGGCCGCACCGGCTTTGCGCACCTGTTCGAGCACCTGATGTTCAACGGCACCGAGAACTACGATGCCGAGTACTTCGGCCCGTTTCAGCAGGTGGGCGCCACCAGCATGAACGGCACCACAGACTTCGACCGCACCAACTACTTCCAGACCGTCCCCAGCTCCGCAATCGATCTGGCACTGTGGATGGAATCCGACCGTATGGGACATCTGCTGGGCGCCGTCACCCAGGAGAAGCTCGACGTGGAGGTCGGCGTGGTCCAGAACGAAAAGCGGCAGCGTGAGGGCCAGCCCTACGGCACCGCTTTCGACTCGATCATGGGCGCCCTGTTCAAGGCGCCGCATCCGTATTCATGGATGCCGATCGGTGCCATGGAAGACCTTGAGGCCGCGACGCTGGAAGACGTACATCACTGGTTCGAGAACTGGTACGGCCCGAACAACGCCACGCTGGTGCTGGCCGGCGACATCGATGCGGCCACGGCACGCGAGAAGGTGCAGCACTACTTCGGCGACATTCCGCCGGGGCCGCCGATCGAACGGGCACAGCGCTATATTCCACCATCACTGCCGGCGCAGCGTATTCGCAAGGAAGACCGCGTGCCGCAGGCGCGGGTCTATCGCGCCTGGCTGGGTCCGGAGTGGCGCAGCGACGAATCCACGTACATCCAGCTGGCCGACTGGATTCTGACCGGCGGGCGTACCGCGCGCCTCAATCGCAGACTGGTGTACGAGGATCAGATCGCCACATCGGTGGGTTCGTATGCCTTCACCGGCGAAATCGCCGGCGCGTATATCGTCTGGGCCACCGCACAGCCGGGCGGCGATCTGGCCGAAGTCGAACGCGTGCTGGACGAGGAGATCCAGCGCTTTCTGGACGAAGGTCCGACCCGCCAGGAACTGGACCGCGTGCGCACGCAGATCCGCGCCAGCTTCATCCGCGGCATCGAGCAGGTCGGCGGCTTCAGCGGCAAGAGCAATATCCTTGCCGAGAACGCGGTATTCGGTGGACGTCCCGATTACTTTCAACACTCGCTCGAAGTGATGAACGCGGCCACCACCGAGCAGGTGCGTGCAACGACGGCCAGGTGGGTCAGCGGCGACGGCATCACGCTGGAAATTCATCCGTACGACAGCAACCTTGGTGCCAGCAGCAGCGGGGCGGACCGCTCGGCGTTGCCCATGCCGGACGAATTCCCGCAGGCGCCATTCCCGCAGATGCAGCAGGCCACGCTCGCCAACGGCATGCGGCTGATCGTGGCCGAAAGGCGCGCCGTGCCGGTCATCCAGTTCAGTCTGCAGTTGAATGCCGGCTACGCGGCCGATCAGTTCGCCCTGCCTGGCAGCGCGAGTCTGGCGATGCAGATGCTGAACCAGGGCACACGCAGACGCAGCTCGCAGCAGATCAGCGAGGAGCTGGCGGACCTGGGTGCCAACCTGGGCACCAATGCGAATCTCGATCTGGTGTCCGTGAATCTGTCGACACTGCGCGAGACGCTGGACGCATCGTTGGACATCTACGCCGACGTGATCCTGAATCCGGTATTTCCGGACAACGAACTGGAGCGCCTGCGGCGCCAGCGCCAGTCGACGATCCAGCAGGAGCAGACCACGCCGATGTCGATGGCGCTGCGCGTATTCCCCAGCCTGCTTTACGGTGACGGCCACGCCTATGCGCTGCCGATGACCGGATCCGGTACGCCCGAATCCGTAGCGGCCATCACCCGTGATCAGCTGGTCGATTTTCACAGCACCTGGATGCGGCCCGACAACGCCACGATGATCGTCGTCGGCGACACCGATCTCGACGAGATCCTGCCGAAACTCGAACGCCTGTTCCGCGGCTGGGAACCGGCTCCGGCACCTCGGAAGTCGCTTCCGGTCGTCGAACGCCCGGACGGTTCCCGGGTCTTTCTGATCAATCAGCCCGGCGCCGAACAGAGCATGATCATGGCCGGGCAGCTGGTCGCACCCAAACGAGAGCAGGACGACCTCGCGATCCGCACGATGAACGACATCCTCGGCGGCAACTTCATGGCGCGCATCAACATGAACCTGCGTGAAGACAAGGGCTGGTCTTATGGCGCGAGCTCCGCAATCGTGGAAACGATGGCACAGCGGCCCTTCATTGCCTATGCCCCGGTGCAGACCAATATGACCGCACCGGCAATGCGTGAGATGCTGAGCGAAATCCAGGATCTGATCGCCACAAGACCAATCACCGACGAAGAAGTCGGAACGTCCAAACGGCGTGCCACGCTGACACTGCCCGGCCGTTGGGAAACGGCGGGATCGGTGGCATCCGACATCGCCCAGCTGGTGCGCTTCGGGTTGCCGGACGACTACTGGCATCAGTACGCGGAGCTGGTGGAAACCCTGTCGGTCGAGCAGGTTCGCGCCGCGGCGATCGCGGAGCTGGCGCCGGATCAGCTGACATGGGTCGTGGTTGGCGACCTGCGCCACATCGAAGATGACATTCGCCAACTCGATCTGGGCCCGGTACAGGTGATCGACACCGAAGGCAATATCGTGCGCTGAAACCCGAAGGCAACACGCCACCGCAGCCGCTTGAAACGCACAGGCGGTCTATGCAGAATGTGGCGCCGCGTCAGTTCCGCCCGCAACCCGGGCGGTTGGCAATTCCACCAGAGTTTGAGCAATGATCGACTGTCAGGGCTTGACCAGGGAGTATGGCCATCTCCGCGCGGTGGACGACCTGAGCTTTCAGGTCCGTCCCGGTGAGGTACTGGGCTTTCTCGGTCCCAACGGCGCAGGGAAGACCACCACCATGCGCATCATCGCGGGATTTCTTCCCGCCACATCCGGCCGTGTACAGGTATGCGGCTTCGATGTCGAATCACAGGCGCTGCAGGCCAAGCGCTGCATCGGCTATCTGCCCGAAGGCGCGCCCAGCTATGCGGAAATGACGCCACGCGCGTTTCTCGAATTCGTTGCCGACATACGGGGACTGTCGGCCGCGCAGCGGCGTCACCGGCTCGAACAGGTCTACGCGCAGCTGCACCTGGAATCGGTGCTGGATCGCAGCATCGAGAAGCTCTCCAAGGGCTATCGGCGTCGGGTGGGTCTGGCGCAGGCAATCCTGCACGATCCGCAGGTGCTGATCCTCGATGAGCCGACGGACGGTCTGGACCCGAACCAGAAACACGAGGTGCGGGAACTGATCAATCGCATGGCGCAGGACAAGACCATCATCATCTCCACCCACGTTCTCGAGGAGGTCGATGCACTGTGCAATCGCGCGATCATCATCGCGCACGGACGCATCCTGGCCGACGACACGCCGCGTGGACTGCTCACGCGCTCGCGGTTTCACAATGCGGTGTCGGTGGTGTTCGAGGATGCCGCCACCGTCGGCGCGGCGCGCGACGCAATCGCCGCCCTGCAGGAAGTCTCATCCACGGAGCTGGACAGCAAGACCGGACGACTCACCGCCTTCCCGACACCCGGCAAACTGCCACTCGCGGCGATCGGCGAACTGGCCGAACGCAATGACTGGCGCCTTTCGGAGCTGCACCTGGAATCCGGGCGCCTTGACGAGGTGTTTCGATCGGTGACCGGAGGCGCAAGCGCATGAACGGCATGCTGGCCATTTTCCGACGCGAGCTGCGCAGCTACTTCATTACGCCGCTGGCCTATGTATTCATCGTGATTTTCCTGCTGCTGTCGGGTGCGTTCACGTTCTACCTGGGCAATTTCTATGAGCGCGGACAGGCGGATTTGTCACCGTTCTTCGAATTTCATCCGTGGCTGTATCTCTTTCTCGTGCCGGCACTGAGCATGCGGCTGTGGGCCGAGGAACGCAAAGCCGGCAGCATCGAGCTGCTGATGACGCTGCCGATCGAAATGTGGCAGGCCGTGCTCGGTAAGTACCTTGCGGCATGGGCCTTCACCGCGCTTGCGCTGGCGCTCACGTTTCCCATCTGGATCACCGTGAACTATCTGGGGTCGCCGGACAACGGCGTGATCGTCGCCGCGTATATCGGCAGTCTGCTGATGGCCGGCGGCTTCCTCGCCGTGGGCGCCTGCATCTCGGCCATCACGAGGAATCAGGTGATCGCGTTCATCCTCACCGTGGTCGCCTGCTTCATCCTGCTGCTGGCCGGTTCGAGGCTGGTGCTGGACGTCTTCTCGGTATGGGCGCCACAGGTGCTGGTGGATGCGATCGCAAGCCTGAGTTTTCTCACCCACTTCAACAACATCAGCCGCGGCGTCATCGATCTGCGCAACCTGGTGTACTTCGGGCTGCTCATCAGCGCCTTTCTGTACGCCAACGCCATCCTGCTGCATCTGAAGAAGGCGGACTGACGCAATGGCTTCGCAACGACGCAAAATCGGCTATTCCTCGCTGCTGCTGCTGGCGGTGGCGTTCGTGGCTGCGGTCATGGCCAGCAATACAGTGCTGCGTGGCCTGCGCGTGGACCTGACGGAGAATCGCCTCTACACGTTGTCACCTGGTACCCGCAACATCCTTGCGAACATCGAGGAACCCATCAATCTGTACTTCTTCTACTCCGACCGCGAGACACGCAATGTGGCGTTCCTGCGCAGCTACGCCACACGCGTTCGCGAGATGCTGGCGGAGTTCGCGTCCGCCGCCGACGGCCGCCTGATCGTGCAGCACATCGATCCGCTGCCGTTCTCCGAGGACGAAGACCGCGCGGCGCTGTTCGGACTGGAGCCTGTGAATCTCGGCTCGCTGGCACAGGGGGTGTACTTTGGCCTCGCCGGCACCAATGCGGTGGGCGACGAAGCGGCCATACCGTTCTTCCAGCCCGACAAGGAAGCGTTCCTGGAGTACGACCTGGCACGCATGATCTACAGTCTGGCCAATCC
This sequence comes from Gammaproteobacteria bacterium, assembly GCA_050485645.1. Classification (GTDB taxonomy): domain Bacteria; phylum Pseudomonadota; class Gammaproteobacteria; order Steroidobacterales; family Rariloculaceae; genus JBJHBP01. The sequence goes on along the minus strand of JBJHBT010000005.1, from coordinate 82,158 downwards.
CGAAAAGCCGGTCATCGGACTGATGAGCGGCGTGCCCGCGTCCGGGGGCTTCGATCCGCAGCGGCAGCAGATGACGCAGCCATGGATGAGCGTGCAGCAGGCCAGGCAACTGTTCGAAGTGCGTGCGCTGCCGGCGAATCTCGACCGCATAGACGACGATGTCGACGTGCTGTGGCTGATTCAGCCCGGTGTGCTGGAGGAACGCACGCTGTACGCAATCGATCAGTTCATCATGGGCGGTGGACGCGCGGCGCTGTTCATCGATCCGTTCGTGGAGGTCACGTCCTACGATGCCGAACCGATGGGCTTCGACCAGGCCGGTGCGAGCACGGTTGCACCGCTGCTGGACGCCTGGGGCGTCGAGTTCTCCTACGATACTGTCGTCGCCGACAATGAAAACGCCCTCAGCGTGGCGACCGGATTCGGACAACAGCCGATACGCCATATCGGCCTGCTCGGACTGGACGACAGCGTGATGGATCAGGAGGATGTCGTCACCTCCGGACTGGAGCTGATCAACTTCGGCACACCGGGCCATTTCACGCTCGATGACGGTGCGCAGGCTTCGCTGATTCCGCTGGTATGGACGAGTACGGAATCCGCTCCGATGCCGGCCGGTCTGTTCCGCTTCCTGCAGAACCCGGACGTTCTGCTGGACGACTTCGTGGCAGTGGGTCGCCACCATACGCTGGCAGCCCGGCTCACCGGCCCGCTGCGCACCGCGTTCCCGAACGGCCCGCCGCTGGCGAACGGCGACAACGGCGACAACGGGCCCGATGACGCAGCCGGCGGAGCTGCACCGGTCGCCGCCCATCGCGAGTCCGTCGACAGCGCGAACCTGATTCTGGTGGGCGACGTCGACGTGCTCAGCAACCGTCTGTGGGTGCAGGAGCAGAGTTTCCTTGGCCAGCCGATGGTCACGGCGTTTGCCGGCAACGGCGACTTCGTCGTCAACGCACTGGACAACCTCACCGGCAGCGCCGACCTGATCGGCCTGCGCAGCCGCGCAACGTACTCGCGCCCCTTCACCACCGTGGAGAGACTGCGTCGTGAAGCCGATACGCGGTTCCGGCAGACCGAACAGGCACTACAGGCCGAACTGGCCGAGACGGAACGCCGCCTGGGCGAGCTGCAGGCGGCGCGCGAAGACCAGGGGTCGCTGCTGATGAGCGCCGAACAGCAGGCGGAGATCGAGCGCTTTCTGCAGCGTCAGCTGAACATACGCCGCGAGCTGCGTTCGGTGCGACGTGACCTGGATCGCAGCATTGAACAGCTGGGCACGACGCTCAAGGTGATCAACGTACTGCTTGTTCCGCTGCTGCTGATCGCGGCCGTGCTGATCGTCGTCGCGGTACGCCGCCGCCGAAGGGGCACCGCATGACGAACAATCGGATGCTGCTGATCATCACGGTAGTGCTGGTTGCCGTGGTGATCGCTCTGAACCTGGGTGAACGCCAGGGACCGGCCGCCCCTGTCAGCGGGCAGCTGCTGCTGCCTGATCTGGCTTCCAGCGTGGATCAGCTCACCGGCGTGGTCATCATCGGGGCGGGCGAGCGGACGATCGCAACGCTGGAACGGCAGAACGATCGCTGGACGGTGCGCGAACGCGATGGCTATCCCGCCAACGTCGCGCAGATACGCGACACGCTGAGCGCACTGGCCGAAGCGCGGATCGTGGAGCCGAAAACGGCCAACGAGCGTTTCTATGATCGACTGGGTGTCGAGTCGATCGCTCTGGAGGACGCAGCCGGCACGGCGGTTTCGCTGATCACCGGCGACGAGACCACGACGGTGATTATCGGGGGCATCGCCGCGACCGGCCAGCGCTTCGTTCGCCTGGCCGATGTCGCCGAAAGCTACCAGATCGACCGCGACCCCGCACCGGCGTCGGAAATCGGCAGCTGGCTCGATACGCGCATCATCGATCTGCCCAATGATCGTGTACAGCAGGTGACGATTCGACATGCGGCCGCGAACGATGGCGCCGACGAGACGCTCACACTGCATCGTGAGTCCGCCGGCCAGACCAACTTTACGATCGAACCGATACCGGACGGCCGTGAGCTGCTCTACCCGGGTGTCGGCAACACCGTGGCCGGCGCACTCCGGAGCCTGCGCATGGAGGACGTTGAGCGCGCCGGGGCCATGACCGCGAACACGGTCATCGAGTACCTCACCTTCGACGGTCTGATCATCGTCGTCGAAGGCATGCGCGACGGTGAGCAGGCCTTCGCAACCTTTCGCGCCGAGGTGGACGCGGATGGAGCGGGCGACATGTTGGCCGAACGCCGAGCGGAGGCCGAAGCCATCAACGCAAGGGTGGCAGGCTGGCGCTACCGCCTGCCGGGCTTCCAGTACGATCAGATCGCGCGACGCATCACCGACCTGCTGCAATCGGCCTGACGGGCGCCGAATGACGTAATATTGCGGGTTGACACCCGATTTCCCCCGGCCCGCCCGGGCCATGAGGCCAACCCGCGATGCGCGATCTGCCGCCACAATCCGATCTGCTGTCCGACTACGTGGGCCGGATTCTGCGTGCGCGCGTCTACGAAGTCGCCATCGAGTCACCGCTGGATACCGCTCCCCGACTGTCGAAGCGCCTGAAAAACCGTGTGCTCTTCAAGCGCGAAGACCTGCAGCCGGTGTTTTCTTTCAAACTGCGTGGCGCCCACAACCGCATCGTGCAGCTGCCGGCCGAGGCCTGTGAGCGTGGCGTGATCTGCAGCTCCGCCGGGAACCATGCACAGGGCGTGGCGCTGGCTGCCAGACACCGCGGCATCCGCGCAGTGATCGTGATGCCACGCAGTACACCCGCCATCAAAGTCGACGCCGTCGCGGCGCTGGGCGGAGAGATCGTGCTGGAAGGCGACACCTACGACGATGCCGCCGAGTATGCGCTGGCACGTGCCAGCGCCGAAAGCCTCACGTTCGTGCATCCGTTCGCCGATCCGGACGTGATCGCTGGCCAGGGCACGATCGCCGTGGAGCTGTCACGTCAGTGGCGCGAGGTGCCCGACGCGATATTCGTGCCCGTCGGCGGTGGTGGACTCATCTGCGGTGTCGGCGCCTATATCAGAAAGCTCTTCCCCACGGTGAAGGTGATCGGCGTGGAACCGGTGGAGTCGCCGAGCATGTACGAATCCCTGCGCGCGGGGAGGCCGGTGACGCTGGATCACGTTGGCATCTTCGCCGACGGCGTCGCCGTGCGCCGCGTAGCCGATGAAACGTTCCGCATCGCGCACGAGGTGGTCGACGAGATCGTACTCGTCGACACCGACGAGATCTGCGCGGCTATCAAGGACATCTTCGAAGACAGCCGCGTGCTGACCGAGCCCGCCGGCGCGCTTGCGGTGGCCGGCCTGAAAAAATACCTGGCGGTCCATCCGACTGTCGATCGCAGCTACATCACGCTGAACAGCGGCGCGAACATGAACTTCGACCGGCTGCGGCACGTCTCTGAACGCGCCGAGATCGGTGAGCAGCGCGAAGCGCTGATCGCGGTGGAAATCCCCGAACGTCCGGGAGCGTTCCTGCGCTTCTGCAATGCCCTTGGCACACGCAGCGTCACCGAGTTCAACTACCGGTACGTGAAAGCCGATCGTGCGCGCGTGTTCGTCGGCGTAACGCTGACCGGGGGCCGCGACGAGGCCCGGCAACTGGTGGCATCGCTGACGCAGGATGGCTACAAGGTGCGGGACCTCAGCGACAATGAGCTGGCCAAGCTGCATGTGCGCCATATGATCGGGGGCCAGCTGCCACCGCTGGCCGACGAGTTGCTGTTCCGCTTCGAGTTCCCCGAGCGCCCCGGCTGCCTGGCCGCGTTCCTGGGCGCCATGGGCGAACGCTGGAACATCAGCCTGTTCCACTACCGCAATCACGGCTCGGACTATGCGCGCGTGTTTGTCGGACTGCAGGTGCCCACGGACGAGCGTGAGGGGTTTCTGCACCATATCGATTCTCTGGCCGAATCACAGCCCTACACCGTCTGGAACGAAACCGACAACCCGGCCTACGCGCTGTTTCTCGGCGCCAACGGCGGCTGATTCGTCAGATGCGTGCGGCGCAGGCCTGCGCCTCGATGTGATCGATCTTGGCGTTGCGGCCCAGACGATAGAAACGGCACAGCTCACCACGCAGACCGTCGTCCCTGCCGCCGGCAGCCAGCCTGGGTTGCAGCACGCGGCAGTACAGTGCCGCCAGTCGGTTAGCCGACGCGTAGCGGTCGAGCTCCTCGCCGGACAGCGCCTGATCGAAGCTCGGCCGCGCGAAAAGCCGGCGATGCAGGTCGCCGGGTGCGCGGATGCCCTGTCGGGCGAACAGCATGATGGTGGCAACGTACCTGTCGATTTCCGCCTGCAGCTCCATTTCCAGCAGCGTCACGCTGCGTTCCCAGCCGGCATTCCAAGCGTAGCAGGTGAAGTGGCTGACACCCTCGATGGCTGTCCAGAAATCCCCGAGGTTCCCGGCGTCGAGCTGCCTCGTGGGGTTATGTCGATGCAGTCGCTGCACCAGCGTTTCTTCCAGGTAAAGCGAAACCGCGGCTTCTCCGCCACCCTCGGCAATCAGCAGCTTTTCATCGATCTGCCGGCCGTCACGATCCAGCTGTCGCGCCACGGTCTCGTCGGTGAGCAGGAAGTCGCTGACGTCATACGCAACATCCAGCTCATAAAGGTCGTGCAGCAGGGTCTGGAGTTCGGTGAGCACCATGGCCGCGATTCAGTGCCGAACCTCGGCATCCAGGTTGCGGTCGGGTTCGATGCCCAGTCGACGCAACAGCCGCGCGACTCTATTGCTACCGGTGCGCTGCCACAGCTCATACAGCCGCAGAATGTCCGCATCATGATGATCGGCGTATTCGTCGCGCACATCGGCCAGCACGTCGACGAACTCCGGAAACTTGCTCGCCAGCTCGGCGAACACATCGCGGAACACGCGACCGCGCAGCGTGCCACGCACGCTGTTCGACAGTGAGTCGTAGGCGGAACCGCCCATGCGGATGTAGTAGTCGACATCGACCAGCGTGCGGGCAAGGCTGTGACTGAAGAATCCGGCGATGAACAGGGAGATGTCGCCGATGCGCTGTAACAGGAAGTTGCGCTGCTCGGGGCTGGCCGTATCGACCGCCTCGGCCAGCATCAGCGCCAGGGGACGGGTACCACGGTATTCGTCGCCGGGTTCGTAGAGTGCCTCCGACCTTGAAAAAAGCGTGAGCAGATTGACCACATAGTAGGCCGTGTGATCGTCCGCATTCACACCCTGGCGCCGCATCGCCTCCGTCACGGAGTCCCGAAAGAACTCCTGCAGACTGGCAACCGGCGTAATCCTGTCGCTACGTCTGTTCCGCATTCCGCACCCTGTTCGCAAAAAGCACGGCAGTTATTGATTCGACACCGACTCACGGAACCCGTTCCGTGAACCATGCCTCGAATATTGCGTCGACACGCTTACAATGCCAGAGCTTATGTCGTCACACCAGCGAATCTCAAGCGTGAATAAAGCAGGAATAGTTTCTTGACCCTGGATATCGCACTCGTCCTTGCGATACTGATCATCGCCATGGTGCTGTTCATCAGCGAACGCATCCGTATGGATGTGGTCGCGTTGACGGTGCTTGGCAGTCTGGTGCTGACAGGGCTCGTGACACCGCCGGAAGCCGTGGCCGGCTTCTCCAACGGTGCGGTGATCGCAGTCTGGGCCATGTTCATACTCAGCGACGGCCTGACGCGCGCCGGCATTGCGAACATCATCGGTCGCACCGTGCTGCGCCTGGCAGGCCGTGCGGAACTGCGCATGATCGTCGTGGTCATGGTCACGGCGGGCGGGCTCTCATTCTTCATGAACAACATCGGTGTTGCGGCGCTGATGCTGCCGGTCGTGATGGATATCGCACGCCGCACGCGCATACCGCCTTCTCGCCTCTTGATGCCGCTCAGCTACGCGACGCTGCTCGGCGGCCTGACAACACTGATCGGTACTCCACCGAACCTGGTGATCAGCGACCAGCTGGCGATCGGCGGTCATGAGCCGTTCCGCATGTTCGATTTCATGCCCGTGGGCGGCGTCGTCATGCTGGTCGGTATCGTGTTCATCGCATTATTCGGACGCCACCTGCTGCCGGTGCGCAAGCCGGACGAGCCCGTACAGCGTCGCAGTCAGCGCAGTCTGCGAATGAACTACGGGCTGCAGGCACGCAATTTCCGCATGCGTGTACCACATGACTCGATTCTCGTCGGCAAGAGTCTCGCGCAGAGCCGGCTGGGCTCGGCCGCCGGGCTCCTGGTTCTCGCGCTGGAGCGTCGCGGCCGGACGGAACTGATGCCGTCGCGTCAGACCGTGCTGGAGGGCGGCGACAAACTGCTCGTGCAGGGACGACTGGACCGCTTTCATGAGTTCCAGCGCTGGAGCGAACTGGTGATCGAGCGTGAGGCGCCGGTGCTGCAGGGCCTGATGGCCGACCAGGTCAAGCTGCTTGAGGTGGTCATTGCCGAAGACTCGGCGCTCGTCTCCCAGCTTCTGCATCACTCCGAGTTTCGCAAGCGCTACAACGCGAATGTGCTCTCGATTCGGCGTGGCGATCTCGTCCGCCGTGTGAATCTGGCCAACATCCCACTCAGAGCCGGTGACCTGCTGCTGCTGCAGACCGATCAGGAGACGGCCGAATCACTGCAGCGCTCGGCCGAGTTCACTGGCATCCGCGAGGTAACGGAACAGGAGCTGAAGGAAGTCTACCGTCTGCAGGAGCGCATATTCGTTGTCCGGGTGCCGCGCGAATCGGATCTGGCCGGCGACGCGCTGTCGCGCAGCCGTCTGGGCGACGCATTCGACTTCCGTCTGCTGGCGCTGTTCCGCGAAGGTGAACTGACCATCATGCCACCCGCGGACCAGTCGCTGCAGGGTGGCGATCTGCTGCTGATCCAGGGCCGCGAGGAAGACCTCGACGTCCTGCGTGGTCTTCAGGAGCTGGAAATCGAGCGCGATCAGCAGCAGCACCTCAACGTTCTGGAGTCCGATCGCCTGGCGCTGCTGGAAACCACCCTCGACCCGCGGTCCAAACTCGTCGGCCAGCCGCTGTCGCAACTGAATTTTCGCGACAGGTACGGCCTGGAACTGGTCGCGGTGTGGCGGCAGGGCGAGGCAATACGAACCGGATTGGATCAGCTGGTGCTGGAGCTGGGTGACGCGCTGCTGCTGCTCGGTCCGCGCCAGAAGCTGCAGCAGCTGGAACGCGATCCGGATTTTCTGCTCCTCACGCCGTTGTCCCAGCGCACGGTCGACAGCACGAAGGCACCGGTCGCGGCCGCCATCATGGCAGCCGTGGTGCTGGCGGCGCTGACCGGCTGGCTGCCGATCTACATCGCCGCGGTCATCGGCGCCACCACAATGGTGCTGACGCGCTGCCTGACCATGGAAGAAGCCTACCGTGCCATCGAATGGCGGGCCATCTTCCTGATCGCCGGCATGCTGCCGCTGGGCACCGCGATGGAACAGTCCGGTGCCGCCGCGTTCATTGCCGAATACATCGTCAGCCTGCTGGCACCGATGGGTGTCTGGTGGGTGATAGGCGGTCTCTACGTCCTGACCGCCATCACGGCGGCGGTGATTCCGCCAGTGGCCTTGGTGGTGCTGATGTCGCCCATCGTACTCACCGCCAGCGCCGCGCTCGGGGTTGCGCCGCAGACCGCGATGATGGCTGTCGCGATGGCGGCGGCCGCCACATTCATGAGCCCGATATCCCACGCGGCGAACACGCTGGTGATGGGCCCCGGCGGCTACCGGTTCACCGACTATCTCAGACTGGGCGTGCCGCTGACGCTGGTGGTCTTCGTGACCGTGATGCTGGTGCTGCCGCTGGTGTGGCCGCTGGTAGCGGTGGACGGCTGATCCAGCGCCGCGGCAACGCCCGCGCCAAGCGCGTTCAGCATGCGTTCGCAGTGTGCACGTATGCGGCTGTCCCAGTGTCGGCGACGCAACGGCGCGGCGCCGCGCAGCACGTAGCGCGCCTCCAGCCGCATCAGCGCACCATCATCCACCGGCTCCAGTCGCCAGCGAAGAATCAGCGTGACCCGGCAGGGCGGATCCCGCAGTGTCTCCTCCAGCGTGATCGCAACCGGCCGCAGACATTCAAGTACGCGACCGCTTCTGAGCACGGTTCCGCGCTGCTGTTCGTAGCGCGAACCCAGGCGCGGCGCCGCAGCTGCATCATCGGCTCCGCCGGCCAGCGAAGCGGCCCACCGACCCCGCGCGAGCACGCAGACCAGCACCGGGAAAACCGCCGTGATCGGCGCGGGCAGGCGAATTTCGTGGCGTTGACGCCGCATTGCCGTCCTCCATGACAACGTACGGAGCAGTCAACTTAACCGACGGCACGGGCCGGCAGCGAGCCGGGTAAGTGGCCGGATGAGCCGGAAATGGGACCCGCCGCCGCGGATCAGGGCAGCAGCAGCGTCGAACCCGTGGTCCTGCGCTGCTCCAGATCCTTGTGCGCGGCGGAGGCATGCTGGAGCGCATATCGCTGATACACGAGAATCTTCACCGCACCCTGCGTCACCACCTCGAACAGCGCCTGCGCCGCGCTTTCCAGCTCTTCGCGAATACCGATGAAGTCGAACAGCATCGGTCGCGTCAGATGCAGCGATCCGCGGCGTGCCAGCTCCATCGGCGAAATCGGGTCGACCGGCCCCGACGAATTCCCGAAACTCACCAGGCATCCATGCGGTCGCAGGCAATCCAGCGACGCCAGGAAGGTGTCGCGGCCCACCGAATCGTAGACAACCGGCACGCCCTCGCCCCCGTTCAGCTCACGGATTCGTGAGGGCAGATCTTCATCGGCCAGCAGAACCTCGTCGCAGCCGTGGTCAAATGCTGTCTGCCGCTTGCGCTCGTCGCCGACCACACCGATCACGCGCGCACCTGCATGGCGGGCCCACTGGCAGGCGATCAGACCGACGCCGCCGGCCGCCGCATGAAACAGGATGGAATCACCACGCCGGACGCGATAGCTGCGATGCAGCAGGTACCAGGCCGTCAGGCCCTTGAGCATCATCGCGGCAGCATCCAGCTCGCTGATCGCATCCGGCAGCTTCACCAGCCAGCGCGCTTCGATGAGCCGCTCCTGCGAGTATCCGTCCAGTGGTGGCGGTGCCGCATAGGCCACGCGATCGCCCGGCGCCAGCCCCTCCACAGCACTGCCGACGGCGACGACTTCGCCAGCGCCCTCACACCCCAGTCCGCTGGGCAGGTCCAGCGAATACAGGCCGGACCGGTAGTACGTATCGATCATATTCAGCCCGATTGCCGTATGCCGTACACGAACCTGCGTGGCGGCAGGTTCACCCGGATCCCTCTCGATCCACTCAAGTACATCCGGACCACCGAATGCGTTCAGTCTGATTGCCTTCAACACCTGGCCGCCTTTTCCTTCACTGTGGGGTTAGAATCGGACTCCGATAACAACATACAACAACCGCTCCGGGGCACCGGGCTCCTTCGCAGCTTCTTTCGGCCATTTCCGATCAACAGGAACCAGCCGAATACTCAGGAGAGCATACAAATGACTGAAGGTTCCATGGGGGGAGCCGCCACCGCGGCTGAGACTTCACACTACAAGCCCAAACCGATACCGATTCTTGCGGCCGTGATCGCCGCGGCTGTGATCATCCTGCTGCCGACTCCGGAAGGACTGACGCCGGTGGGTCAGCGTACAGCGGCCCTGTTCGTCGCCGCACTGATACTCTGGTCCACCGAGGCATTGCCGATCGCGGTGACGTCGCTGCTCGCGATCGTGATTCAGCCGCTGCTGGCCATCAGCGAACTTGGGCCGGCGATGAACGCCTCCATGAGCCCGGTGTTCTTTTTCGTGCTGGTGATGTTCTTCATCGCGCTGGCCTGGACCACGACGGGGCTGGCGCGCCGCTTCGCGCTGTGGATGCTCTCCAAGGCGGGCAACAATTCGACCCGGGCAGTGTACGTATTCATGCTCGGCACGGGACTGTTGTCGATGATCGTTTCCGATGTACCGGCCGCGGCGATATTCCTTGCCATCGCTCTGGGCATCTTCGCCAAACTGGGGCTGGAACCCGGCCAGGGATCGCGCTTCGGCAAGGCGGTGATGCTGGGCATCCCGATCGCCGCCCTGATTGGCGGCGTGGGCACGCCGGCAGGCAGCTCCATCAATCTGCTGGGCCTTCTAATCATCGAGCAGCAGGGCGGCGAACGGATCGCTTTCGTCGAATGGATGGCGATCGGCGTGCCGATGGTGCTGGTGCTGCTGCCGGTGGCCGCGTGGGTGCTGGTCAGGTTCTATCCACCCGAGTTCGAATCCATCGGCGCCATGCAGGACATCGAAGACGACCGCAGGGCAATGGGGCCGATCAAGCCGGCCGAGTGGAAGCTGATGATCCTCATGGGCACCATGCTCACGCTGTGGATTCTCAGCAGCTGGCCTCAGCTTTTCCCCGAACCGCTGCGACCGCTGTCCAATATCTTTCTGGTCGCCGTACTCGGTGGTTGCGTGATGTTCATGCCGGGTATGAATTTCTTCACGTGGAAGGAGGCCCAGCGCTCCACCGGATGGGAAGTGCTGCTGCTGCTGTTCGCGGTCACGTCGATGGGCGCGGTGTCGTCCTCCAGCGGTCTGGCGCAGTGGCTGGTGGACGCCACGCTGGGTGACGTCGCGACCTGGCACATGATCGCCATCCTGTTCACGATCAGCGTGTTCACCGTTCTGATTCACCTGATGCTGCCCATCGCGCCGGTGATCAACGCCGTGATGATTCCACCGATCATGATCCTCGCCGGTCAGGCCGGCTTCGACCCGGTGCTGTTCGCCCTGCCGGTGATCTTCACCGCATCCTGCGCGTTCCTGCTGCCTCTGGATGCTGTACCGCTGGTCACTTTCGGCAAGGGCTACTACCGGATGTTCGACATGCTGGCGCCGGGCACCGTGATCAGCTTTGTCTGGGTGATTCTGATGACCGGCCTGATGCTGCTCGTGGGACCGATGATCGGACTGTTATAGCCCCATGCCCTGCCTCGCGGTGTCCGTGGTGCCGCCGGTGGAACTTTGGCGATGCGCCGGCGGCCTTAGTCAACGAGGCCGCCGGAGTCTGGCGCCACGCGGCAGCGTGCGCCGCCGGGTGCCTGCCGGCACCAGCATGGGCTGACAACGCAAACAGAATAAAAGGAGACTGCCATGATCACTCGCCGTGACTGCCTGACCTATACCGCCGCAGCGTGCGCAACGCTGGCGCTCAAGCCCTCTCTGCTGGCCGCACAGCTCAGCGGCAGCATCATCAAACGTGCAATTCCCTCCACCGGTGAGGAGCTGCCCATCATCGGCCTGGGCAGCTCGGCCACTTTCCAGCGCCTGGCCGACGACGGTAATCAGGCAGCTGTGCGCAATGTGCTTGCGGCATTGCTGGACAACGGTGGCACGGTATTCGATACCGCCCCGAGCTACGGCGCATCCGAACGCGTGGCCGGCGCGGCCATCCGCGAAATGGGCGCCGAAGACCGCATCTTCTGGGCCACGAAACTCAATGTGGCCGGATTCGGCGGCGGCACGGCAGACCCCGAGCGGGCATGGGCACAGATCGAAGCTTCGTTCGAGTACTTTCCGCGCAGTCCGATCGATCTGATCCAGGTCCACAACATCGCCGACATGCCGACCCAGTTCGGGATACTGCGGGAACTCAAGCAGGAAGGGCGCGTGCGCTACATCGGTGTCACCTCAACGTTCGAGCAGCAGTACGAGCAGCTGGAACAGATCATGCGCAACGAGCCGCTGGACTTCGTCGGCATCGACTACGCGGTGGACAATCGCGGCTTCATGGAAGACACGCTGCTGCCGATCGCGCAGGACCGCGGCATCGCGGTGATGGTGTACCTGCCGTTCGGCCGTACCCGCCTGTGGCAACGCGTCGAAGATCAGGAAGTTCCGGGCTGGGCGGCGGAGTTCGGCGCCAGCACCTGGGCGCAGTTCTTCCTGAAGTTCGCGGCCTCGCATCCGGCTTCCACGGTGGTCACGCCGGCCACCAGCAATCCTGCGCATATGCTGGACAACCTCGGCGCCGCCCACGGCCGGCTGCCGGATTCAGCCGAGCGTCGCCGCATGGTCGAACACATCGACTCGCTGCCCGGCTGAGATCGCTTCGTTCATGGGCAAACATATCGTCGTCGTCGGCGGCGGCCAGGCGGCTGCTCAGGCCCTGTTCACACTGCGCCAGCGCGGATTCGACGGCCGGCTGACACTGGTGGCGGAGGAGCCGCACCTGCCGTATCAGCGGCCGCCGCTGTCCAAGAAGTATCTGGCCGGCGAGCTGGCGGCCGATCGGCTGCACCTGCGCCCCGCCGCGTTCTATCAGGAACGCGGCGTGGAACTGAGACTCGGCGTACGCGCCGCCGTGCTGCGGCCTGCCAGCCACGAACTGTTGCTGAATGACGGCCAGACCCTCGGTTACGATCGCCTGCTGCTGACCACGGGCAGCCATGTCAGGCAGCTCAATGTGCCCGGCGCCCACCTGCCGGCGGTCCACTACCTGCGGACGATCGACGATGCGGACCGTCTGCGAGCCGACCTTCACGGAAAGCAGCGGCTGGTCATCATCGGAGGCGGCTACATCGGCCTGGAAGCCGCCGCAATCGCCGGTGCCATGGGCGTGGCGGTGACGGTGCTGGAGGCGGGCCAGCGCGTGATGGAGCGCTCCACTGGTCCGCAGGTCTCGGCGTTCTATCAGCGCTACCACCGTGATCGCGGCGTGGATATCCGCGTCGGCTGCGAAGTCGTCGCGATCGAAGGCCGCGATCGGGTGAGCGCGGTGACCACGCGCCAAGGCGAGCGCGTCGAATGCGATATCGTACTGATCGGGATCGGCATCATACCGAACGTCGAACTTGCCGCCGAAGCAGGGCTCGAATGCGACAACGGCATCGCCGTCGATGCCGGTGCGCGAACCGCCGATGCCGATATCGTCGCCGCCGGCGACTGCACCAGCCATCCCAGTGGGCTGTATCAGCGACGGTTACGGCTGGAATCGGTGCACAACGCCATCGAACAGGCCAAGGTGGCGGCTCACGCGCTGCTTGACGAACCTCAGGTTTACGACGACGTGCCGTGGTTCTGGTCGGATCAGTTCGATCTGAAACTGCAGTCGGCAGGACTTGCGGCGGGCCACGATCAGTCCGTCATCCGCCGCGGCGCGGACGACAGCCATTTCGCCGTGTTCTATCTGCGTGAGGGTCGATTGATCGCGGTGGACGCCATCAACAGTCCGCGCGAGTTCATGCAGGGGCGGCGCCTGATCGGCGAGCGTGCCATTCCGGACCCCGCGCTGCTGAGCGAGCCCGGTGTCAGTCTGATTCCCTGAAGGCGTCGCCCGCTGCCCGCGTCAGTCAGACGTGGCGTCTGCATCCGAAGACTCGGGCGTATCGGGCGTATCGGGCGTATCTGATGTGTCCAGGGTATCCGATGTGTCCGCTGTGTCGGGCGGTTCCGGTGCATCCGGTGCATCCGACGCATCGGCAACCAGACGGACGTGCAGCGCGCCCTGGTAACGCGCGGAGCGGGCGTTGGGCGACACCTGCTGCAACTCCAGGTGCTCCACCGCGCTGCCGCTCATGGCGGCGAACCGCCCGGTGAGTCCATCCACCACGGCGGTATTGCGCAGTCCCGGTCCGACCACCGTATGCAGCGTCTGCGGACCGGACCAGTCGCGCCGCAGGTACCAGACCGGCAACAGGTGGTCACGGACCAGTGGCCAGAAGTTGCTGTCGGCATCCACACTCAGCGACCCTTCGCCGGGCACCGTGATCAGCCAGCGGTCACGCACAGGCAGGCCGTGGCGGATCAGATTGCCCCGGCCGTGACTGACACTGATACGCGTGGCCACCACCTCGCGGTCATCGGCATCGCGCATCACCGCCGCCTGAAGAAAAGTGCCGCGCAACGTGCTTTCCCAGAGGTCGGGGGCACCGGCCGGGGTCACGGGCAGCCGAAGTCGTCCGCCATGCGTGAGCAACAGCATGTCGTCGGACGGCATCGCATAGTGCAGGCTCCAGTCGTCGACACCAGGTTCCGTACCCTGATCGGACGACAACGGATTGAAGTACAGACCGGCCAGCGCAATCGCTCCACCAACCGCCAGCCCGACAACGAATGTGATCAGATATTTCATGCGCCCAGGAAGGTCACCATGGTCAGCTCCACCGTGCCACGCGGCACGCCCGCTTCATCGACACCGGTCAGATGCCAGGATTCCGTGTAGGTACCGCGCAGCGTTTCAAACTCCTCGCTGCCGGATACCAGACGTCCACTTTCGCGATCCGCACCGGCCTGGACATCGCCCGTCCAGGCGCTGCCCGGCCGGTAGCCGCTGCGCTGAAGGCTGCCGAGCACTGCCGCTTCCTGCGACGCCCCGGTCAGCACAAAACCACCTCGGCTGGGAATCACCACGGACCACACAGCAACAGCTCCCTCCGCGGTGGATGTGGTGTGTCTGGCCGCCACCCCGATGACGCTGCCGTCCACGTCACGCAGCTTGTAGTGGTCAACGGCCAGCGCGGCACCGGCACCCGCTGACAGCGGAAGGCGGTCGAGGCCATCGCCGTGACCGGCGATGCGGTCGGCGGGCAGGCGCACCAGAAAGCGCTCCACCCGGCCACCATTGGCCTGGACGGAGGTGAGCGACGGCAGCCGCGCATGCTGCCCCCACGGCGCGTAGTATGCGCCGGCGAAAACACCGAGCAGGCCCACGAGCAAGCCGATCAGAAAGGTGGCCTTCATCGCCGAGTGCATCCTGTGAAAACGGTAGTATCGGCGTCCGGCCGGCGGCTGACGGTTAACGAAATCACAAAACCGCGAATCGCCGGACCGACATCAGACACGGGCGAAATACTGCCGCAGAAACTCGGCAAACGGTGGCTTTTCCTGCTTTTCCAGCGCCGCTGCCGCCTGCAGGGATGCCTCCGCCTCGAGCGCAAGCGCCTGATCGCGCGTCGCGTCCACGGGCAGCGCCATGAAGTAGTCGTGCTGGCGCCGTGCCAGTTCATGCACGTACGCGAAGAAACCCTGCCGTTCCTGGCGCATCGCCGCCAGCATGGTGGCCGAAGGCGTCTGCTCCGGGTCTGGCAGCAGGGCACGCTGCGCGGCCACCGCCCGGCCGTAGCCCTGGTCGTCGGGCGTGTCCAGCAACGACGCCACCACGTCCAGTCTGTCGAGCAGTGCCAGCCCGAGGTCCGCAAGCGCGGTTTCACGGCCTTCGCAGACCAGTTTCAATCCCGGCCTGCGCCCCTCGCGGGCGACATCCAGATCGCGCGCATCGATTTCCGCCGTCTCCGCCACGGACAGCGACGGACTGTCGCTCAGCAGGCAGAACACGAGCAGCACTTCGAGAAACCGCAGCTGCTGGACGTTCAGGCCCAGCGGGTCGGTCGCTGCCAGATCCAGACTGCGTACTTCCACATAGGCCACGCCGTCGCGGCGCAGCGCGACGGTGAGTCGATCCGTCGTACCCTTGCCCGGCTTGGGGCGTATCGAACTGTAGTACTCGTTCTCTATCTGCAGCATGCTGCTGTTGAGCTGCCGATAGCTGCCGTCGACAACGATTCCGATGTCGCGATAGGCCGGGTCCTCGGTGGTGACGGCGCGCACCAGGCCATCGATGTACTGCGGCAGCGAGTTGGTGGAGATGTTCAGCCGCGCCTGCGTCTTGTTGCGATAGCCGATGTCGCTCATGCGCAGCGATGTGGCGTATGGGCCGAACCAGGTGGTGCGATCGAAGGCCTCGAGCCGTTCCCCGCCATCCGGACTGAACGATCGACACAATGCCGGCGACGCGCCGAACAGATAAAGAACCAGCCAGCCATGGCGACGGAAATTGCGCACCAGGCCCATGTAGCGCTCGGAGCGATGGTTCGACTCGTCGTCCGCCGACTCGCGTGCCGCACTGGCGCGCCAGAACTCATCGGACACTGAAAAATTGAAGTGGGCGCCTGCAATGGCCTGCATGGCGCGGCCGTAGCGGTAGCCTAGTCCGCGCCGGTACACGGTTTTCATCATACCCATGTTGGAGCCGCCGTAACGCGCAATGGGTATCTGCCGTTCCGGATCGAGCACGCACGGCATGCTGGCCGGCCACAGCAGTTCACCGTCAAGACGGCGATGGACGAACTGATGCAGGTCGTGCAGAAACGCGATGGACTGCTCGGGCGTCGCGCAGGTGGGGGTGACGAATTCCAGCAATGCCTCGGAGTAGTCGGTGGTCAGATAGGGGTGCGTGAGTGCCGCACCGATCGACGCCGGATGGGGCTGCTGCGACAGCCGCCCGTCGCGATCGACACGCAGAGTCTCTTTCTCGATGCCGCGCAACCCGTCGCGCAGCAGCTTCGCGTTGCCGCTTTCACGCAACCAGGCCAGTCGCGTATCCCACAAGGAACCAGTCATATACAGCGCCCGTACCTCGCCACCGTCCGAGGATACGGACACCGGTGCGGGCCGCCATTATAGGCGGCTTGACACACCCGTAACCTGCCCGCCGTGCTCCGCCACCCGATGTCGGGCAAACGGGCTCGCGGCGAACCGCGAAGACTCAGGCGCCGCCGGGGGCAGTGGCAAGCATGGGCACCTCTTCCATCTCGTAGCCGATCACTTCGCGACTGATCGGATCGCGTATCGGCTTGCCGCGGCGAAAGCAGCCCGTCATCCTGGCGGTTCGATCGAACTCTTCCTCGGATTCGACCCGCTCCAGGCTGACTTGGCCATTGGCCGCGCGAATCAGTCTCTGCGCACCCTCCACGAATGCGCGAGGTCGCCAGCGCCCGGTGCCCTCATCACCCAGCAGCAGCGCGATGACCTCATGGTCGGCGTTACTCATTCGTCCTGCTCCCCAATCCAACATGACAGGTCATCCGCGGAAACCTGCAGCAAAACCCATGCCATTCTATTGTTTTACGAGCAAATACAATTGATTATGAACTTCCGTGAACCACGCAATGTGACAATAACAGTCACATACTGCCGCTCCACGCAGCTTCTCGTGACGTGAACTGGCTTCTCGCAGGATTCACGAAGTTCGGCTAACGTCGCCTGACTTATGTGTCGGAGTGCCCTCAATGTTCACACGCAGAATCCGCGATCGCGCCAGCGGCCCCACCACCTTCCTCGCCCCGAATACGCATTTCAGCGGCACGATCAGCGGCCCGGGGTCGTTCGTGTTCTGCGGCACCGTGGAGGGCGACTGCGACATAGACGGCGCCGTCACGCTGGCCGACAGCGGTACGTGGAAGGGAATCCTCAAAGCCACCGATGTGATCGTGGCCGGCACCGTTGAGGGCGATGTGATCGCCGGTGAACGCATGGAGATCGCCGCCAGTGCGCGTGTTCAGGGCAGCCTGTCCGGCAGTTCGATCGCCGTGGCGCAGGGCGCCGTGATCGAAGGCGACATCAGAACGGCCAATGGCAGCGACCCGGTCGTCTTTGACGAGAAACGCGACGCCTGACCCACCGCCTCCGAGGAGGCTGTTCTGCGAGTCAGCTGTTCTCAATCTGCTGCAGCACGACATCATCCAGCCAGCTGCGCAGACTGTAGTCGCTCAGATAGGCGCAATGGCCACCCTGTGGCGTAACGATCACCTCCAGTGCCCCACTGGACGCCACGTACCGCAGGTCGCGGACCGGAATCACCGGGTCGTCCGCCGCCGCGATCAGCGTGGACGGCACCCGGAGATCGGCGAGCACGTCACCGGTGATCGCGTAGCCGCCGAGGTAGCTGTCCAGGTCGTCGAACACCGTGTAGCGGCGTACAAAAAAATCGGTGGTGGACGTCAGCGTGGGCAGTCGGCGCAGATTGCCGAAGTCGTACAGATGCGGAAACGCGGCAGCCTTGGCGCGCAGTGAGCGCCGCCAGCGACGGAGAAAGTAGTGCCGGTAGAACCACGGACCGGTTTCCAGCGCATGCATCGTGCTGTGCGGGTCGAGCACCGGGCACAGCGCAATCGCCCGTTTCAGCGCCAGGCCGACGCCCGGCGCACGCGAGGCCACGCGCAAGGCGAAGTTGCCGCCCAGGGAATAGCCTGCCAGCCACACCGGCCGCGACGTATCGCGCATCGCCACTGTGCGGACGGCCTCAACCACTTCGTCGATGCGGCAGGAATGGAACAGCTCCTCGTTCAGGCCGAATGTCCCGCCATGATCGCGAAAATTCAGCCGGAAGGTATCGAATCCTGCTTCGCGCACCCGCGACGCGGCCGACACCACGTAGTGCGAGTGCGCGCAGCCTTCCCAGCCATGCAGAAACACGACCAGCCCCCGCGAGCTGCCCTCCGCCGGCGCGTAGAGACCCATGAGCCTGCCGTCATCGCAATCGATGATCTGGGCAACACTGGCAGCCATCAGCGCGCGCGCCGAGCGCCCCAACAGGCTGCGCCGCAACGGCGAACTGGCCAGCATGGACTGAAGATGCGGATTCCCCAGCCCGGGCGGGTATCGATATGCGCTGTGCTGAAAGGCGGATACCTGAGGATTGACGATCATAGTAGACTCTGCTGCCGTCCCGTGCCTGCGTTACCCGCAACGAGACGGTCCGGGCCGGATAGGCCGACACGAATCGACGGGCAATGGTCGGCAAGAAGAATTTGATAACCAGAACAACAATAATAATGCAGCGCATGGGTTCGTGACCGCCATTCACCGAGACGGCAACGGCAGATAACGCCATGCGCTCACTCACAGGCAAGCACCTCGCCATTACGCTCGGGGCTGGCGCGGTCGCGCTCGCCGCGACTGCCGCGGCGTACGCCATGCACCGGGGCGGCATGTTCGGCGCCGGCGCTGCCGGCGCCGTAGCGATCGTGTCGGCGGCTGTCTTCGCGGCAATCGCCGCATTGGTCGTTCACGAGCTCGGTCTGCGCTACGAACGGACTGTCGGTGAACTCACCGATGCACTGAGAAAAACGGCCAACGGCGATCCGGACGCACCGTCCGCACTGGCCGACGACGACAGCCGGCTGCATCCGCTGCACGCCGCATTCGACGCCATGTGGGCGACGCTGCACGCCAGCACGGGCGCCCGCGACCGCCTGGACCGGCTGCTGTCGCGCATGAACGAGGCCATTCTGGCCACAGATGCCAATGCGCAGATCAACAAGGTCAACGATGCGGCCTGCGCGATGCTCGGCTATTCCTCGCAGGAACTGCTTGGGCGGCGGCTCGACGAGCTGCTGGTTGCGACCCGCGACCAGGAGACACCGGCTGCCACCGGACCCAGGGCGAAGCCGCGCGAGGCGATGTTCCGTCACCGCGACGGCAGCGAGGTGCCCGTGTCTTACACCGCATCGGCGCTGCACGGCACCGATGGTGCGATCGAGGGACACGTCTATGCGGCACAGAACATCACGGACCGCAAACGCGTCGAACAGCGCATGCGTTACCTGGCGCGCATCGACCCGCTGACCCGACTCGCCAACCGCATGCAGTTCCAGCACCTGCTGCAGCAGGGCATGGCCAAGGCTCGACGACATCGCGAATACCTCGCGCTCATCTACTTCGACGTGGATCGATTCAAGGACATCAACGACACCTTCGGCCACGCGGCAGGCGACAGCAGTCTGGAAGTATTCGCGGCACGGGTCGTCGACCAGCTCCCGGAAGGCGCCGTCGCCGGGCGCCTCGCCGGTGACGAATTCGCTGTGCTGGTCAGCGGTTACAAGAACATGGAAGCGATGGCCGGCGACGTTGCCGCAATCGCCAACCGGCTGCTGACGGCTGTCGGAAAGCCCTTCCAGGTGCATGGCGAGGAAATCTTCATGAGCACCAGCATGGGCATCGCGCTGTATCCGCGAGACGGCGACAACGTCATCGACATGCTGCGCAACGCGGACGCCGCGCTGTACCACGCCAAACGAACGGGTGGCAACTGCGTTGAGTACTACACCGCCGAAATGAACAATGCCGCGGTCGAGCGATTGATGCTGAAAAGCAAACTGCGGCGCGCGCTCGAACGCGACGAACTGCTGCTGCACTACCAGCCGAAGTACAGTCTGCGCACGGGCCGCCTCGCCGGAGCCGAAGCACTGGTGCGCTGGGAGCTGCCCGAGCGCGGCCTGGTGTTCCCGGCCGACTTCATTCCTCTGGCCGAGGAAACCAACCTGATCCTGCAGGTGGGCGACTGGGTTCTGAATCGGGTATGTGCCGACTACCGTCAATGGCAGCGCATGCTGCCATCGCCCGGACGCGTGTCACTCAATCTGTCGCTGCGTCAATTGCATCAGCAGCGATTCCTGGAGCGCGTGGACGCCACGTTCCGCACTCATGGCGTGTCACCCACCTGCCTGGAACTGGAGATTACGGAAACCACGCTGATGGAAGACACCGCCCGCACGATCAGGATTCTCGATTCGCTTTATGCGATGGGTCTGCACCTGGCGATCGACGACTTCGGTACCGGATACTCGTCACTCAGTGCATTGCAGCAGTTTCCGATCGGAACACTGAAGATCGACCAGTCATTCGTGCGCGATGTGGCCACGGACAGCGACGACGCCGCCATTGTCGCGACGATCATCCGCATGGCTCACAGCCTGAAGCTGGAGGTTGTTGCCGAAGGTGTCGAATCCATGCAACAGCTGGAATTCCTGCGGGCGCACGACTGTGACTACGCTCAGGGCAACCTGTTTTCCGACCCCATACCCAGCGAAAAGTACCGTGAACTCCTGCTGGCCGACGACGCCGGAACAGGACGTCACCCGGCGCTGCCCGCCTGAATCGCGACCCGCCGTGGCATGGACGCCACGCCACGTTTCTCCAGACCCGCCGTCAGCCGGCCGTTGCCATGCGTCCGTCAGGTTGACTGCCGGTGCCGCGGCTGGGGTATATTCGCCGCAGCAACACACTCAGGGAAGCCGGACATCACATGAGAACGCTGCTGTCGATCTGTATTGCCGTCGCCGGCTGGACCACACTCGATGCCCGCGCCTGTGAGGTGCCGGAGGTGGTGATCGTCCCCGAAGGGGCGACGGCCTCGGCCGATCAGCTGCGCAATGCGCAGGCACGCATCCGCGACTACATGGGCTCGATGGACGACTACATCGCCTGCCTGGAAAGCCGGATCGCGTCGGTCGGAGGTCCCGACCAGGCGCCGGCCGCCTACATGACCCTGATGATCAATCGCCACAATGCGGCAGTCGACGAAATGTCGCATGTGATGCAGCTGTTCAATGAACAGGTACGCGCCTACAACGCCGTTGCCCAGGCACGCGCCGAATCGGAGTCGGATGCGGAATCCTCCGAGGCAGCGGGCGAGTCGCGGGACGTTGCCGCGCGGAGCAACACCGACTGACGGCCATTCACCAGCGGTAGCGGTGGAAATTCTCCGGATGCGCCCAGTCGCGGGCGTTGTTCCAGTCCCGCTCGGGGTTCGCACGGGCAATGTCGTATTGGTATAGCCCGACGTCATCCGCATCCGCATCCGCATCCGCATCCGCATCCGCATCCGCATCCGCATCCGCATCCGCGGTGCAACGGTCGCGCAGCTCAAAGCCCAGTGCCAGCCAGTCGCTGACTGCCCAGTATTTCACCGGCGCGACAACGACAATCGCATCGCAGTAGCGGTCACGCAGCAGGGCGATCCGTGCGCGTGCCTTCGCCGGCGAAAGCCTGTCCATTCCCGTTATCACTCCGACGCCGTAGCGTCGTGTCGGCAACTGACTGGCCGCATGCCCGTCGTCCGGTGCCGGCAGCGCGGCCACCTCGCGATCGGGGTGAGCCCGGCGCCACGCGCTGAGTCCGGCGGGCTCGCGGCCTCCAGCGACCACGACGCTCGCCGGTGCAAGCGCCACCAGCGCCCGGTACAGCATGGCGTCAGCCGCAGCCAGTTCGGGCGCATTGTCCGACGCCTCACTCAAGGTAACCGCCTTTACGCATCGGGTCCCTGGCGTGAGCCCAGATTGCGGAACTCACGGCGCACATCATAGCCTTCATCTGTCACGATACGCTCCAGAACACGAATGCGTTCCTCCAGTTCACTGACGCGCGACAGCGCGTCGCGTGCCTCCTGCTCCAGATGGGCTTCGCGTTCGCCCGCGCGATTGCGCACGTAGCTGTCGAACAGCTTGTATATGAGCACGATCACGACGATCGCGAGTACAAATTCCTTGCCGCCCACTACTCACTCCAGTTTCACGGATGCGCCTGATCCGTGGTTATTGCTTTTCGTGCCTGCCAGAGGCGCGCGCCTCCAACCCCGTCGGGTGCTGTCCGGCTCGGCAGCGGACATGGCCTGCGGTGCAGATCAGCGAACGTCATTCCTTCAGTTTGCGGAATTCCGAGTCGAGCCGGAAGTGTTTGGACGTTACGTATTTCTCCAGCCTCTGGAGTCGCGCGTCCATGTCCCGAAAGCGGTAGCGTACCGTTGCCAGCACGTCGTGCGGCTCGTTGCGCACGCGCTCGTAAACGGCATCGTGACTCGTGCCCGGTGTGCCATGCCGTCGGCCACGATGATCGTAGCCGCCCGTCGAACCACCGCTCCCGCCCTTGGGCATCAGCAGGGCCAGCAGCAGGTAGGCGACGAGGATGGTCGGAGGAAAAAACAGCGCGGCGATCACGACCAGCACCCGCGTGATGGTCAGATCAAAGCCGAAGTAGCGGGCCAGTCCCGCGCACACGCCAAACAGCATGCGACGATCCTGGTCGCGTGTCAGACGTACACGATGAAAGTCGTCTCTGTTGGACATCGGTTCCGTGCTCCGTCAGCTCAGATACGACTGCGCCAGTTCGGCACTTCGTCGTCGAGAATGGTTTCCAGCGCATTCAGCCGGCTTTCCAGCGACTGGCTGTCCTGCCACAGATCCTCCAGCATGCGCTGTTCGTCGGTCGACAGTCCCTTGGCGGATTTCCACTTCACAACATAGTGCCCGATGACGATCAGCGGCAGCACACAGATTGTCAGCAGCACGGCCAGCACGATCAGCCAGCCGAGAACACCGACCTGCGCTTCCATCATCAGCTTCGCTCTCCGTCATGACCTCTGCCGCTGCGTCGGTTCTTCAAGGCTTCCAGCTCCTTTTCGATGGCATCGGAGGACTCCAGATCGGAGAACTCCTGGTGCAGACTCTTTTTCGCACCCAGATCATACGCCTCGACCCGGCCTTCGATTTCATCAACCCGACGCTCGAACCGCTCAAAGCGCATCAGCGCGTCATCGATACGGTCGTCATGCAGTCGCTCGCGCACCTTGAGGCTGCGACTGACTGTCTGATGCCTGGAAACGATGGCCTTCTGCCGCGTGCGGGCATCGGCAAGCTTGCTCTCCAGGCGCGAGATGTCGTCGTTGAGCCTGGCGAGGCTGTCGTCGAGCTCGGCGCGGTGCGCGTTCATCGAGTCGGCCGAGGCCGCCAGATGCGCCTTCTCCGCGAGCGCCGCCTTGGCGAGATCGTCGCGGCCGCGATCCAGCGCCAATTCCGCCTTTGCCTCCCAGTCGCGCCGCTCGGCATCCAGGGCCTGCAGCTTGCGCGTCAGGTCCTTCCTGTCGGCTATTGCGCGGGCGGCGGCCGAGCGCACTTCGACCAGCGTGTCCTGCATCTCCTGAATCATCAGCCGGACCAGCTTTTCCGGGTCCTCGGCCTTGTCCAGTATCGAATTGATGTTGGAATTAACGATGTCGGTGAAGCGTGAAAAGATACCCATTGGCGTGTCCCTCTACCATTCATGACAGGCCCTGTGCCTGGCAGAGATAGAGCAGAATTCGTGCCACCCGCCGAGAATGACGTCAAGTGTTTGTATTTGCTTGGTTTTCGCCCCGCCTCCGGGACTCAGCGGGGATCACGATCTGGCTTTCCTCACCAACATGTCGCGGCTGATACCAATCATTGGCGCCATCCGCAGCCTCGTTCGCCCCCGGTATCGGCGAAAGACACCGACCTCACGGAGCGGCATTCCTCGATCGCCCTCTCGGACAGATGTGCCTGCGGGCGAAAACAGCTAGTATCTGGCGCCCCGCGCGAACTGTTGGCAGGACATTTGAATGAGTCGGGCACGCCCGGAATCAGTCTCCCTGATTGGCGAAGCGCCGGTGTTTCTGGCCATGCTGGAACACGTGGCGCGGGCCGCGCCGCTGCCCAAGCCGGTACTGGTGATCGGCGAGCGCGGCACAGGCAAGGAGCTCATTGCCGCGCGCCTGCACTATCTCTCCAATCGCTGGGATCAGCCGCTGGTGAAGGTGAACTGCGCCGCGCTCACCGAGACGCTGCTCGAGACCGAACTGTTCGGTCACGAGGCCGGCGCCTTTACCGGCGCGTCGCGACGACATATCGGGCGCTTTGAACAGGCCGACGGCGGCACCCTGGTGCTCGATGAGCTGGGCACGATTCCGCTGCGCATGCAGGAAAAGATTCTGCGCGCGATTGAATACGGTGAGTTCCAGCGCGTTGGCGGCACGGACACGCTCACCACCGACGTGCGTGTGGTCGGCGTCACCAACGAGAACCTGCCGGCGCTTACCCGGAGCGGGAAATTCCGTGCCGACCTGCTCGACCGCCTGGCGTTCGATGTGATTCATGTGCCGCCACTGCGCGCCCGTCCGGAGGACGTCGACGCGCTCGCCTACCACTTCGCAATCAATGTCAGCGCCGAACTCGGGCGTGACCTGTTTCCCGGATTCACCAGTCAGGCCAGCGCCTTGCTGCGCGCGCACCCGTGGCCTGGCAACGTGCGCGAATTGAAGAATGCGGTGGAACGAAGCGTGTATCGCAGCGAAGACCCGGAGGCGCCCATCGCCGCGATCCTGTTCGACCCGTTCGATTCGCCGTTCGCCCCTGGCGGCGAAGACCATCACGAAGGGGCGGACCCGATCACCGATAGCGGTCGTGGTGCCGGCGCACACGATTCTTCATCCCGGGCACCGTCGCACCACGCCGCCTCAGCGACTTCGCCCTCCGCGCCGGCCATCCCGACCGACTTTCGCGCCGCCGTTGCCGATTTCGAGCGGACACTGCTGAACAGGGCGCTGGAGTCCGCGCGTTTCAGACAGACAACCGCGGCGGAACTGCTGGGCCTGACCTACCATCAGTTTCGCGGCCTGCTGAAAAAGTACGGCACCGACGTCCGCCAGAGCGGCGATGCCGATGACAATGGTCAGGCGGGCGGCGAATCGCCACCCGCCGGCAATGGTCGCCAACCCGCGGCGCGGACCCGATGATTCGAGCCGCACAGATACACGTACCCCGGCATGAATGATCCACCGTCCGGCAGGCTGCTAGAATCCGCAAGGCACCGCGCAAGGCGGCGGCACGAACATCCCGCAAAGGACTGAACAACAACCATGAACGGCAAAACCAGCACACCCGTGCGTATCGCGATTACCGGCGCCGCAGGACAGATCGGCTATCAGCTCGCATTCCGCATCGCTTCCGGACAGATGCTCGGTACCGACACGCCGGTCGTCCTTCAGTTGCTGGAAATTCCTCCGGCGCTGGGAGCCCTTCAGGGCGTTGCCATGGAGCTGGACGATTGCGCCTTCGCCACGCTGCACGGCGTGGTGACCACCGACGATCCGGCCACCGCATTCCGCGATGCCGACTTCGCGCTGCTGGTTGGCGCCAGGCCGCGCGGTCCCGGCATGGAACGCAAGGATCTTCTGCTGGAGAACGCGAAGATTTTTTCCGCGCAGGGGCAGGCGCTGAACGACAACGCCAGCCGCGATGTCAAGGTGCTGGTCGTCGGCAACCCCGCGAACACCAACGCCCTCATTGCGCGCGAGAATGCGAAAGACCTCAACCCGCGCAACTTCACCGCGATGACGCGGCTGGACCACAATCGCGCCGCTGCCATGCTGGCCACGAAGACGGCCACTCAGGTTGCGAACGTCGACAGGGTCGTGATCTGGGGCAATCACTCCGCCACCCAGTTTCCGGATCTTGCCCATGCCCTCGTGAATGCCAAACCGGCGCTGGATCTGGTCTCGAAAGACTGGTATCACGACGAATTCATCCCGCAGGTGCAGCAGCGCGGCGCGGCGATCATCAAGGCGCGCGGTGCATCGTCGGCCGCTTCGGCCGCTTCGGCGGCGATCGACCACATGCGCGACTGGGCACTGGGCACCGGCGATCGCTGGGTGAGCATGGGCGTTGCGTCGGATGGCAGCTACGACATCGGCGAAGGCATCGTGTATTCATACCCGGTCACCTGTCGGGACGGCGACTACAGCATCGTCCAGGGGCTGGCCATCGACGACTTCGGTCGCGGCAGGATGGAAACGACCGAGGTCGAACTGCGCGAAGAGCGGGAAGGCGTCGCCGACCTGCTCTGACAGCCGCGACTGCGGAGTCCGGTGTCCGGCCGGGGCGCCAGCGGCTGCCGCCGGATGGCAGTGTCCGCGTGACGTATGCAATAGTGTCCGCGCGACCCATGCAATGAGGTGAGATCGTGGCAACACTGTTCTGGCTGCTGGTCGGCATCGCGACCCCCATCGCACTGGCCTACCGGCGCACCGATCTGCGCAGCGCGACCGCCCTGCTCGGTGGCGTGCTCGTCATCTACACCCTTTTCGGACCGGCCGGCTGGGCCTGGAAACTGTGCCTGTGGTTGCTGTTCGCGGCATTCGCGGCGCTGAATTTCGATGAGATCCGGCGCGAACGGATCTCCCGGCCGGTGCTCGGGACTTTCCGGCGCATGCTGCCGACGATGTCCAGAACCGAACAGGAGGCGCTGGACGCCGGCAACGTGTGGTGGGAAGGCGAGCTGTTTTCCGGCATGCCGCGCTGGAGCAAGCTGCTGGAACTGCCTGCGCCGAGCCTCACCGACGAGGAGCAGGCGTTTCTCGATGGCCCGACAAACGAACTGTGCAGCATGCTGGATGACTGGCAGATCACCCACGAACTGTGTGACATGCCCGAAGAAGTCTGGGATTTCATCAAGAAGAAGGGCTTCTTCGCGATGATCATTCCCAAGGAGTACGGCGGCCTGGGTTTCTCGCCGCTGGCCAATTCCATCATCCTGACCCGGATTTCCTCGCGCAACACCACCGTGTCATCGACCATCGGCGTACCGAACTCGCTGGGTCCGTCGGAACTGCTGCTGCACTATGGTACCGACGAGCAGAAACAGCGCTGGCTGCCGGGCCTTGCCAGCGGCGCCGAGGTGCCCTGTTTTGCGCTCACATCGCCGCGTGCAGGCTCCGACGCCACGGCGATCACCGACACCGGCGTCGTCTGTCGCGGCGAATGGGATGGCGAGGAAGTCATCGGGCTGCGCCTGAACTGGAGCAAGCGCTACATCACACTGGCGCCGATCGCGACCGTACTCGGCCTTGCGTTCAAGCTGTATGACCCCGATCACCTGATCGGCGACAAGGACGAGTACGGCATCACGTCGGCGCTGATTCCCACCAGCCTGCCGGGCGTGGAGATCGGGCGCCGGCATTTTCCGATCAATGTGCCATTCCAGAACGGCCCGACGCGCGGCAAGGACGTGTTCGTGCCGCTGGACCACATCATCGGTGGCCCGAAAATGGCCGGACAGGGCTGGCGCATGCTGGTTCAGCTGCTGTCCGTGGGCCGCGGCATCACGCTG
The DNA here is from genome assembly GCA_050485645.1 of Gammaproteobacteria bacterium. Taxonomy (GTDB): domain Bacteria; phylum Pseudomonadota; class Gammaproteobacteria; order Steroidobacterales; family Rariloculaceae; genus JBJHBP01. Next base: position 54,599 of record JBJHBT010000005.1, on the reverse strand, counting down.
CCCAGCAACGCGCTGGGCGGCGCCATGGCGGCGGTCTATGCCTCCGGCGCCTATGCCCGCATACGGCGCCAGTTCAATCTGCCCATCGGCAAGTTCCATGGCGTGGGTGAGGCGCTGGCACGCATGGCCGGTCTCACCTACATCATGAAATCCGCTTCCCGTGTCACCTGTGCGGCTCTGAATGCCGGTGAACAGCCCTCCGTGCCATCAGCCATTCTCAAGTGTCACAACACCGAGATGGGACGGCAGGTGGCCAACGATGCAATGGACGTGCATGGCGGCAAGGCCATCATGCTCGGACCAAAGAACTATCTGGCGCGCGGCTATCAGGGGGTACCGATTTCCATCACCGTCGAGGGCGCCAATATTCTCACGCGCAGTCTGATCATCTTCGGCCAGGGCGCGATCCGCTGCCATCCGTACGTGCTCGCTGAAATGGCGGCGGCGAATGATGAGGACGAAGAAAAAGGGCTGCTGGACTTCGACCGCCTGCTGTTCGCGCACATCGGCTACGGGCTGTCGAACGCCGCACGAGCGCTGGTCATGGGCCTCACGGCGGCGCGCCTCACCACTGTGCCGGCTCAGGGTGACATGCGTCGCTATTACCAGCACATCAATCGCTTCAGTGCCGCCTTCGCACTGGTAGCCGATGCCGCGATGCTGACACTGGGCGGCGAGCTCAAGCGCAAGGAACTGCTGTCGGCGCGCCTGGGCGACGTACTCAGCTATCTGTACCTGGCTTCCATGGTCCTCAAGAATCACCGCGACGACGGGGAGCCGGCCGCCGATCGGCCGCTGGTGGAGTGGGCATGCCGCACGCTGCTCTACAAGGCGCAGGAGCAGCTTCACAGCCTGCTGCGCAACCTGCCCAACCGCTGGGTGGCCTTCGTGCTGCGGATTCTGGTGTTTCCGCGCGGCCGCAGTTTTTCGTCGCCGTCGGATGAACTGGGTCAGCAGATCGTCGAACTGATCATCAATCCGACCCAGACCCGCGAACGGCTGGCGGACTGTGCCTACAAGGCACTTGAACCGGGAAATCCGCTGGGCCTGCTCCAGGAAGCACTGGAGCTCGCCGAGTCGATCAAGTCGCTGGAACGCAAGGTCTTCGACGCACGTCGGGCGGGCCGGATCAAGGCATCGGACACCCCGGGGCAGATTGAAGAAGCCGAGCGGCTCGGTGTGCTGAGTGCCGACGAGGCAAGACGGATCAGGGAGTTCGACGACAAGGCCATGGTGCTGATCAACGTCGACGACTTCGATCCGGCCGCCCTGATACCCGGCGCACCGCGCGCCTGAGCCGCGCGGCCCGCCCCCGGCTTCCATGCATGCCCGGACTCGGGGGCAGGGGGTTGGCCATGTTACATTTGTGGGCTCATTCGGAACCAAAGTCGACATTCGGGAGATCCGCAATGCGCATCCGCTTACATCCTGCACTGGTACTGTGCCTCTGCCTGACCGTCTACGGCTGCGGCCAGCGTGGCTCGACTCCGCCGGATGTCACGCAGCCGCCGGCGACGACAGCGGCCCCACCGCCACAGGCGTCCGGCCTGCCGCGACAGCCGGCCCCGGCGGACGCGGCTGTGTATTTCATCAGTCCGTCGGACGGCGACGAGGTTGAAAGTCCGGTACGCGTCATCTTCGGCCTCGAAAACGCCGGGGTTGCGCCTGTCGGCGTGAATCATCCCGATACCGGCCACCATCACCTGCTGATCAATACTTCCCCGCCGCCAATGGACATGCCGATTCCGGCAGACGAACGTCATGTTCACTTCGGCAACGGACAGACCGAAGCGGAGATCGAGCTGCCACCGGGCGAGCACCGCCTGCAGCTGCTGGTTGGCGACCATCTGCACATTCCGCATGACCCGCCCATCATGTCGGACGTGATCACGATTCGCGTGCGGTAACCCGTAACCCCCTGGGGCGGCGCCGGGAAACCGGATTTGCAACCAACAGGAATCGCAGCCGTGTACACCGAATTTTTCGGGTTGAACGAGAAGCCATTCGCGATCACACCGGACCCGCGTTATCTGTACCTGAGCGCGCGTCATACCGATGCCCTGGCGCATCTGGTGTACGGCGTATCCGAAAGCGGAGGTTTCATACAGCTCACCGGCGAGGTCGGCACCGGCAAGACCACACTGGTACGCAGCCTGCTGGAACAGCGCAACGACAGCGCGCAGATCGCGCTGATACTGAACCCGCAGCTCACGCGCCTCGAGTTCCTTCAGGCAATCTGCAGCGAACTGCAGGTTGCGCCGCCCGAGGAAAACACGGTGAAGGGGCTGATCGACGCACTCAACCGGCATCTGCTGGAAGCGCATGCCGCCGGCCGCCGCATCGTTCTGATCGTCGACGAAGCGCAGACCCTGGATGCCGAGCTGCTGGAACAGGTGCGGCTGCTGACCAACCTGGAAACGGCCCGGCAGAAACTGCTGCAGATCATCCTGATCGGCCAGCCCGAGCTGCGCGACCTGCTGGACCGCAGGGAGATGCGCCAGGTGGCACAGCGCATCACCGGCCGTTACCACCTGGAACCGCTGGACTGGGACGACACCGTTGCCTACATCAGTCACCGCATCCGCGTCGCCGGCGGACACCCGGATGTCTTCGAGCCCTCGGCGATCCGCGAAATCTACCGCCAGTCGGGCGGCATTCCCCGGCTCATCAATGTCATCGCCGACCACGCGCTGCTCGCCGCCTATACACGCGACAGCACGCGTGTCGACAGACGGCTCGTCAGGCAGGCGGCCGCCGAGGTGTTCGGCGGCCGCGGGATGCCGATGTGGCTGAGCTGGTCGGCCGCCGGCATGCTGGCCGGCACCGTGCTGCTGTCGATCGTACTGTCGATGGCGTGGCTGCGGTGGCAGCCGGCGAGCGTCGATGCCGCCTCCGCGCGCGCCACCGATGGCGCGGGACCGGTTGCGGAACTGACACCTCAGGGAACGTCGGAAGAAGCGCCATCGTTGATGGGAACGCCTTCCGCCGGCACAGCCGCGCCGGAAAGCGCGCAGCGCTATGTGAGTCTGCGCGAACTGCTCGACGACCCGTCGATTTCGTTCGCCACCGACACCGCGGTCACACGCCTGTTCAGCCTGTGGGGTGCGACCTACGAACCCGACGACGGCACCGCCTGTGACCAGGCGGAAGCATTTGGCCTGCGCTGCCTGATTGAGAATGGCAGCTCGATCAGCCAGCTGCGACGCCTGAACCGACCGGCGATCCTGTCGCTGCGCGGTGATCGCGGCGTGGAATACCAGGTGGTCATCACCGCGCTGGGCTATGACTACGCGGAGATCGATGCCGGTGACGGACCGCGGAAGATCGGATTGTCGGATCTGACGCACCACTGGTTCGGCAGCCATCTGTTGCTGTGGCGGCCGGAAACCGTGGTCAGCCGCGATCTGGTGCCGGGCACCACGGACGAGGCCGTCCCCTGGCTGCGTGACGCGCTCGGCCGTGTGCGCGGCGAAACCTTCGGCGATCCTGACTCCCGCGTCTACGACCGCCAGCTGGAGACAGCCGTGCGCGCCTATCAGCGCGATCGTCTGCTGACCGTGGATGGCATAGTCGGCACCAAGACGCTGATCACGTTGACGACAGATCTCGGCGCCCCCGATACCCCCTGGCTGCGGAAGCCGCACTGACATGTCATTCATACTCGACGCACTGCGGAAGTCCGAGAACGAACGCCAGCGGGGCGCCGTGCCGACGATCACGCGCGCACCACTTGCCAGACCGCGCCAGCGCGCGCCGGTCTGGTCCGTTGTCCTGATAGCGATGCTGGCCCTCTGCGTGGTCGTACTTGCCGGTGCCTGGTGGCTGACCGGGACACCGGGCGCATCACAGGGCCCGGCGCAATCCGCGGTGCAGTCGCAGTCCCAGGCACAGAGCCCTGCACAGAGCTTGGAGCACACGCCCGGCGCCTTCGAACCGGTCCCGCGGTTGGCGGCCACGGGCGCCGGGGCACCAGCCGCCGGGCAGACGGCCGCAGCCGGATCATCCGGCATCGCCCGAGCGGCAGACTCATCAGGTGCAGTGGCGCCGCCGCGTACCTCGCCGCTGGAAACGCTGGCGGCGAGCCGGCCCACCGTCAGCACGCCGCCGCCTCCGCCGGCGGCGGTGGCGGCAGAAACCGGCGCGCCCCGGCCGCAGACAGACGGCAGCCGGAGCGCCAGCGCCGCCACGGATATGCCTCCGACGATTCTTGAACTGGCGACGCAGGGCATCACGGTGCCGAACCTGAACCTGGAAATGCACATGTACGGCGCCAACCCCGCACAACGCTTCGTTTTCATCAACGGCACACGCTACCGGGAAGGCGAAACCCTCAGCGAGGGGCCGCAGGTCGTCAGCATCGAATCCGACCAGGTCGTACTCAGCTACCGGGGCACGCGGTTCCGCATCAGCACCCGCTGACGCGGCCAGGCTCAATGCCCGCCGGCGAAGCCAGCGGCTCGGTCATCGCCGCAGGTGGCCATGATGGCCGATGCAGGGACGCACCGGCAGCGTCAGAAGACGTTACCGAAGCCGAGACGTCCCGCGGGCAACCCGCCCGATCTCAACTGCGAATGCCATAGCCGCGCTTCAGCAGAAACATCGCCACCGCGAACAGCACCACCAGCGCGGTGACGATGATCGCGAAGGCCGTGGTGATCGGGATGCTGGAGGTACCCAGCATGCCGTAGCGGAAGGCGTCCACCATGTACAGAATGGGGTTCGCCCGCGCGATGCCCTGCCAGACGGGCGACAGCAGGGAGATCGAAAAGAATACGCCGCCCAGATAGGTCAAAGGCGTGAGCACGAAGGTGGGCACGATCGTGATGTCGTCGAATTTCTTCGCGAACAGCGCGTTCAGAAGCCCCGCCAGCGAGAACACCGTGGCGGTCAGTATCAGCACGGCGATCAGTATCAGCGGATGCGCAACCGGCAGCTCGGTAAAGAACAGCGCAACCACGGTCACCATCGCCGCAACCAGCAGGCCGCGCACCACGCCACCGACAACGAAACCGAGCACGATGCTGCTCATCGACATCGGCGAAACCAGCAGCTCCTCCAGGTGCAGCTGCAGCTTGCTGGAAAAGAACGACGACACGACGTTACCGAACGAATTCGTGATCACCGCCATCATGATCAGGCCAGGCGCGATGAAGGTCGTATAGGGCACGCCGTCCATGTCGCCGATGCGCGCACCGATCAGGCTGCCGAAAATGATGAAATACAGCGTCATCGTAATGCCCGGCGGCACCACGGTCTGGATCCAGATCCGCAGCACACGCCGGACCTCCTTGCGGACCAGCGTGTACAGGCCCACCAGAGCCGCCGCCCTGCGGTCCGGCGTTCGTGCGCCCGGCGTGAAGGCCGCCGTCACCTGCGTCTGCCCTTCGCTCATGCGGCCGCCCCCCGCGTCGGCTTGTTCTCCACCAGCCGGATGAACAGCTCCTCGAGGCGGTTGCTCCTGGTGCGCATGCTGGCGACGGTCAGCGACTGCTCGGACAGCCGCTGGAACAACCTGTTCAGCCCCTGCCCCCGGTCGACCTCGACCTCAAGCTCATGTTCATTGCGCAGCCTCACCACATAATCGTCCAGCACCGGCGCCTCACTCAGGCGCTGTTCGAGCGTGAGCACGAACACCTCGCGCTGCAGTTTGCGCACCACGTTCGCAATGGCATCGTTCTCGATGATGCGACCCTCGTCGATGATGGCGACATTGCGGCACAGACTCTCGGCCTCTTCCAGGTAATGGGTCGTGAGTATGATCGTGACGCCGGAGGCATTGATCTCGCGCATCAGGTCCCACATCGACCGGCGAATCTCGATATCCACACCCGCGGTGGGTTCGTCGAGGATCAGCAGTCGCGGTTCGTGGACCAGGGCACGCGCAATCATCAGGCGGCGTTTCATGCCACCGGACAGGGTGCGCGCCGACTCATGCCGCTTGTCCCACAGGTGCAGCGCCTTTAGATACTTCTCGGCACGCTGCGTCGCGAGTCGCCGCGGCACGCCGTAGTAGCCGGCCTGGTTGATCAGCGTGAAATCGTTGCGTTCGAACAGATTGAGATTGACTTCCTGGGGCACGACGCCGATACAGCTCTTGACGATTTCAGGCTGTCGATCCAGGTCGTGGCCGAACACGTTGATGCTGCCGGCGGTCTTTTTCACCAGCGAGGTGATGATGCCGATCGCCGTCGTCTTGCCGGCGCCATTGGGACCCAGCAGCGCGAAAAAGTCGCCCTGCCGGACTGTGAGGTCGATTCCCTTCAGCGCCTCGACCCCGTTCGGGTAGGTCTTGCGCAGCTGTTTGATCGCCAGGGCGTCCAGCGTTGGATTCATGGTCGCGCCAATCTCCGAGGCGGCAGCGGATGACAAAAGCCCGTTATTGTACTGGACGCGGAGCAGGCAGGTTGAGGCTGGCGGGCGCGACTGACTACTGACTGAACTGCGGCGCTGTCTGAAGCACCCGGTGCGAGTCCAGCGCCAGCTGCGGTTGCAGGACGATCAGACCGAGCCGCTGACGCACCTCGGGCCGGTCATCGAACAGCAGCTCACGCCACAGTCTCTCGGAACCGGCAAACGCGCAGCGCACCGCACCATCGGCCAGCGCCAGTTGCGGCAGTTCATACAGTGTGGTCCGGCGCAGCCTTTCCACCGCGCGGGTGCGCAACCCGAGGAACAGCCGGGCATAGTATCCGCTGGTGCGGCTCAGGTTCCAGGCGGAGTGCATGATGGTCATGTTCAACGCGCTGCAGCTCAGTTCAGCGACCGTCTGCCCGGCACCCGCATTCGCGTCGTCCAGTGTCTCCTGCACCGAGACGTCGAACAGGGAGCGCGGAAACTCCGCCACCCGGTTCAGCGCCTGCGGGTCGGCGGCAGCCAGCAGGATCCTGACACGCTCGGACATCCCCAGGCAGTCCTCGCCATTTCGGGCACGCTGGTACAGGCAGGTGAGGAAGAGGCGGTTGAGTTCGTGAATCTGGCTGAGCTGGTCGGCCGGAGAGAAGATTGTGGATAACATGATTGTTCTTTTTTGTCTCGAATTACCATATATGGTCCTAAAATACCATTTATGGTTATTCTAGTCTAAGTACTCGAAAATCGCTGATTCGCGGGGAAAAGAATAATGAGAGCAACGGACAACCGCTATCGGAGCGAACAGGCCCGGTTCGAGCTTGCCATGCGCATGATTGGACACGAGGCCCGCACCGGAACGATCCGCTTCTGGACCGGCCTCAGTGACGACCGGATACGCAAGCTGTACGGCTCCTACTTCAAATTCGGGAAGGGCAGCCATGTCAGGCGCAAGCGTGGCCGATCACCGTCTCAGGTGGCGCCACTGATCAGAACGCCAGCGCGTGCACTGGAATCGGGCGTCTTCGCCAACCTGTTGCTGGCCAATGAGTTACTGTGCGTGCATGCCCCGCCGGGACCGAAACTGGATGGCAGCATCGAACTGGGACACCGATTCTGCGAATGTTTCGAGACCCACGCACTGCTGGTCCCGCGGGCGCATCTCACATTTGAATGGAGCTGGAATCTGTTGTGCAGCATCCGCAAAGGCGAGGAACTGGGTCTGGCCACCTGTGAGGTCTGCTCCAGCGGCTACGTGATCGACCTGCTGGCGATCCCGCGATCGGGTTGCCCGGCCTGCACCGCGCTGCCGCAATCGACCGACACGGACAAGCCAGCGAAGTCGCTGACATGTGTCTGATCGCCGTCGCGGCCGGCATCTCGACCCGTTATCCGTTCGTGGTCGCGGCCAATCGCGACGAACGGCACGCAAGACCGGCCCTGGCGGCGTCGTGGTGGGGCGGTGAACCGCGAATCTTCGGCGGGCGGGACCTGACGGCCGGTGGCACCTGGCTGGCCGTCGACGAATTCGGCCGATTCGGGGCGGTGACGAATTTTCACGATGCCGCGTACACGCCCGGTGACAACACGCGGTCGCGCGGCGCCCTGGTCCCGGCGTTTCTCGGTGACAGCCTGGATGCGGCCGCATTCGCACGGCAACTGGAATCCTCCCCGCTCGAGTTCGGTCCCTACAATCTGCTGCTCTTTGACGGAGACGTGCTGCAGTATGCCAGCAACCGAGGGACGGCAACCGCATTGGGCGCCGGAGTGCATGTGCTCAGCAACGCCCACCTGGATGCCACATGGCCGAAAATCACCGCGGCGCGGACAGGCATGAGCCACGCGCTGGAACTGGATGAGCCCCTGGAAGCCCTGCTCGACCTGCTCGCTCCGCCCCCGTCATCCGGATCGTCACGTGGCGGCCGCTCCCCGCACGAAGGCTACCAGGACATGCTGTTCATCCGCGACGAAACATTCGGCACACGCTGCTCGACGGTGGTGCTGCAGGCACCGGACCGGACGCTGACCTTCATGGAACGGTGCTTCGATCCCCGGGGCAACCCGAGCGGCGACACGCATGTCATCATCAGGCCGCGGACACGGCCATCGCACCTCTGAGTGCGGCTCCTCAGTCGTGCACCTTCAGATCGCCGCCCAGCCCCTGCATGGCAGCCACGATCTGATCGCGAACCCCGTCCAGCAGATCGGGGTCGGTGCCGCGCACCACCAGCGTTGCACCGTAGCGGCCATCACGGGCGAACGGATAGCTGCCGATTTCCACATCAGGATGCTCATCCGCAATCCGCTCCAGCGACTGGGCAATGTCGCCTTCCCGCATGAACACGTCCACACTGCGTGACTGGATCGCACTGCCCGCAACCAGCTGATCGGCCAGCGCAGAGAACATTGCCCGGGCCACCGACGGAATACCCGCCAGCACGAACACATTGGCCACGCGAAATCCCGGTGCATGACTGAGCGGATTGTCGATCAGCGTAGCGCCGGCGGGCACGCGAGCCATTTTCATGCGGGCTTCATTGAGCTCGGATCCGCCACGGCTCATGCGCCGCACGGCGTCGTCATCGACGACCAGATCGACGCCGAATGCCCGTGCCACCGATTCTGCCGTGACATCGTCGTGAGTCGGACCTATGCCACCGGTCGTGAACACATAGGTGTACCGGGCACGGCATTCGTTCAGTTGGGCAGCGATCACGTCGGGCACATCGCGGATTACACGCGCCTCGTCGAGCCGGATACCCAGCGCCGCGAGCTCCTGTGCGAGAAACTGGAGATTCGCGTCCTGTGTCTTGCCGGACAGAATCTCGTTTCCAATGATCATCACGCAGGCGGTGGATTGCTGTTTCGACATCGTCGCTGGTCCGGAAGCTATACGTTAAGGGAAAGGCGGGCCGCGCTCTGATCGCCGATCGACGCTGCCCACCGCGTGGACCGCGAACCCGTTCACAATTCCGGTGCCGCATGGCCACATTGCCAGCATACCGCGAACTGCGGCTCGTTCGATTCACGGCAACGCTCACAGCGCCACGCGCGGGCTGATGATGGCATGCCATTCTGGTCTTCGATCAATGCCTGCGCCGCATCGAAGTCACCGTCTTCGAGCACCCACAGTTCGGGCAGGCATTCCAGAAACGGAATCTCGCCCAGCCCACCCGACAGTTTGTCGTTGCGGATCATGCAGCGGATGCCTGCCTGTTCCAGCAGATTGCGGTAGTGCCCCACCTCGGCCAGAAACTCGCTGCGAAACACCCGACGCATCCTTCTATTCCGGCTGTTCCAATGGCCTGACAGTGGTCACGCCGGCGCTACGTGACGGCGGGTTTCAAGGCGCGCAGGAACGCGGCCGGATCCTCGCCGCGTTCCAGTACTTCGACCAGCGCCGAGCCGACGATGACGCCATCGGCGTGACGGCCGATGAGCTCCACCTGTGCTGCTTCGCGCACGCCGAATCCCGCGCATACCGGCAGCGCCGATGCCGCCTTCACGCGCCGCAGGTAGCCGGCCAGCTCAGGGGGCAGTCCCTGCTGTCCGCCGGTGATGCCGGTTCGTGTCACTGCGTAGACGAATCCTTCGCTGGCCTCGCACAACATCTTCAGACGCGGCTCGGGCGTGGCTGGCGTAACGAGCTGCACCAGGGCCAGCCCCCGCGGCGCGATCGTGGCCCGAAACGGCGCGCTTTCCTCGTAGGGCAGATCAGGCACGATGAAGCCGGTGACGCCAACCTCGGCGGCACGATCGGCCAGTCGCTCGAAGCCATACACCAACAGCGGGTTCAGGTAACTGAACAGCAACACCGGCGCGGCGAGGCGGTGGCGTTCGCACGCCAGCAGTTCCAGTATCCATTCCAGCGTCACGCCATTCGCGATCGCCTGCCGGCTGGAGCGCTGGATCGTCACGCCATCCGCCATCGGGTCACTGAACGGCACGCCGAGTTCCACCGCATCGGAGACCTCGGCCACCGCTCGCAGCGTTGTCGCGAATCCTTCGCGATCCGGAAAACCGGCGGTCACGAACGACACCAGCGCCGGACCTTCGGCACTCTCTATCGCCTGACGCAGACGCTCGCGTGCCGCGATCGCGTCACTCATGGCTGCACTCCCGTTATCGGATACCGGCTCAGTATCGGCATGTCCTTGTCGCCGCGCCCGGACAGACCGATCAGCACCCGCGGCGTACCCCTGCCTGTGAACTCCCGCGCCCAGCGGCGCGCGCCGGCCAGTGCATGCGAGGACTCCAGTGCCGGCAATATGCCCTCCAGTGCACAGCATTCACCCAGTGCCTGCAGCGCTTCATCGTCGCTCGCCGTGACGTACTGCGCCCTGCCGGTGACCTTGAGCAGTGCGTGCTCGGGTCCCACACCCGGATAGTCCAGGCCGGCGGACACCGAGTGCGTCTCCTGGATCTGTCCGCCATCGTCATACAGCAGCATGGTGTACGTGCCGTGAAGCACACCCGGCCTGCCGGCCGCGAGCGTGGCCGAGTGCTGGCCCAGCGCGCTGCCGCAGCCGCCAGCCTCAACACCGATCAGCTGCACCTCACGATCGGCGAGGAAACCGTGGAAAATACCGATCGCGTTCGAGCCACCGCCAACACATGCAAACACGGCGTCCGGCAGCCCGCCCTGCTCCAGCAGCTGCGCACGCGCCTCGCGACCGATCACCGCCTGCAGCTCACGTACCAGATACGGATAGGGATGTGGGCCGATGGCCGAACCGAGCAGATAGTAGGTGCCCTCGGGATCGGACACCCAGTCGCGAATAGCCTCGTCGATCGCCGCGCGCAGCGTGCGATCACCGGTGGTGACCGCGACGACCTCGGCACCAAGCCGGCGCATGCGATCGACATTCGGCGCCTGCCGCTGCACGTCGACCTCGCCCATGTACACCGTGCACGGCAGCCCGATGCGCGCGCAGGCAGCCGCCGACGCCACGCCATGCTGGCCGGCGCCGGTCTCGGCCACCACCCGCTTCGCGCCGAGCTGCTTTGCCAGCAGCGCCTGGCCGATGGTGTTGTTGATCTTGTGCGCGCCGGTGTGGGCCAGATCCTCACGTTTCAGCCACACATCGGCGCCCCAGCGCTCGCCGAGCCGCCGCGCGCGCGTCAGCGCAGTGGGCCGACCTACCCAGCTGGTCAGTTCCTGTCGAAGAGCGGCCTGAAAATCCGCGGACGGCAGGATGTCGTGTACGCCTTCCACCAGCCGGTTGATGGCCGGGATCAGGGTTTCCGGTACGTAACGCCCGCCAAAAGGGCCGAAGCGGCCGTTCTCATCGGGCAGCCGGCCGGCGATCAGCTCGTCGAGCAGGCGCTCGCTGTCCTGATCCGTCGCGGCCGCGCCGGTGCTGTGTGATTTCATGCTGCTGTCTCCAATGTCCGTACGCGGGCAATGAACGTCTCCATCAATCCGGTATCCTTGTGGCCGCGCTCACGTTCAACGCCACTGGACACATCCACACCCCAGGGTCTGACGACGCGGATCGCGTCGACCACATTGTCGGCAGTGAGGCCACCTGCCAGCATCAGCGATGTGGCGGCCGCAACGGACGCCGCCTGTTCCCAGTCCGCGACCCGACCACTGCCGCTGACCGCGCCTTCGAACAGCAGCCGCGGTGGCAGCGCATCGGCTTCGGGCACCGCGTCGTTACGATACACGGGCAATGCCTCACAGCCGGATGGCAGATCGATGGCAGCGAAATCCGCCGCATCGGTCTGCAGCCAGTCCGGCGCAAACTCCTTCAGCACCGTCTGCCACTCATCGATCGCCGGATGCCGCATCACGGCCACACGGACGACGTGAGCAGGCAATCCCGCACACAGCCCGCGCGCCTCTGCGGGCGTAACGCGACGCGGCGACGGTGCAAACACGAAGCCGACGGCATCGGCGCCTGCCGCCACGGCGGCCTTCAGCGATTCCGGTGTGCGCAGCCCGCAGATCTTTACAAACACTGCGCCCCCTTGCCGATACGGCGCACCGAATCATCACGCCCGGCCGCGATCAGCCCAGCTGCCGCGGCGGCCGGGTCCGCCTGTCGCATCAGCGCCGAACCTACCAGCGCCAGGCGGTAGCCCAGTCCGGCCACCGTGCGGATGTCGTCGGCGCCACGTACACCACTCTCGGCCACGGCCGGCAGATCGGGCGGCAGATGCGGGGCCAGCGTCGCAAAACGGTCGAAGCTGACACTGAGATCCTTGAGATCGCGACAGTTCACGCCGACGAGAAGACCTGCCGGATACGTGCCGCCCGCATCGGCCAGCTTCGCAATGCGTTCCAGGTCGTCGCGGTCGAATGCCTCCAGCAGCGCGAACAGGCCGCAATCGCGTGCCGCCGCGAGCAGTTCCGCAATCTCGCCGTCGTCGAGCATCGCAACGATGATCAGCACACCGCCGGCACCCGCGGCGCGGGCTTCCAGCACCTGGTAGGGATCGGTGAGGAAATCCTTGCGCATCACCGGCACCTGATGCGGTGCGAGCAGCGCGGCCGCTTCACGCAGGTGATCGAGACTGCCCCGGAATTCATCAGGCTCCGTCAGCACGGATACGGCCGCCGCGCCGGCGCGGGCGTAAGCTTCGATCTGCGCATCGCGATCGAAGCTGCCCGCTGCCAGCTGCCCGGCCGCCGGAGAGCGCAGCTTGAGTTCCGCGATCAGGTCGAACTCGCCCAGTATCAGCGGCGGCGGCGGCGGCGTGTCGACGGCGCGCGCCGACAGCGCAGCCTCGGCCTCATGCGCGCGCGCGGCGCGCACGCGCGCACGGCTGCCCTGTGCCATGCGCTGCAGAAATGTCCCGGGGCTCACGCGCGCCTACCCGGCGGCCGCCGGCAGCCGGGCCACCAGCTGCCCGGCGGCGCCGCTGTCGATGGCCTGACGGGCGCGATTCGCCGCCTCACGCGGGTCGGGCGTCGAGCCGGTCACTTCCAGTGCCAGCGCAGCCGCCAACACCAGCGCGTCGCGATGCGCCTGCGTGTCCTGGCCGTTCAGCGCAGCGCGCAGCCGCGCCGCGTTGAGCTCGGCGTCACCGCCGTGCAGATCCTCGAGCGCGCAGCGAGCGACGCCGTAGTCGGATGGATCGCGAACGACGCGCTGTACGTCGCCATCGCGTACATCGAAACGGACGAAGGGACCCGCCGGTGTCGCCTCATCCCAGCCGCCCTCGCCGTGGATCACGAACGCACGCCGGATCGGCATGCCCGCCAGCGTTCTGGCCATCAGTGACGCCACGGCCTCACTGAACGCGCCGACCACGAGAAACGGCGGTGCGGCAGGGTTCGTCAGCGGCCCGAGGATGTTGAATACCGTGCGCACACCCAGCGCCGCGCGCACCGGCGCGATCTCTTTCATCGCCGGGTGATAATGCGGAGCGAACAGGAAAGTAAAACCCAGGCTGGCGAAGGCCCTGCCGGCCTGCTGCTCATCCAGCGGCAGCGGCAGGCCCAACGCAGCGAGCACATCGGCACTGCCGCAGCGACTGGATACCGAGCGGTTGCCGTGCTTGACCACCGGCACGCCGGCGGCAGCGGCCAGCAGTGCCGCGCCCGTGGACAGATTCAGACTGCCCGAGCCGTCGCCACCGGTACCGACGATATCCACGCACAGCTGGCCGGGCGGAATCTCCGGCCGCCGTGCCAGCGCCCGCATCGCGGTGGCAAAGCCCCGGATCTCGGCCGGCTGCTCACCCTTGGCGCGCAACGCCGCCAGTATCGCGCCAGCCAGTGCCGGCGCCAGACTTCCACCGGCCATCGCCCGCAGCAGTTCCGCCGCCTGCGCCTCTTCCAGATCCGTGCCGCACAGCAGGCGCTCCAGCAGCGCTGAACCTGACACGGTGCTGTCGCGTCGTTCCGAACTCATCGCGTCACCTCATCGGCCATCAGCAGGCGGCCCGGGCTGCGTGCCGGAGTTTGTCCCGCATCCCGCGTCGCATCCGGATCATGCGACTCATCCGGATAGAGAAAATTGGCCAGCAGCCGTGGCCCGTCCGGCGAAAGCACGCTCTCGGGGTGAAACTGCACACCCGCCACCGCATGTTCACGGTGACGCACCCCCATGATCTCACCGGCTTCGGTGCGTGCGGTGACGACCAGCGTATCCGGCACGCGATCGCGCTGCGCGGCCAGCGAGTGATAGCGACCCACCTCACAGGGATCGGGCAGACCGCGGAACAGGCCCTCGCCGTCGTGATGCACCAGCGAGGTTTTGCCGTGCATCAGTTCCGCCGCCGACACCACCACGCCACCGAAGGCCTCGACGATGCTCTGGTGACCCAGGCAGACGCCCAGCACCGGCACCTGCCCGGCAAACGCCCGGATCATGTCCAGCGAGACACCGGCATCGGCGGGCCGGCCAGGCCCCGGGGAAATCACCAGATGCGTGGGCGCCAGCGCCTGCGCTTCGGCAACGCTGATCGCATCGTTGCGATACACGATCACGTCCGCCCCCAGCACCAGAAATGCCTGCACCAGGTTGTAAGTGAACGAATCGTAATTGTCGATCAGCAGCAGCCGAACGCTCACAGGCCTTCCCCCGCCATTTCCAATGCTCTCCTGAGAATCGCGCTTTTCGCCAGCACTTCGTCGTGTTCGCGCTCCGGCACGCTGTCGGCAACGATGCCGGCGCCGGCCTGAAAGCTGTACTCGTCGCCGTTGAAAACCAGCGTGCGGATCGTGATCGCCTGGTCCATGTTGCCGTTGCGCGCGAAGTACCCCACCGTGCCGCCATAGAGGCCGCGGCCCACCGGCTCCAGGTCCGCAATCAGTTCCATCGCGCGAACCTTCGGCGCGCCCACCAGCGTGCCGGCCGGGAACGCGGCGGCAAACAGGTCGAATGCGTCGCGGCGCGGCGCAAGCTCACCCCGAACACCACTGACGATATGCATCACGTGGCTGTAACGCTCGATGCTGCGATACGGATTCACGTGCACCGAGCCGGCCGCCGCGACACGTCCCAGGTCGTTGCGCGCCAGATCCACGAGCATCACATGTTCGGCGTTTTCCTTGGGGTCGGCGAGCAGCTCCTGCTCCAGCGCCAGATCCTGCCCGGCATTCCCGCCACGCGGACGGGTACCGGCGATCGGCCGCAGCGCGGCTTCGCGGCCCGACAGACGCACCAGCGCCTCGGGCGAAGACCCGGCGATCCTCAGATCGCCCAGCTCGAAGAAGAACATGTACGGAGACGGATTGAGCAGCCGCAGCGCTCGATAGGCTTCGAACGGATCAAGATCGGTGCGGCCGCTGAAACGCACCGACAGCACGATCTGGTAGACGTCACCGGCCGCGATGTGCTGCCTGGCCCGCTCGACAGCAGCCAGGAAATCCGACCGGCTGATGCTGGGTTGTGCCGCACCGATCGTGCCCCCGCTCCGGTTTGCCGGCACCGGCCCGCGCAGGGCGCTGATGATTCGGGCACGCAGCGCCAGTCGCTCACTCTCGGGCCCGGCATGCAGCAGCGCCACGCGGCGCGTCAGATGATCGAACACCAGTAGCGAACGCGGCGCGACATACGCGGCGCCGGGCAGCGCCGGCGGTTCGCCGCGATTGGGCGGCAGCCGCTCGAAGAAGCGCACCACATCGTATCCGGCGGCACCGACCAGACCGCCATCCAGCGGCAGGCCTGCAATACGCGGTTCCAGTACCGGCGCTGCCGCCAGCGCGGCGCGCATGGCGGCCAGCCAGTCTGACGCCGTACGCGGTATCTGCTCCGGCGCACGGCCGTCGATGCGCAATCCTTCCGCGCCCAGTTCCACTGTCAGCGCGCGGCCCAGCCCGAGAAAGGAGTAACGCGCCAGACGTTCTCCGCCTTCCACGCTCTCCAGCAGAAATGCGGGCTCAAACGCCCGAAGCTTCATCCATGCCGAGACCGGGGTATCCAGGTCGGCAGCTATGTCGAAAGGTGCTTCCATCTGTTCATGTCCCGCGGGTCGTCTTTCGCGAATCGCCCTGTCGGCGAATTCCCGCCCCGAAAACAAAAAAACCCATCTCCGTTGCGCGAAGATGGGTCTGCGATGTGGTCGAGACGGATGTTCCGGATCCCGTGTAGGCGCGCTTTACCCTCTTCGTATGCGCAGGCGGCTGCGCCACCAGCGATGCGTGGAATCGTAAACTGCCGGGCCAATTGCGGGTTGCGCGCTCATCGCTGGAAAGTATGTCCGTGGCTCCTGCCGCGGTCAAGCGCGCGGCGCACAGGCGAACCGGTTCGCGCACCGGGCTTGACAGATCCGCCGGTGCGCGCGGAGGCTTGGCTGTCCGGCCACAGGGATCAGTGCCGACTGACACCGCGAACAGGTGTCCCGGAGAACCATCAATGCCAGGCAGCAAATCGGGTTCAACTCCGATTCAGCGTGAACACATCGTGTTCGCGGAAAAAGACCGCGCGCTGCGCGAAGACGTGCACCGCCTCGGGCAGCTTGTCGGCGAGCTGGTGCGCGAACAGGGCGGCGAAGCGCTGTTCGACCTCGTCGAGGCGGCTCGACGGGCATCGATCGCCCATCGGGAAGGCGAACAGGGTGCCTTCGCGACCATGCGTACCCTGCTCGCCGCGCTTCAGCCCAGCACCGCGCGTGATTTCATTCGTGCGTTCTCCACGTACTTCCAGATGGTCAACATCGCCGAAAAGGTGCACCGCATACGCCGTCGCCGTGCCTACCTGCGCGACGAGGGCAGCAATCAGCCTTTCGGCTTCCTCGACGTGCTGCAGAAGCTGCGTGACGAAGGCGTTGGTGTGGACGAGATCGAACGCGCACTGAACTCGGTTTCCGTGGAGCCGGTGTTCACCGCACACCCCACCGAGGCGACGCGCCGCACGCTGCTGCGCAAGCAGCAGAACATCGCCCGCAGCCTGGTGCAGATGCTGGACCCTTACATGACGCCGCAGGAAACGGCGTCGACCCTGGGCCAGATCCGGCTGGAGATGACTACCGGCTGGCAGACCGAGGAACATCCCGGCGAACGCATGGCGCTGGGTGATGAGGCCGAACACGTGCTGTTCTTCCTCACCGATGTGCTGTACCGGATGGTGCCGCCGTTCTACGAGGCGCTGGAGGACGCGCTCGCCGCAACCTTCCCCGACGGCGGCAGCCTGATCCGCCTGCCCATCCTGTTGCGCTTCTCGTCGTGGGTGGGCGGCGACATGGACGGCAATCCCAATGTCACCGCCAAGAGCATCCGCGAGACGCTGGCCCGCCACCGTGCCCTGGCGCTGGAGCGCTACTTCCGCGAATGCCGCAATCTGGCCGACCACCTCAGCCTGAGTGACACCCGTGTCGGCATCAGCGAAGAACTGTCGCGCCGCACGGCACTCTATGCGGGGCATTTCCCGAAGGCCGCGCATGCCGTACCCGCGCGGCATCGCCGGATGCCGTACCGGGTATTCCTGCGCCTGATCCAGGCGCGCCTCCAGGCCACCTACGACGACACCGCCTTTCCGTACGAGTCGCCGGAGGAATTCATCGCCGACATCGAGCTGATTGCCGACAGCCTGCGCGCCAACAAGGGACGCAATGCGGGCCTGTTTCCCGTGAGGCGCCTGCTGCGCCGTGCGCAGACCTTCGGCTTCCACATGGCGACACTGGACGTGCGCCAGAACGCACTGGTGCACCGCCGCGTGATCGGCGAGGGGCTGAGTATCGACGGCTGGCTGGACATGAGCAGCAGCGCCCGCACCGCGCGGCTCAAGGAGGCGCTGGAGCGGCGCGAGTCGCCGCAGTCGGACCTGTCTTCGGAAGGTCGGCGGACACTTGCCGTGTTCCAGGCCATCGCCCATTGCCGGCGCAAGTACGGTGCCCATGCGATAGGCCCCTACATCATCAGCATGGCGCGCGGACCCGACGACGTGCTGTCGGTGCTGCTGCTGGCGAAATGGGGCGGTCTGGGGCCGCGCGGCGGTGTCGTGCCGCTGGACGTGGCGCCGCTGTTCGAAACCGTCGACGACCTCGACAACGCCTCGCGCATCATGCAGACGCTGCTTGCCGATGATTACTACTGCCAGCATCTTGAGGCCCGCGGCAACCACCAGGTGGTGATGGTCGGCTATTCGGACAGCAACAAGGATGGCGGACTGGTATCGGCACGCTGGTCACTGCAGCGCGCGCAGCAGGCACTGGTAAAGACCATGGACGATCTGGGCGTACGGCTCACGCTTTTCCACGGCCGCGGCGGCACGGTCAGCCGCGGCGGCGGACGCCTGCACGAAGCGGTGCTCGCCGCACCGCCCGGCGCGGTGGCCGGCCGGCTACGCATGACCGAGCAGGGTGAAATGATCAATGCCAAGTACGGCCTGCGCGGCATCGCAATACGCAGTCTGGAGCAGACACTGAGCGCCGTGCTGCGTGTCACCACGCGCGCACCGGACCCGCATCCTTCCGAGTCCGACTGGATCGAGGTGATGCAGTGCGTGGCCGACAGCAGCCGGCGTGCCTACAAACAGCTGGTATACGACACCGAGGACTTTCTGCGTTATTTCCGCAATGCCACCCCCATCGACGTCATCGAGCGCCTGGACATCGGTTCGCGCCCGGTTTCACGCACCGGCAGCCGAACCATAGAAGACATGCGTGCGATTCCGTGGGTATTCGCATGGACCCAGAACCGCTGCATGCTGCCGGGCTGGTACGGTTTCGCCGCCGGCATCGGCAACGGCATGGAACGGTTCGGCGTCGATCGCATGAAGGAGATGCTGGAACACTGGTATTTCTTCCGCGTACTGGTTTCCGACGTTGAATCGGTGCTGGCCAAGGCGGATCTGGACATCGCCGAACGCTACTCAGAGCTTGCCGGTCCGCTGCATGAGCGCTTCTTTCCGATGATACGCGGCGAATACGACCGCTGTGTCTCGCTGGTGCTGGAACTGACCGGACAGAACGAGCTGCTGGAACGCGCCGACACGCTGAATCGCGCCATACGGCTGCGCAATCCGTACGTCGACCCGATGAGCCAGCTGCAGGTGGATCTGCTCGATCGCTGGCGACGTGCCGGAAGCAATGACGATGCCATGCTCCAGGCGCTGATGGTGAGCGTCAACGGCATCGCCCACGCCATGCAGAACACCGGATGAGACGCAGTCCCGTTTTCCGCAGGGCCTCGACTGTGTAAGCTGCCGCGATGCGACGCAGGCTCTATGGGGCATTCCTGGACTTCGGCTCGCTCGGTCCGGACGTGGACACACGGGTTCTCGACCGCACCCTGCAGATGGAGTACTACACGTACAGCGCCGGCGAGGACGTGCCCGACCGCCTGCGCGGCTGCCAGGTGGCGATCGTCCACAGAACGCGGCTGTCCAGGCCGATTCTGTACTCGTCACCCGGACTGGAACTGGTCGTCATAGCCGGACCCACCGTGGAGCATGTCGACCTGGCCGCGGCTCGCGACAGGGGCATCGTCGTCACGCAGGTTCAGGACTTCTGCGAAGCTTCGGTCGTGCAGCATGTGTTTGCGCTGATACTGGCGCTCACGCGGCAGATTCTGCCCTTCGACAGACTGGTCAGGTCCGGCGGCTGGCAGCGCAACCGTGCAACCACGCTGATCGATCAGCCGATGCGGGATCTCACCGGCAGAACGCTGGGCATCGTCGGATACGGCCGCATCGGCAGCGCGGTCGCGACGATGGCGGAACAGTTCGGCATGAAAGTGCTGATTGCGGCCAGGCCCGGCACACGCCGGTCCCAGGTACCCGAGGGAAGGATTCCGTTCAAGACGCTGCTGCGTCAGGTCGACATCCTGAGCCTGCATTGCCCGATGACGGAAGACACGCGGAATCTCGTCGGGCCGGAACAGCTGGCGCGCATGAAGTCCGATGCGCTGCTGATCAATACGTCGCGGGGTGGACTGATCGACTTTGCCGCGCTGCTGGCCGCGCTGCGCAGCGGGCAGCTGGCCGGAGCGGCGCTGGACGTATTGCCCGAAGAACCACCCTCGGGACAGTACCTGCAGCTGCTGGCCGAAGCGCCCCCAAACCTGATCGTGACGCCGCATGTGGCGTGGGCCGCCGTTGAAGCGCGCCAGCGCGCGCTTGTTCAGGCGGCCGAGAACATCACCGACTACCTGAGCGGCGGCACGCTGCGACGCATCGTCTAGCAGCCTGTCGGACTCAGGCTCATCGACTGCGGCACGTCGCCAACCAGCCTTCCGCCCGCCAGCTCAATGGTGCGGTTGCAGCGCGCCGCGGCCTCCAGGTCGTGAGTGACCAGCACCAGCGTGGTGCGTGCGGCGGAATTGAGCTCGAACAGCAGCCTGAGGATGCGCTCGCCGGTGTGATTGTCGAGATTGCCGGTGGGCTCATCCGCGAACAGCAGCGACGGACGGGAAACGAAGGCGCGCGCAATCGCGACACGCTGCTTTTCACCGCCGGACAGCTGACGCGGATAGTGGCGCATCCGTTTCGCCAGCCCCACCTCGTCCAGGGCGGCCGATGCGCGGGCGCGCGCGTCGCGCGTACCGCTCAGCTCCAGAGGCAGCATCACGTTCTCCAGCGCGGTCAGCGACGGCAGCAGATGGAACGACTGGAAAATGAAGCCCACTTCACGATTCCGCAGCGCGGCGCGGCCGTCCTCATCCAGCGCCGTGAGCTCTACGTCATTCAGCCACACCCCGCCGGAACTGGGCACATCAAGGCCCGCCAGCAGTGCGAGCAGCGTGGACTTGCCGGCGCCGGAGGGCCCGACTATCGCCGCCGTTTCGCCAGCCGCGATACCCAGCGTGACGGCATCGAGGATGGTCAGCACACCCTCCGGACTGCTAACCTTTTTCGTCAATGACTCTGCACGCAGCAGGAGACCGTTCGTATTCATGCGCAGATTCGCCCTGATTGTCCTGTTCATAGTCGCGGTGCTGCACGCACCCGCGGGCATTTGTGCCGGGACCATCGTCGTGGTGGGTGATTCGCTGAGCAGCGGCTACGGCGTTGAAGTCGAGCAGTCCTGGGTGGCATTGCTGGACGATCACCTGGATTCAGAAGGGTACGGATATCGCGTGATCAACGCCAGCATCGCCGGCGATACCAGCGCCGGCGGAAGGGCGCGCCTGCCCCGCCTGCTGGCCGCTCACGATCCACAGGTCGTGGTTATCGAACTCGGCGGCAACGATGGCTTGCGCGCCCTGCCGATCGAGCGAATGCGTGAGAACCTGGCATCCATGATCGAGTCCTCGCAGCAGCACGGTGCGCATGTCATCCTCACCGGCATACAGATTCCACCCAACTACGGCCCGGCGTACACACAGGCTTTCGCCGCCGTGTATCCCGAACTGGCCAGCGCATACGATATTCCGCTGGTCGACTTTCTGCTCGATGGCGTCGCCCTGGAGGAAGGCCTGATGCAGGCCGACAGAATCCACCCCAATGCCGAGGGACATGTCGTGATGTTTAAAAATGTATGGAGCGTGTTATCCGGAGTACTGGAGCTGTGAGCGACAGACCATGGCTGAAAATCTATCCGCAGGGCATCGACGCCGAGATCGACCCTGACGCCTATACATCGCTGACGGCCCTGCTCGAAGCCGGGTTCGAACGTGGCAGGGATGATCCGGCGTTCAGCAATCTGGGTACCACGCTGTCGTTCCGCGAGATCGACGCCCACAGCCGCGCATTCGCCGCCTACCTGCAATCACTGCCGCACCTGCGACCCGGTTCCCGCGTCGCCGTGATGCTGCCGAATGTGCTGCAGTCCGCGGTCGCCATTTTCGGCGTACTGCGGGCCGGCATGACGGTCGTGAACGTCAATCCGCTGTACACGAAACGCGAGCTGCATCATCAGCTCACCGACAGCGGCGCGGCAGCCATCATCGTGCTTGAGAACTTCGCCGCGCTGGTCGGCAAGGTGCGCGCCGACAGCGATTTGAAGACCATCATCGTCACCGGTGTCGCGGACCACTGTCCGGCCCCAAAACGCCTGCTGGTGCATTTCGTTGTCCGCTGGATCAAGCGCATGGTGCCGGGCTGGGATATTCCGGACGCCGTGGCCTATCGCGACGCGCTGCGGACCGGCCACTCCCTCATGTACCGGCGCCCGGAACTCGATGGCAACGACGTCGCGTTCCTGCAGTACACCGGCGGCACCACCGGCCTTGCCAAGGGCGCGGTGCTGACCCACCGCAACCTGGTCGCGAACGTGCTGCAGGCCGCGGCCTGGGCGCGGCCGTTCTTTGACCGCAAGGACGGCAGCGTGATTTCCCCGCTGCCGCTCTACCACATCTTCTCGCTGACCGTGAATCTGTTCGCGTTCATCGAGCTGGGCGGCCATAACGTGCTGATCACCAATCCCCGCGACCTGCCCGCCTTCATCCGCGAACTCAAGGCGAGCCGGCCCGCTGCGCTGACCGGCGTGAATACGCTGTTCAATGCACTGCTGCATACCAGAGGCTTTTCGGATATCGACTTCAGCGGTCTGAAGATCGTGCTGGGCGGTGGCATGGCGGTGCAGCGCTCGGTGGCGGAACGCTGGCAGGAGGCCACCGGGACCATCATCAGCCAGGGCTACGGCCTCACCGAGACATCGCCGATCGTATCGGCCAATCCGCTCGACATGACCACATTCAATGGCGCGGTGGGCGTGCCGGTGCCATCCACGGATGTTGCCATCTTCGACGACGATGGCCGACAACTGGCCACCAACGAGATCGGCGAAATCTGCGTACGTGGTCCCCAGGTGATGCGCGAGTACTGGAATCAGCCTGAGGAGACGAGGAACGCGTTCTTTCCCGATGGCTGGTTCCGCACCGGCGACATCGGGCACATGGATGAGCAGGGCTTCGTCTATATCGAAGACCGCAAGAAAGACATGATCAACGTGTCCGGCTTCAACGTGTACCCGAATGAAATCGAAGACGTGGTCGGCGGCCATCCCGGCGTCGTGGAAGCCGCGGCCATCGGAATACCCAGCGAGGAAAGCGGCGAGGCGGTGAAGCTGTACGTGGTGAAGAAGGACGACAGCCTCGACGAG
Organism: Gammaproteobacteria bacterium; assembly: GCA_050485645.1. GTDB lineage: Bacteria > Pseudomonadota > Gammaproteobacteria > Steroidobacterales > Rariloculaceae > JBJHBP01. The sequence continues at coordinate 31,313 of JBJHBT010000005.1, read as the reverse complement.
GCGACGCTGATCGCATGGTGTCGCGAGAACTTCACCGGTTACAAGGTGCCGCGAACGGTGGAGTTCGTCGACGAGCTGCCGAAAACCAATGTCGGCAAGATTCTGCGGCGCGAGCTGCGGGACCGGGAAGAGCAGAAGGACAGCGACTGAGCCAGAGACTGGGGTTCGGGCTGGGCCGGGGCTCTGGCTGGGCTGGGGTCGGGGTCGGGGCTGGGGCTGGGCCTGTACAGCCGGAAGCGCAGTCCGTCAGGATTGATTGTCCTGGCCTGCGGCGATCGCGTCGTATGCCTGCAGCGCAAACCGATCCGTCATGCCCGCGATGTAGTCGGCCACGACGCGCACGGCGCCCGCTTCGTCGTCGTCACGCAACCGCTCGGCAGCGCGGCGGGCGTGCTGTTCCGGCATCAGCTGGTAGTCGTTGCGGAATGCCGTGAACAGGAAGGTGATCGTCTCATGCGCACGTTCCGTCATTGCATGCACATGTGGATGTCGATACAGATGCTCACGCAGAAACCGCTTCAGCGTGGCCTGTGCCTCCACGAACGGCTCGCTGAAGCCGATCAGCGGCCTGCCGCAACTGCGCACATCATCGATGCTCTCGACGCCTGCCGCACGTATCGCCGCCTCGCTGGTGTCGCGAAGATCCGTGACCAGCATGCCGATCATGCGCCGCACCACCTCATTGGCCAGCCGGCGGGGCGACGTATCCACCAGCTGCCTGCGCACCTGTTCCAGCTGCCCGGCGAAGAACGGTACATCGCCGAGCTGCTCAAGTGACACCAGGCCGGAACGCAGGCCATCGTCCACATCGTGATTGTTGTAGGCGATCTCGTCGGCAATGTTGGCCAGCTGAGCCTCCAGACCCGGCTGCCGCCTCTCCAGAAAACGCCGGCCAAGCTCGCCAAGCAGGCGCGCGTTGCGCAGCGAACAGTGTTTGAGAATGCCCTCACGGGCCTCGAAGGTGAGGTTGAGGCCGGGAAATCCGGCGTAACGTTCCTCCAGCTCATCCACCACACGCAGCGACTGAAGATTGTGCTCGAAGCCGCCGAATTCACGCATGCAGGCGTTCAGGGCATCCTGTCCGGCATGGCCGAACGGGGTATGACCGAGGTCGTGGGCGAGACTGACGGCCTCGACGAGATCTTCATTCAGACGCATGGCCCGGGCCACGGCACGGGCAATCTGCGCGACCTCCAGTGAATGCGTCAGCCGGGTCCGGTAGTGATCGCCTTCGTGATTGACGAACACCTGCGTCTTGTATTCCAGACGCCGGAAAGCCGTGGAGTGAATGATCCGGTCGCGATCACGCTGAAACTCGGTGCGCAGCGAGGGCGGCGGCTCCGGATACTGACGTCCGCGCGTGCGCGCGCTGTGTGCCGCATAGCCGGCAAGCTGCACGGGGGGATCGGTGGGCAGCTGACCGGGATTGGCTCGCACGATTACCCCGCGTCTCCACAGTCGGCGGCAATGGTGTCGCGCAGCAGGGACTGCTGCGGCGCGTCGATCACGACAGCGCGACCGATGCGCTCCATCAAGACGAGCTTCACACCGTGGCGGTCGGCTTTTTTGTCGAGCTTCATGCGTGCCAGCACTTCATCGGGATCCACGTCGGTGGCGCGCACCGGCAAATGCGCCGCCTTGAGCAGGGCGTCGATGCGGTCGCAATCCGCTTCCGCGAGCCAGCCCAGCGCATGCGAGGTACGTGCCGCCAGGTGCATGCCGATCGCGACCGCCTCGCCATGCAACCAGCGGCCGTAGCCGGTGACGGCTTCCAGCGCGTGACCGAAGGTGTGCCCGAGGTTGAGCAGTGCGCGTCGGCCGCGTTCCCGTTCGTCCTCGGCGACAATCGCCGCCTTGATCTCACAGCTGCGGCGAATGGCAGCGCCCAGGGCGCCGGCCTGCAACGCCAGCAGCTCGCCCATGTTCCGCTCCAGCCAGACGAACAGGTCATCGTCGAGTATCAATCCGTACTTGATCACTTCGGCAAGGCCCGCCGACAATTCACGCGCCGGCAGCGTGCCCAGCGTATCGGTATCGGCAACCACCGCGGATGGCTGATGAAACGCGCCGATCATGTTCTTGGCCTGAGGATGATTGACGGCGGTCTTGCCGCCCACCGAGGAGTCCACCTGGGCGAGCAGGGTGGTCGGCACCTGCACGAAACGTATGCCCCGCTGATAGCAGGCCGCCGCAAACCCGGAGACGTCGCCGACCACACCACCGCCGAGCGCCACCAGACAGGCATCACGATGAAAGCGGGCGGCGATCAGGCGATCGAAAATCCCGGACAGTGTGGTCAGCGACTTGTGCTTTTCGCCGTCCGGCAGCACGAGGGTCTCCACCTGTCGCCCTGCAAGAGCCTGCTGCACCGGCGCAAGATACAGCGGTGCGACAACGTCGTTGGTGACCACGAGCACCTGTGCGGCATCCACCGCATCGCCCAGCATCCTGCCGTCCGCGAGCAGTCCCGGCCCGATATGAATCGGGTAGCTGCGCTCGCCCAGATGTACTTCCAGCGTTTCCACGGCGCGAAGGTTCGCAGGGCCTCAGCGCTTTTGCAATGCCACGAGTCCCCGTGCCACCAGCTCGTCGCGCGCCGCGGTCGCGACGGAACGGACCCGCCGGCCTCCGGTGTCCAGTGTGATATCAGCCAGCTGTTCGTAGAGCGGCGCGCGAATCGCCAGCAGTTGGTCGAGCGTTTCCCGCCGGTCGCCATCAGCGAGCAGCGGCCGGTGGTGCGTGCGGCGCGTGCGCTCCAGTTGATCGTCGACACTGGCGAAAAGATAGATCACCGTGCCGGTGGCGCGCAGCCGCTCCCTGTTGCGCGGGTCCTGGACCGCACCGCCGCCGGTTGCAATGATCGTATCCCCGAGCTCGGAAAGCGCGGCGATGGTTTCCCTTTCGCGCTCGCGAAAGCCCGGCTCGCCTTCCTTTTCGAAAATATAGGGGATGTCCACGCCGGTGCGACGTTCGATCTCCGAGTCACAGTCGAGAAATCGCGCACCAAGCAACCGCGCAAGTTGCCGACCGACAGCGGTTTTGCCCGCACCCATCGGACCGATCAGATAAATATTGCCTGCCACGACGCTTCGTCTCGCCGGAATTCCTGTAGGGGAGTCCTGATACGGGCCTGGCAGCCCGTGTGCAGCAGTGTGGCAAAGCAAACGGGCCGGCGCGAGTCCGGCCCGTTATTTTTTTCGCCGACCCCACCATCCGGGGTCGGCAACGCGATCAGCGATCAGGGCGGCGATCAGGTCGATCAGGTCGCGATCGCAGCAATCACATCGCAGCAATCATCGTACGGTGGTGCCGTCGCGGATGATCTTCGGCGTGACGAACACCAGCAGCTCAGCCCGGTTATTCAGAGTACTGCGTGACCGGAACAGATATCCCAGACCGGGAATATCGCCCAGCACCGGCACCTTGTTGACGGTGTTGCGTTCCTCGGTTTCATAGATGCCACCCAGCACGACGGTTTCGCCATCGTTGACCAGCACCTGCGTATTCACCGAGCGCGTGTCGATGCTCGGCACGAAACCACCGGTTGCGCTTGGCACTTCCTGGCCCACCGAGTCCTTGGTGACCGCCAGGTCCATGATGATGCGATCGTCCGGCGTAATCTGCGGTGTGACCGTAAGGCTCAGCACGGCCTGCTTGAACTGCGTCGTCGTTGCACCACTGGAAGCCGCTTCCTGGTAGGGGATTTCCACGCCCTGCGAGATCGACGCCTCGCGCTGGTTCGCGGTGACCAGACGCGGCGAGGAATGCACCTGCCCCTTGCCCTCGGCCTGCAGGGCCGACAGTTCGAGGTCGAGCAGCGTATCGGAACCGAGGATCGCCATGGCCAGCGAACCGGCGGGGTTGGCGATCGGCAGATTCACGTTGTAACGCTGATTCGCCGAACCCAGCGCCACCGGGAAAGGCTGCCCGGTGTTCTGGATGTTGTTCAGCGCGGAATTCACGATGTTGTCGGAACCGGCGCTGGTACCGGTCATCGAGACCAGTCCCTGGCTGCCGCTCTCGCGAACCATCGTGGATCCGAACCGCACACCGACCTGTCGCTGGAAGTCGTCGTTGACAATCACGATGCGCGATTCGATCTGCACCTGGCGCACCGGAATGTCGAGCGTCGTGACCATGCGGCGGACATCGGCCAGCCTGTCGGCGGTCTCCGTGACCAGCAGCGTATTGGTGCGCTGGTCCACGGTGACGCTGCCGCGCTCGGAAATCAGCGCGGTCTGCCCGCCGGCTCTGATCAGCTCGGCCAGATCACTGGCCCTGGCGTAGTTCACCTGGATGAACTCGGACCGCAGCGGCTCCAGCTGCTGCAACGCGCGACGCGACTCCAGCTGCTGCTGTTCGCGTGCGGCGATGTCCGCGGCCGGCGCCACGATGACCACATTGCCATTGCGACGCATGTCCAGGCCGCGGGTCGTCATCACGATATCCAGCGCCTGATCCCAGGGCACGTTCTGCAATCGCAGCGTGACGCTGCCACTGACGTTGTCGCTCACCACGATGTTCAGACCACTGGTCTCGGCCAGCAGCTGCAGCACCGCGCGCACTTCGATGTCCTGGAAGTTCAGCGTCAGGCGTTCGCCAACATACTCACGCTGCGTATCGAACAACCCCGGCACGCTCTCTTCTTCCGGGGGCGGTTTCAGTTCCAGCGTGAACTGCGTGTCGGACTGATACGCGAGCTGCTCGTAGTCCGCCGCGGCACTGACGATCAGCCGCGCATGCGGTTCGGCACGCAACGCGTCCACGGTGGATACGGGCGTGGCGAAATCGGTCACGTCCAGACGGCGCAGCAGCGAGGCCGGCAGCGTGGTGTTCTGGAAGTCGACAACGATGCGGCCACCTTCATGACGAACATCGACCACCGTACGCGGGTCGCTGAGCTCGACCACGACCTGGCCGGCACCATCGGGTCCGCGACGGAAATCGATGTTGTTGATCGTACGCGTACCCGGCGCCGCGGCCGGCTGTGCCACGGCAGCCGGCGTCGAGGCCGCGGGGAAAGCCGCAGCCGGCGCACCGGGCTGTTGCCCCAGGGTCACGTAAACGCTGTCACCGGCGACGCGCGTCTGGTAGGGCACCATCGAGTTCAGATTCAGCACGATGCGGGTGCGACCACCGGCCTCGGCGGAGTTGATGCTGGCCAGCGGCCCGAGATTCACGTCCTGGCGACGCGCATCCAGTGCCAGCACGGTATCGGGCAGGTCCAGCGAGATGCGGGCCGGGTCGTCGATGGTGAAACTCGTGGGCTCGGGCGCCTGATCGCTCATGCGCAGCCTGAGTTCCAGACGCTGTCCGGGCAGCGGCGACACCTCGATCGCTTCGAGCCGGCGCTCACCCTGCTGGGCGTACGCCGTACCGGCAGCGCCGATGGCGGCCATGACCAGTACCAGACCGGCCAGACTCTGGCGCAACCACGATGAGGTATACCCGCGTCGAACGGGTGCTGTGATGAACATCTGATTCACTCCCTTCCTTGCTCGCCGGCGCTGTGTTGCTGCGCAAGTGCTGATCGATTGCTGTTCAGGCTGCTGCTCAACAATACATGCCGCAACCTGGATGCTATTCCGTGACTGAATGGCGCTGATCACGGACTGCTCAATTCGTGCTCAGGGCAATTGCCGCCGGGCGCTCGATGAATCCGCCGAGTCCATCGGGGATGATCTCCACGATCTGAATCTGCGAATCGGAAATCGACACTATACGCCCGTAGTTCTGTCCGACGTGGTTGCCCACGCTGACTCGGTGGATCAGACCGTCGGAGGTTCTGACCAGGCCAAAGCGCGAATCCCGCTGCACCAGTGTGCCCACCATACGCAGCGTATCGAGGGAAAACCCTTCCAGAAACTCGCGCGGCCGGTTCCTGTCCGGACCAACGGTGGCATTCGGGTCGGCGCTGACACGGGCCTGCTGACGATCCGGTGCGAACGGCGAACGTCGCTGCCCCGGCTCGTAGGCAAACGACGGCGCGGGCTGCACCTGCGGCAGCGGATCGATACGTCCGCCCGGTCTGGCCTTGACCTCATCGATATAGGCCCGCAGGTCGCTGTTGCCGCCGCCGCAGGCCGCAAGCATCACGCTGACGCCGAGCAGCAGCAGCACCCTGACAACGGGATATCCGATCCCTGAAAGCATTCGCCTGGCCATCATCCCTCCGGACCGTCCTCATCGAGGTAACGGTAAGTCTTGGCGGTCACATCCAGCGTCAATCGGTCGTAGACGTTGGGGTCGACGCGGCGGATCTGGATGTCGTGCAATGTGACGATACGGGGCAGCGCCGCTATACCACTGACGAAACTGCCGAATTCATGAAAGCTGCCGGTGAGGCGGATACGGATCGGCAACTCGGCGTAGAAGTCGCGCTGGACCTCGCCCTGGGGCTGGAAGAGATTTTCTTCGAGCCCTGCGGCAAGCCCCGTCTGGGAAATGTCCACGAGCAGACTGGGCACCTCGGTGCGGCCCGGAAGCTGGCGCAGCATGGTGCCGAACGACTGTTCCATCTCGGCCAGCTGCTCACGATAGGCATCGAAATTGGCCGCCCTGCGCTGACGCTGCTCGAATGTGGCACGCAGCGTCTGCTCGTCGTTCTGGGCCCGCTCCAGCATCGGCATGTCGGTCTTGATAACGAACATCCAGACACCGAAACCAACCACGGCGGCAAAGGTGATGACGGCGGCGGCAATGCGGATCGGCAACGGCCAGCGACCCGGCTCGTTCATATCCAGAGACTGAAGCTCCTGAATGATGTTCATCGCGACGAATCTCCGCCATTCTGATCAGTCATTGGAATCTGCTGGGCGAACAGCGTGAAGTTGGCCGTGCGGCTGCCTCCGGAAGTCACGGTCTCGACCACTTCCAGACCGGGGCTGCGCAGCCAGGGCGAGGCATCGATGTTGCGCATCAGCGCCGAAACGCGCGTGCTGGACTGCGCCGAGCCGCGCATCTCGATGCGGGTGTTGCTCTGACGCACCTCGTTGAGGTGGACGCCTTCGGGCAGGGTCTCCACCAGCTGATCCAGCAGATACACGGCCTCCGGCCGCGACCGCTGCAGCTGCTCGATGATGGCCATACGCGCCAGCAGCCTTTCTTTCTGGTTTTCCAGGCCGCGGATCTCGGCGATCTGCGCATCCAGCTGCGCGATTTCCGTACGCAGGATCTGGTTGCGGTTCTGCTGGTCGCTAATCCAGCCGTTCACCGTCAGCTTGGATGCATACACGGTCAGGCCCGCCAGCAGCAGTGCCATGAACATCCAGGTGATGAATTCCTTCTTGCGTTTCTGCCGCAGCTCTTCGCGCCATGGCAGGAGGTTGATTCTTGGCATCAGTCAAAGCTCCTCAAAGCAAGTCCGCATGCCGTCAACAGCGCGGTCGCATCCTTCTGAACGCCCTGGGCCTTGGACCTCGACGACAGCTTCATCTGACCCAGCGGGTCACCGACTTCCGTCGGAATGCCGACCTGGCTGCTGATGACGTCGGCCACACCGGGAATATTGGCGCAGCCACCGCAGACGACGATCTGGTCAGGTTGTTCGCGCCCGCTGCCGGACGCCAGGAAAAACTGCAGTGAGCGGCTCACCTGCTGTGCCATGTCGTCGATGAACGCGTCGAGCACTTCGGGCTGGTAGTTGCTCGGCAGGCCGCCTTCCTTTTTCGCACGGCCCGCGTCTTCGAGGCTGAGGCCGTAGGTACGCATGATTTCCTCGGTGAGCTGCTGGCCGCCGAAGGCGAAATCACGGGTGTAGATGACCTTGAGGTCTTTGAGCACGCTGAACGTGGTGGTGCTGGCACCAAAATCGACGACGGCGACGAACCGGTCGGCACCGCCGTCGGGCATCTGATGCGTCAGCAGCCGGCACGCGTTTTCGACCGCGAAAGCCTCGACATCGACGACCCGGGCCTTCAGGCCGGCCGCCTCGACCGCCAGCTGACGCTGCTCTACGTTCTCGGTGCGGGTGGCCACCAGGAGTACGTCCATCATGTCCGGGTCGCGCTCGCTGTCGCCAACGACCTCGAAATCGAAACTGACTTCTTCCATCGGAAACGGGATGTACTGATCCGCCTGCAGCTCGACCTGCCCTTCCAGATCCGCGCCACTGAGGCTCTTCGGCATCTGAATCACCTTGGTGATTGCCGCGTCCCCGCTGATCGCAATCGCGCATTCCCGGGACCTGGCGCCGGAACGCTTGACCGCCCGGCGTACCGCCTCGCCGACGGAGTCGGCATCGACGATGGCCTTTTCATTGATCGAGTTCGGTGGCGTGGGCTCTGCCGCATAGGACTCAACGCGATAGCCGCGCCCGGACCCGACCAATTCGATCAGCTTGACGGATGATGTCGTTATGTCAAGCCCCAGCAGGGACTTGTTGTTACCGCGTGAGAACACCGGTTTTCCTTTCCAACGCAAACAGTTGGGTTAGAATCATGAGCACGCGCTTCAGGGTCGAATTTAACTATATCCCAGTCGCTATAGATACCGTTGTGATCGGTTTCACCAATCCGCTTCCCGGTTCGCGGCTCCGGCCGCGGCAGCAGCAGCGGGTGTTTCACCCATCGTCGGGAAGTATGATCGGGCGACGGGACGGGAAGTGTGCCCGGTGTCACAATGCCGGCGTTCAACTACCGCCCCGGTCCGGCTATGCTGGGCCGGTCCCGCCGCAGCTCCCGCTCCACAGGGCGGGGTCTGCCACCACGGAGCAGGCATGCCGCCGCCGGCCCGCCAGATACGTCCTTACCCGACAGGAGCGTAAGACGCAGGTTCAGCCATGAAACACCTCATCCGCATCCCCGTTGCCATTGCCGCCTGGCTCGCCGCGCTGCTGATCGCCGTGGCCGCGATGTTCGTCGGTGCCTACTACTATGTATCCCCCGGCCTGCCCGATGCGGACCAGTTGCGCGACGTGCGCATGGAAGTGCCGCTCAGCGTCTATTCGCGCGACGGACGGCTGATGTGGCAGTTCGGCGAGGTGATCCGCACGCCGGCGCGGCTCGACGACATCCCCCAGCTGATGATCAATGCCGTGCTCGCGGCCGAGGACGAGTACTTCTTCGACCATCCCGGCGTCGACTATCGCGGCATCACGCGGGCTGCGCTGAACGTGATGCGCACGCTGGGCGACCGCAGCATCGGCGGCAGCACGATTACCCAGCAGGTGGCCAGGCAGTACTTCCTGACCCCGGAGCGCCTGTATATCCGCAAGTTCAAGGAATGGATTCTGGCGCTGCAGATCGAGCATGCGTTCACGAAGGAAGAAATCCTCGAGCTGTATCTGAACACCACGTTTTTCGGCCAGCGGTCGTATGGCGTGGTTACCGCCGCGCAGCGGTACTTCGGCAAGACCCTGGATGAGCTGACGGTTGGCGAGGCCGCCATCATCGCCGGTATCGCGCAGGGACCGTCCATCCAGAACCCGTTTCGCAGCCCCGAACGTGCGGCCACACGGCGCAGCTACGTGCTGCGACGCATGCATGAGCTGAACATGATCAGCGCGGAGGAACATCGTGCCGCGCTCGCCGAACCCATCGTTTCCCGGCTTCATGAGCGTCGCACCGAGCTGGACGCGCACCACATGGCCGAAATGGTGCGTGCCTGGATGGTGGGCATGTTCGGCCCCGATGCGCTCACGGCGGGCTACCGGGTGACGACGACCCTCGACAGCCGCCAGCAGACTGCCGCCAACGAGGCCATCCGCCAGGGGCTTCTGAATTACGACGAACGCCATGGCTACCGCGGACCGCTGGCTGAGTTGCCGCTGCCGGAGTGGGCCGCCGCAACCGGCCTTGACGAACTTGCCGCAAGTGGCGAGTTGCGCAGCGAACTTGAACTGCTGCTGGCCGATTTCCAGAGCCGCGCCGGCATGAACACGGCGCTGGTGCTGCGGATTGACGAGGACGATGACGGGGCGCTGGTGTATCTGGCAGGCCAGGGAGCGCGGCAGGTGGGGCTGGAGTCGGTGGCCTGGGCCGCCAGGTTCATCGACGACAACAGCGTCACGGCGCGGCCGCAGGCTGTGCGGGACGTCCTGTCCACGGGCGACGTGGTCCGGTTCCGCGCCACGGACGATGGCACGCTGCGCCTGGCGCAGATCCCCGACGTGCAGGGTGCGCTGGTCGCGCTCGACCCACAGGACGGTGCCATCTCCGCGCTGGTCGGCGGGTTCGATTATTTCATCAGCAATTTCAATCGCGCCGTTCAGTCACGGCGACAGCCCGGCTCGGCATTCAAGCCCTTCATCTTCTCGGCCGCACTGGAACTGGGGTTCACGCCGTCCACCATCGTCAACGATGCGCCGCTGACGGAGCGCAACCCCGAACTCGAAACGGTGTGGCGTCCGCGTAACTACTCGGGACGCTCCTACGGACCGACCCGATTCCGTGAAGTGCTGGTGGATTCGCTGAATCTGGCCACGGTGCGCATCGCACGCGACAGCGGCGTCGCCAACCTCATCAGCCACATGCGGCAGTTCGGACTGGACGACACCGCGCTGCCCCGCAACCTGACGATCTCGCTGGGCGCCGGTGGCACCTCGCCACTGGACCTCACCGCCGCCTACGCGACGCTGGCCAACGGCGGCTACCGCGTAGAGCCCTACTTCATCGAGCGCGTTGAAACACGGGACGGGGAGGTGGTGTACGAGGCCACGCCGCGATTCGTCTGCCCTGAATGCGAGGACCTGCCGCTGTATTCCACGGTGCAGGTTCTCGACACGGGTCTGGTCGACCCGTTCGAACCGTCCGAATCGCCCGAACCACTCGTACTCGGTCCGCTCGCCGAACGCGCCATCTCCGCGCAGAACGCCTACCTGATCACCGACATCCTCCAGGACGTGATCCGCCGCGGCACGGGCATTCGTGCACGCGCACTGGGACGTCAGGATCTGGCCGGCAAGACCGGCACATCCAACGACTTCACCGATGCATGGTTCGGCGGCTACAACCGCGATCTGGTCGCCACCGCCTGGGTCGGCTTCGACGACTTCTCGCGCAGTCTGGGCACGGCCGGCGGCGCACGCGAACAGGGCGGCCGTACCGCACTGCCCATCTGGAACCTGTTCATGGACCAGGCACTGGCCGGCGTGCCGGAGAATCCGCCGCGCGTGCCCCCGGGCATCGTCGAAATGCGGATCAATCAGACCACCGGCCTGATCGCCGGCGACGGCGCCACCAACACCATGATCGAAAAATTCCAGGCCGGCCGCATTCCCGCGCGCGAAGCCGCGCCGCAGTTTTCGCGGCCCGGCTCATCGGAAGGCAACCAGCCGCCGGGAGGCTCGGGAGCGCCGGGAGGTTCGATTTTCTGATCCGCATCCGCCTTCGGTACGCCGACCGCCAGCACCACATCCACAGCAGTACGTCAGTCACGCAGCGCATGCCCCGCCGCCGCCGCCGATCAATGAAACCGTCCGCCACCGGGCTTGCCGGGCTACGCGAGCGCCTGGCGCAGGAAGCGGCACGACTGATTATCGAACATGGCATCGACGACTACGGCCGCGCGAAGCGCAAGGCTGCCGAGAAGCTTGGCGTGACCGAGGCGGGGGCCTTGCCGGGCAACGCGCATATTCAGGCCTGTGTGGCCGAGCGCCAGCGCATCTTCGAGGCGGCGATTCACGACGACAGACTGAACCGGCTGCGACAGCTGGCGGTCACCGTCATGGATTCGCTGGCGCCGTTCCGTCCACGGCTCGTGGGTTCGGTGCTGCATGGTACGGCCACTGTGAATTCACCGGTGGAGCTGCACCTGTTCGCCGATCTGCCGGAAACGGTGGAAGCGGAACTGCGCCTGCGCGGACACAGTGTTCAGGACTATCAGCGTCGGCTGCGTTTCGGCGCCGGGCAGAGTCCCGCACTGATCCCCGGCTACCGGTTCGTATCGGACGGAGAACGCGTGCTGGCTCTGGTATTTCCAGAGCATGGCCTGCGGCAGGCACCGTTGAGCCCGGTGGATCAACGGCCGATGCGCCGCGCCGCGCGACCTGAAGTGCTGGCGCTGCTGGCTTGACCCCGTTGCGTCGAGGCCCGAAAGTGCGCTCATGAATCGTCTTCATCTGTACTGGATCGCCGCGCTGCTGCCAGCTCTGCTGCTGGCATGCGCAGACCGCGTGCGCGCGCAGGAACCGGCTGCCTTCCCCGGCCTGGTCACCATACCGGACGAAGACTTCATCTGGGTCTGGGGCAGCATGGAAGGCGCCCGTCAGGCACTGGCGCCACACCTGACGATGTCGGGCGAAGATGGTGTGTTCGACTGCGTGATGACGGTGCGACTGGTTGTCTCGCACCGCCTTACGGATACCGAACGTTCACAGCTGGAGCGGGACGTGGATCGCAATGCCAGCTTCATCCGCGGAGCTGTCGATGCGATCAATTTTCTGCATCAACGCCGCGATGTCGATTGGGCGCGGCTGCGCTGTGAACGTGTTGCCGATTCGGAAGCGGCCATTCGTCGCAACGATTCGATCATCGACGAGAGGCTGAGGCGGCGGTCAAGGCCGGTGCGGTGAGGATACCCGAACGGCGGGCGGAGATCGTACGGAGATTCGTGCACGACTACCAGCAGTTGTTGGCATCGACGCCAGTGGCGCCCAGTGATCCCTGTCGGCCTGTGTGCGTCAATGTGAGTACGCCGCAGCGAGTGTCGTTGACCTGGGGTCCCTGCGGAGTCGCTGTCAGCGTGAAGGCGGTGGCTGTCGGGGTGCCGGCCACCACGTAGAACGCCTCAGGCGACGGGATGCCCGCGGTGGCATCCGCCGCCACATCACAGCCTGCGGCTTCAGCGTAGCTCGCGAATCGCGTGTAGCAGCGCTCCAGACGCTGCGCCGTTGCCAGCAATGCGGCCTTGCCATCGGCCCGCCGCGTCTGCTGCACTTGGTTCTGGTATGACGGATACGCGATCGCCGCAAGGATCCCGACGATCACGACCACGATCATCAGCTCGATCAGCGTGAATCCACGTATCGGGCGGAAGGCTTGCCATTGTCCAGGCTTCATCGCATCACCTCAACTGTCGCCAGGACTGGCGGCCAATCCCTATACCACCGCGCTCGGAGATCCGTATCAGCTCACCGGATGAGCCACTGATGACTTTGATCTCCGACTCGTCCGTTCCAAAGCCGGTAATGATCGCCGGCGTCTGGATTATGCCGATATCCGGCCTGATGCCCGACACCGGGATGCGTATCGTTTCGCCGTCCTCGACTATTTCAATCCAGTCATCGGAATCAAACTCACCATCATCGTTGAGATCGAACACGGAGTAGGCGAGTCGGCCACCCGAGAAGGTATTGAGTTCCATGATCCAGCTGTCCCCACCGAACGAGCACGGATCAGGATTCGGAATCAGTGTGGGGAATATCACCCGATCGCCGCGAACCAGCGGCCGGGAGACGACACGCTCACCGACTGGACCTGGACCGCCGTAGCTGTTCTTCCAGACCAGATCCAGGTACCAGCCGCTGTGTGACGACTGGATGGGGTTCGCCGTGACGGCCCTTACCGGCTGGCCGAAGACAACCTGCTCGGTGATGATCTCCTGCTCAAGCAGCGTCGAGCGGTTCTGGATACGCTGACCTCGGTCGATGATGCCGTAGAAAGTATCCACCAGCGGGTCGTTGGGCACGACGTTGTCGTCGACCTGATAAAAGCTGCCGGTACCAAAGAAAATCGCGTGTTCGCCGGATTCCGTGAAGGCGGATGCCAGCGGACCGGTAATGGCCTGACGGTTGCCCAGCGCATCGCGGGCGACGAACAACGGATACTTGGTCTGGCCTTGCTGAAGATTGCCGTTCTGGCCGCTGGGTGGCCCCCACTGGTTCATGTTGCTGTTGCTGATGTCGAAGCGCCAGAGATTGCCCATCGTGTCACCCACATAGATGCGGTCGGCCACGCGGTCGCCGTCCAGATCTACCACCAGCGGCGCACCCAGCTCGCCACCCGCGGTCGGTACCTCGAACTCGTGGAGCACCGCACCGGTTGCCGGATTCAGGATCCAGATGTATCCGTCATCCTGCGTAGTGTCGTAACCACTGGTGACGATGGTGCCGAAGACGCCCGTGGCCAGCGGCGCAACGACGGCATGGCCGAGCGTCTTGCCCATGTTCTGATGCGAGAACTCCCACAGGACATTGCTGGCCGTCATCGCCGTGGGATCGGTAATGTCGAGCGCGAACACGCTGCGTCCACCGGCGCCGGTCACGCCAACCACGAGCGTACGCCAGCCCAAGGTCGTACCCAGCCAGGCGTCGGCGATACGGGGCGTCCCATCCACGAAATAGCGGTGGACGTAGTCCTGCAGCGTCAGTTCGTAGAGATTCTCGAACGTGGCATGCGGCACGAACGCGAACAGCTCCTGGCCACCATTGCCGTCGATCCCCGCGTGAAATCCGTGCAGCATGCCATCGTTCGCACCGACCACAACCATGGGCGGACGGTTCTGGTAGGCAGCGGACTCCCGGAACGCACGGTAGGCCGGCCCGACCGTGGTGTTGCCGAACGCCGACGACTGCGCCAGCAGCGTATAGCCGAAGTCCTGACGATGAATGAACTGCGGGTCGGAATTGACGATATCGCCAAGGCGGCTGTCGCGCTGACGGAACGGACCGCTGGGCTGCTCGTTCTGTCGCGAGCCACGCAGGTAGTTGAGTCGATCCTGTCCCATGACTTCGCTGACCAATGGTCCGCCCCCGGGCTGCTGACGCAATGCCTGTTGCTGAGAGGCAGCCAGACTGCCCCACTGGAAATTGACGCCACTTGTGGACCTGTACACGCCACCGCTCAGTGTGGGCGGCGTCACGGTGAAAATCCGGCGCGTGGTCAGTATGTCGTTCTCGGTGCGGTCGTCCAGGCGCTGAGCGGCATTCCAGGATGCGGTATCGGCAATCGTGCCATCCTGGAAAATGCGGAACGCCTGAAGTTCACCGCTCCATCGCGTGCTGTCGAACGCGGCCTGGAATACGGCGGTATCCGTATCGACACGGGTGGAGTTGGCGGCAACGGATGAGGCAGAGCTTCGCAACTCGGCTACGATCCGCGCAAATGCTTCGTTCAGGCTGGCGATCATCTGATCGGCTTCGCCGGCGAGGTAGTAGTTGTCCGGTCTGGCAAAATTCACACCGGTGGGAGACGCGTTCGGTCCGAAGGACGTCAATGTCTGACCATTGGAATGCCACCATTCCTCCGGCAGGTTTGGACCGGCATAGGTGAGCGGATCAAAATCGTCCGGCGGGCGAAAGCCGCCGTATTTCGTGGCCAGGTAGTACTGATTCCTGACCGGCGGCTCCAGTGACTGCGCCTCAAGCACGTCCACCCAGTGCGTGGACACGGTCTGAGTGCCGGACATGTCGGGCCGTATGTCGGTCGTATTCGCGAAATACGCCAGGCCGGCCATGTACGCCGAATTGTTTCGGCCAGACCAGCTGTTGCTATCGCCGATGTTGCCCAGCCCTTCAAGTTGGCCTACGCGGTTCGTCCAGGTTCGCACGTTCACGCCAGTGTCGTTGGCGACCGCTGTTGGCATCGCTGGTTCATCGTTTCTGTAGACGGTATTGCCGGGAAGATTCTTGTCGCGGTGCGTATAGACGTCACCGATACCCAGAATCACGTTCTTCTGGCAGGCATACTGTATGGGGTCGTCCCAGTTCGTAATGACGGGAAATCCGTCAGCGGCCACCACCGCCCCCACCCCGGTGTTGCCGGGGATATTCGAGTATTCAGGTACGTTGCCGATGTTGCGCAGGTAGCGCAGCGCGGTGTAGTACAACTCGCTCACCGGATCGAAATTCTTGTGATTGGCACTGGTCATCTGTCCGAAGCGATTCAAATAGTTCAGCACACCGCTGTTGTTGATCGTGATGCCCAGTGCCGTCGATGTCGCGCTGGCATCGGCCGAATCGGGGTTGGCGAAGAAAACGCCGGTTAGCGGATTCCATTCCTGATTGGGGTTCGCCACAGAACCCTGGCCCGGAACGATTCGCGTCGGGCCGACGAATTTCTGTCGTGCCCGTAGCACGCCACCGTCGCGCAGCATGTTGCCATCATTGAGATAGCCGAACACGCCGACACGAAGATTGTGGGCGTTCTGCTGAATCAGGCCTTCCGGCTTGTAACCCTGAGAGTACTGACGGCAATTCGATTCCAGCATGCCGGCCACACAGACCCGGACCCGTATGCTGACTTCGTAGACCTGACCCGCGACCAGCGTGGCGTGTGTGGCGGGGTTGTAGTCAACCCGTGCCGTGGCACCGTCGTTGATCTGATCATTGGAAACGACGCCGAATCGCATCCGGTTGCCCAGCCCCTGAATGCGGGTTCTGACCCAGTTCGTAGCCGCGAATGGCGTGGCGCCCAGCACCAGCGCCGCATTATTATCGCTGGCAGGCAGGCGACGATTCGGATAAATACCGGTACCGCCCTGTCCATCGTGGCGGGCTTTCTCAAGCCAGGTCTCGGTGGGGGTATCGCGAACCCTCAGCCCCCCAGTCAGTACGGAGCGGAACGGGTCGATGGTCTGGGTCGCTGCCCAGTTCATGTAGTTGCCGCTCCACTGGCCAGCGCACTGGCGGGCTACTGCCGAACCTACCGGATAAAAGTGACGCTCCGGTTCGCTGGTGGCGTAGTGATAGCCGTAGCACTTGTTCGGATCGAAGTATCCGAGATAAGTGCGGTTCAGATCGTACGGCCCCAGATTCGCCATGCTGTTGATGGTCGGCCACTCGACGGACGGCACGAGTACGAGATTCCCCGGCACATTGCCGCCACCCAGATACAACGGCATCTGTGACACTTCGGCGTTCGCCGCCTGCCAGACAAACAGCGTGTACAGCAGCGCACCCAGTCCGCCGGCTGTCCTGCGTGTGAAGCGCGAACACTTGACATACGCACGCCGGCGGGCAGATTCGCGAACCAAGCCAGTCATCCCGATCTTCCTGTTCATCACCGGCTCCTGAAAACCGTACTGAGCACCGCCGAGGTGGTTTCGTCACCACCAAAGCCCACAGCGGTAACACGAAAGTAGAAAATCTCTTCCAGCGGAGTTCCGGTTTCCGTTTCGGTTCCCGCTGGCCGCACCGTCACGGCGCTGAGCTGTTCAATGAAATAGCGCGGCGGCCTGGCGGCGCCAGCGATCGTTCCGCCGTACTCGATGAACCCACCGCCACCGGCAGCCAGCGGATCGGCCCGCCAGTCCGGTCTTACCGGCGAATTCACTTCGTAGAAACCGTTGCTGTCATTGAAGTTTGGCAGCATGGCAACGTTGAGCAGAAAATCCTCGGCCTCACGCAATGCGCCTTCCGCCGCCTGGAACGCGAGGTTGACGTCGCGGATGTTACCGGCCATACGCTCCTGCATCGTGGCGGCGCGCATCGCGGTCGTACCGATCACGGTCATCACCAGCAGAAAAATCAGCGCAACGATCAGCGCCGCACCGCCCTGATGCTGGCCGCCGTGACGCGAAAACTGCATGGTCCACATCAATGCGACTCCTACGGCAGGCGGTTACGCAAGCTGATGGTGGTGGAGAACACCTGGCGGAAGCGACGGTCGTCCTGGGGGTCGAATGTAACCCCACCGACGTTGTAGACCGTCGTGTCCTGATCCAGTCCGTATTCCTCGCTGGCCCGTATCAACAGGCTGATCTCGACGCTTGCCACCAGCTGCCAATCCGTTGCCGCAATGGCATCCGCGGTCTGCCACACGTCGACTGATCCGTTGTTGTCGGTATCCAGCCCGTAACGTACCTGCATGGTATCGATGCCACCCACCAGTTCCTCGGGTACGAACTGGCTGAGGTTGTCATTGATGCGCTGCAGCCTGAACTGAAACAGTGCCGGCGTACCGTTCGTGCCAACACCGATATAAAAAGCCGTGGCCTGGAGTGTCGCCAGCTCAGACCCCAACCCGTAACTCTGTCCGAGCTGTGGTCCTGCGTTTCCCGGAACGACGGAACCGGAATTGCTGTGCACAACGTTCGCGCCAAACCCGACACCAGTAATGTTGGTGATCTGGAATATAGATGCCTTCTGGCAGTCAGTTACAACTGCGATATCCCCGAGCTGGAATCCGGCGGGGTCTTCAACAAACAGCTGCGCCGAACTGCTGAATGGTGGGACAAGCGTGGTGGACAGCGGTGATACGCTGCGCACGACCAGCACATCGCTGCCCGGGATCACCAGATTGTTCAACTCCGCGGGCAGATTGGGGGTCCAGTTGGCCGGCGTGGGCGACGCGGCCGGGTTGACGGCCGCGGCCGCAAATGTCTGGCCGACTCCGGTGCCATTGGCATTGAAGCCCTGCACGCCATTGCGGACATCATCGCGGAAATTCCATTGAGCATTGAGATTATTGTGGATCGTGATATCGCGCAGACAGCCGACGTATCCGCCCATCCGTGTCGTATGGGCAATATGGTCGAGCGCAAATCGACCATGTTCCTGGATGCGCGCGAGTCCCTCGTTGAATGCGTAGGTGGCACGATTCGCGATGAAAATCTGAATCACACCGGCGATCAGTATCAGGCCCAGCACCAGCGCTATCATCAGTTCGATCAGCGTCATGCCGCGCTGGCACCGCATAGGCCGGGCGTCCGTCAGCAGGTTGACTGTGTTGTGGATCTGCATAGTCATAACGCCGTCGTGAACGCAAAGTCCATCAGTCCGTCCACACCACGGCTGTCATCCCAGCGTATGGTTATCGTGAACTCGTTGCTGTCCGGATCCACGCGGACTACGGCGCCGGTACCCTGCGGCAGCCGACAGACCAGCGCGTTACGCCAGGCCAATAGATCCGTCGCCGGCGTTCCGCCACCGCCGACGGCGGGATTACAGGCTGGAGGCGGCGTCTGGAACCCGCCGTTGTACTGATCGTTGAGCGCAGCGTTGCGGTTGGCGCGCATGCGATCGGCCAGATCATAAGCGAGGGCCGTGGCCTGTGTGCGATGGTAGGCACTGGTATTGGATTGCAGCGACGTGGTCTGCAGCCCGGCCAGACCCAGAAGCCCGATCGACAGAACCACCAGTGCGATCAGTACCTCGATCAGCGTCAGGCCGCCGCAGCGGCCCGGTGACATTGGATGGATATTGGACAATCTGTTCATGTGCGGTCTTTCATCGACTGTCAGCAGTTGACTCGTGATACGGCGACGCGCCCGGGCCGGTTCACGGTGATATCACGGCCCTGATCTCCGGTGCAGTTCGGCAGACGAATCTGAAAAGCAGCGATGGCCGCCGCCGTGCCACGCGGCTGATAGGTCACTCCGGCGGCCGGGCCGGTAATCAGGTTCGCACCGCCCGCCTGCGCCGGCCAGGAACGGATCAACTCGCCGCCCGCCGTACGAACAACCCAACCCACACTCCAGTCAGTACCATTGGCGCAGACAGTGCCATTTACGGAGCGGCATACCACCACGTTCGCATTGCGGCGGCTCGCCTCGGTACGTGCCAGGTTCAGTGCCGTAACGACTTCGTTGGTGTACGTCGTGGCGCGGCTGTTCTGGATGACGCTCAGGAAGCTGGGCACGCCGAACGCCAGTATCACGGCTGCCACGGTCAACGTTGCCATCAGTTCGAGCACGGTAAATCCGCCGGCCGCTCGCGCAGCGACGACAACGCTCGATCGATGGGTCTGTTCCACTTGGCCTGCCCTTGCTTTCGACACTGCTGTGACAAGTCCTGGCTGATCCGCACGAATCAACTCGTCCAAAACCGATCCGCCTGACGCCCGCGGGGTTCCGGGACACATGCGTCCGGCCGGATTACTGTGGCAACACTAGGCGCGACTGCGTCACCAGTCGTTGAACTGGATCACGGAATACCGGCGCGAAGCGCGGTATGGGGCAGCTTATGTCAGGTCAACCGCCGTTGCGAGTGTCGATCGCGACGTAGTCGCGTTGGGCAGGGCCTGTGTACAGCTGCCGCGGTCGACCGATGCGGGAGTTCGGGTCTGAGACCATTTCCCGCCAGTGGGTGACCCAGCCCACGCAGCGCGCGATCGCGAACATCACCGTGAACATCGACTTCGGTATGCCCAGCGCGCGGTAAATGATGCCGGAATAGAAGTCCACGTTCGGGTACAGATTCTTTTCTACGAAGTACTCGTCCCGGAGCGCAATTTCCTCGAGCCTGAGGGCGAGCTCGAACAGCGGTGAATCGTTGGCGTGGCCGAGGTTTTCGAGCACCTCATGGCACATCTTGCGGATGATGGTGGCGCGCGGATCGTAGCTCTTGTAGACGCGATGCCCGAAGCCCATCAGACGGAACGGGTCGTTCTTGTCCTTGGCCCTGGCGACGAATTTGTCGATGTTGCCGGGCTTGCCGATGGCCTCCAGCATGTTGATCACGGCCTCGTTGGCGCCACCATGCGCGGGCCCCCAGAGCGCCGACATGCCGGCCGCGATTGCCGAATACGGGTTGGTGCCGGAGCTGCCGGCCAGGCGCACCGTGGACGTGCTGCAGTTCTGTTCGTGATCGGCATGCAGGATGAACAGCAGATCCAGCGCGCGCGCCGCCACCGGCTCCACCACGTAGGGATCCGACGGCACCGCAAAGAACATGTGCAGCGTGTTGCTGCAGTAGTCCAGGCGGTTGCGCGGATACACGAAGGGCTGGCCCAGGGAATGCTTGTAGGCTGCCGCAGCGATGGTGGGCAGTTTGGCAATGATGCGATGGGCGAAGATGTCGCGATCCTCGGGATCACGAATATCGGTGCTGTCGTGATAGAAGGCCGACATCGAAGCCACCACGCCGGACACCATGGCCATGGGATGGGCGTTGTGGTGAAAGCCGTTGAAGAATCGCAGCAACGATTCGTTGATCATCGTATGGGTGCGGATCGAGTTGTCGAAATCCTCCAGCTGCGCGGAATTCGGCAGTTCGCCGTGCAGCAGCAGGTAGGCAACCTCGATGAAACTGGACTGCTCGGCGAGCTGCTCGATCGGATAACCCCGATACATCAGCACACCGGTCTCACCATCGATGTAGGTGATGGAGCTTTCGCAGCTCGCCGTCGCGGCGAATCCCGGATCGTAGGTGAAGATGCCGCGTTCGGCGTACAGCCGGGTGACATCGACAACGCCAGGACCCACGGTCGGCTCCCGCAGTGGCAGCTCCAGCGGCTCGGCCGATCCGGAATCCGTCAAGGTATAGCGCTTGTCAGTCATGCATCGCACCTGGCATCAGTGATCACTCGTTCTTGGCTCCGCCCGCGGGCACGAACGGAACATGATACGGCGAGGCGCAAGTCCGCGGGTGACCCCACGGATCAGGCGCTGGCTGCGGCATTATAGCAACGCGCCGTAGAGGTCCAAGCCGTGTGTGCAGTCACCGTCGCTTACCCGATCGCAGCGACGGATGGTGACTGCCATGATGCCTGAGCGCGATGCTATCTGGCCGAAGACATGCCGTAACGGCGACGGAACTTGTCTACCCGGCCTCCGGTATCGACGATCTTCTGCTTGCCCGTGTAGAACGGATGGCAGGAGGAGCAGACCTCCACCTGGAGGTCCTGCGCCAGCGTCGAGCGGGTGAGGATCTCGTTCCCGCAGCTGCACGTGACTTTGATATCGCTGTATTGAGGATGGATTTCGGGTTTCATGGTTCTGGCCGTCTAACCGGCGCGTGAGGATAATCGCGCAACCGTCCAAACACAAGGCCCGCGCGCTTTGGGCTGCCTGTGAATAACTCTGTGGAAACCTGCCCCGGTGCGGTGCGCGCAAACGACAGCGCGTTGCGCCGCGACAACGCGGCGTCACCATGGATTTCGTCAAAAATGTATTAATAACAATCGATTAAAGAGCTTTCATTAGTCACGCTTATATGAAAACCGACTAACCTCGTCACAGCACGGGGTGATTTCACGGCTGTGCATAAAGCCGCGCAACAGTGTCAGGGCTCGGCGCGGGGGCCGTCAGCGCCATCGGCGAACTCACACCACCGGCTCATGAGGCCGGCGGTGGCGACGCCGCGGTGGCTGACGCGGTTTTTCTCCCCGGGTCCGAGCTGGGCAGCCGTAGCGCCCCGGGCCGGATCAATGAACACGGGGTCGTATCCGAACCCCCCTTCGCCCGCCGGCTGCTTGGCGATGCAACCATGCCAGCGCCCCTCGGCGACCAGCGGCGCCGGATCGTCCGCCCAGCGCAGCGCCACGATCACGCACAGAAATGTCGCACCACGGTCGGCGTCGGGCACATCCTCGAGCGTGGCCAGCAGGCGGGCAATGTTGTCGGCGTCGCTGGCGCCGTCGCCGGCGAAGCGCGCCGAGTGCACACCCGGCGCGCCGCCCAGTGCGTCGACGCACAGCCCGGAATCGTCGGCAAGTGCCGGCAGACCGGTCTGCCGCGCGGCATGGCGGGCCTTGATCAAGGCATTCTCCACGAAAGTGGACGCGGTTTCCGGCGGCCCCCGCACCCCGAGCGCGGACTGCGGCACAAGCTCCACGCCGGCGCTCGCCAGCAACGCGCCAAGCTCCCTGAGCTTGCCGGTGTTACCGCTGGCCAGCACCCAGCGGCGGGTCACGCGCCGAGCGCCTGCGCCTGCGCTGCCAGCAGCTGGCGAATGCCGCCGGTGGCCAGATCCAGCAGGCTGTTGAGCTCGCCGCGCTGGAACGCGTGGCCTTCGGCCGTGCCCTGTACCTCGATGAAGCCGCCGCCGTCGTTCATCACCACGTTCATGTCGGTTTCCGCTTCGGCATCCTCGGCGTAATCCAGATCCAGCACCGGCAGACCCTGGTAGATACCCACGGACACCGCGGCCACCTGGCCATGCAACGGATCGCGCGCGAGCTCGCCGCGACGCCGCAGCTGCGCGATGGCCAGCGCCATGGCGACAAAACCGCCGGAAATCGCGGCCGTGCGGGTGCCGCCATCGGCCTGCAGCACGTCGCAATCGATGGTGACGGTGCGTTCACCGAGCGCTCCGCGATCCACGACCGCGCGGAGGCTGCGCCCGATCAGGCGTTGAATTTCCACGGTACGGCCGGTCTGCCTGCCGCGCGCCGCCTCACGCGAGGTGCGCGTGTGCGTGGCACCCGGCAGCATCCCGTATTCAGCCGTGATCCAGCCTTCCTGCCGGCCCTTGAGAAACGGCGGCACACGCGATTCCACCGATGCGGTGCACAGCACCCGGGTATCGCCGAAACCGACCAGCACGGACCCGTGTGCGTGGCGCGTGTAGTGAGTCTGAAAGGCAAACGGCCGCATCTCATCGGCGCTACGTCCACTCGGGCGCATCGGTCACTCCTGCTGCGAAAAGCGAATCAGGCGGCGATCCAGCGAACCGCGGCCACACTGGTATTGTCGCTGTGGGGCGCATTGCGCGCGACTGCCTGACGGGCCAGGTCGGCCAGCGCCTTTTCCAGACCACCCGTCCCGGTGGCGGTCAGCGCCGCGATTTCGCGATCCTCCAGACCCGACCAGAATCCGTCGGTGCATGCCAGCAGCACATCGCCGGAGGCCACCGGGCGCCGACCGCTGACGGTCATATCCGGCAGAACGACATCGCCGCCCAGACAGCATTCAACATAGTTGCGCATCGGATGTCGATGCATTTCGTGTTCGCGGATCAGGCCTTCGCGAAGCAGCAGCTCCACGTGGCTGTGATCGCGCGTGCGTGAATGTACGCGCTGATCGCGCAGCTGGTAGACGCGACTGTCGCCCACGTGGGCGCGAAACTGCATCGATTCCTGCACCAGGCACACGGCAACCGTGGCACGCGGCTTATGATCGATGGCCACGTCATCGCCAAGCGCAGCCACGCGGTCGTGCGCGCGCGCCAGCGCCATGGTGAGAAAGCCCTGCGGATCGAACACCGGATGGCGCACGGCGTGGAAGCTTTCCTTCAGCGTGGCCACGGTCACCTGCGCGGCCAGCGCGCCTTCGGCGTGCCCGCCCATGCCATCGACGACGATGATCAGCGCCGCATGCGAGGAACCGGCCACGTGAACCCGGTCCTGATTTTCCTGGCGGTTGCCCGCAAGACTGATCTCGGCACTCTCTAGATGCACGGCAAACAACTCGTGTCACTGACTGGCATAACTTAGACTTGGCAACCCGACGCCCCGCGCATTCTACCGATGGGATCACGAAGATGCCCTACAGCATGACAGGTTTCGCTTCCGCGGCCGCCGAATCAGGCCCTTTCGGGCTGGTCTGGGAACTGCGCAGCGTGAATCATCGCTTCCTCGATACGACGTTCAGGCTCCCCGAAGAGCTGCGCGCGCTGGAGCCCGGCTGTCGCGAAGCGGTCAGCGCGCGCCTGGCACGCGGCAAGGTGGACTGCACGCTGCGCGTGAGCCGTTCCTTCACCGCCGATGCCGACCAGCAGATCCGCGGCGAGAAGCTGGCCACGCTGCGTACGCTGACGGAACGCGTGCGCGGTGAGTTTCCCGATGCCGAACCGCTGTCGGTGGCCGACATCCTGCGCTGGCCCGGCGTTCTCGAAGAACCGCGCGAGAGCACCGAGTCGCTGTCCGCGCCAGTGCTCGCGACGCTGAACGAAGCCGTGGTCGCATTGCAGGAGGCGCGGCGGCGCGAAGGCCAGCGCACGGCGGCCGCGCTGACACAGCGCGCCGATGCCATTGCGGCGCTGGTCGAGACGATCACGCCACGGCTCACGGGCCTTGAGACCGCCTGGCGTCTGAAACTGGAGGAACGCCTGCGGCGCCTGGACATCGAGGCCAACCCCGAGCGGCTGGAGCAGGAGCTGGTGCTGGTTGCGCAGCGCCTTGATGTCAGCGAGGAAGTCGATCGCCTGGCGGGCCACGTCAGCGAGATACGCGACATACTGCGGCGCGATGAACCCGTGGGCCGGCGGCTGGATTTTCTGATTCAGGAGCTCAATCGCGAGGCGAATACGCTGTCGTCGAAATCACAGGACGAAGAACTGACGCGCGCCGCGGTCGACATCAAGGTGCTGATCGAGCAGATGCGCGAACAGGTTCAGAACCTGGAGTGAGTCGGGCTATGCAGGATGTCGCACACCGACGGCCACACGGAAGACTGATGGTGCTGTCCTCACCCTCGGGAGCCGGCAAGACGACGATCGCGCGCAATCTGATCACGCGCGATCCACGCTTCCGGTTTTCGATTTCCTACACCACCCGCGCGCCGCGTCACACCGAGCAGCACGGCCGCGACTACTTCTTCATCAACAGCATCGAGTTCGAACGCATGGTCGCCGCTGACGAGTTTCTCGAACATGCGCAGGTGTTTGGCCATCACTACGGCACCGGTCGGAGCCACGTCGACGAGCTGCTCGAGGCCGGTCATTCGGTGCTGCTGGACATCGACTGGCAGGGCGCGCGTCAGGTGCGTGAGCGCGCACCTGACGCGATCACAGTGTTCATCTTTCCACCATCGATGCAGGAACTGGAACGGCGGCTGCGCGAACGGCGTACCGATGCGGAGGACGTGATCGCGCGGCGCATGCAGGCGGCACGCGCCGAAATGACCCACTGGGCCGAGTTCGACTACCTGCTGGTGAACGATGACGCGGATGCGGCCACGGCGCGGCTGGCCGACATCGCCGCCGGGCGCGGCGCCCCCCACGAGACCGCCCGCCAGCGCCGGACCGCGCTGGACATACTCGGCGCCTGACAGGCCTGGACGGCCCGGGATTTGCCGCCAACCGGGCTTGCAGTACACTGGGTCAAGTAACCGCTCTGTGCAAGGAGGCATGACCATGGCCAGAATTACCGTCGAAGACTGCTCCGACAAGATCCCGAACATGTTCGAACTCGTACTGGTGGCTTCCAAGCGTGCCCGCCAGCTCGCCAACGGCGCCGAGGCGCTGGTGGAATGGGAAAACGACAAACCCACCGTGGTGGCGCTGCGTGAGATCGCCGAAGGCTTTATCGGCCCGAGCATTCTCGAGGAACGCGACCGGCCCATGGAAGACCTGCTGGACCTGGATGCCCCATCGTCACGACCGGAAGACATGCTGTCGCTGCGCCCCGGCTCGCTGGACGACTGATCACCCGGCGCCGCTGAACGGTCGGCGCTGGACACACACAGATGGACTACGGTGCAGCCATTCGCGAACGACGGCTGCCGGTCGTCTGGCGCACCGATGCATTCGCGCAGCTGCTGTCGCGCCTGCAGACCTATCTCCCCGCCGAAGACCTTGCCGACATCACGCGCGCCTATGAATTCGGCGCACAGATGCACCGCGGCCAGCAGCGGCGCACGGGCGACGCGTACATCACCCACCCTGTCGCGGTGGCCGAAATCCTCGCCGGCCTGCATCTGGACGCCGGCTCGATCAAGGCCGCGTTGCTGCACGACGTACTCGAAGATACGCCGGCCACACGCGATCAGATCCGCGACCAGTTCGGCGAGGACGTCGCGCTGCTGGTGGACGGTGTCAGCAAACTCGACCGACTGCATTTCGACAGCGCGGCCGAGGCGCAGGCGGAGAGCTTCCGCAAAATGCTGCTGGCCATGGTGCAGGACCTTCGCGTAATCCTGGTCAAGCTCGCCGACCGCACGCACAACATGCGCACCATTGATGCGCTGCCGATGGAGAAGCGCCGCCGCATCGCGCGCGAAACACTGGACATCTACGCGCCGATCGCGAACCGGCTGGGCATCTACAGCATCAAAATCGAGCTCGAAGAGCTCGGCTTTCGTACCTTTTATCCGTTCCGCTACCGCGTCCTGGAACGCTCGCTGCGGCGGGCGAAAGGCAATCAGCGCCACTTTCTGCGCAAAATCGAAGCGCGGTTTCGCCAGGGCATGGAAAACGCCGGCATCGTTGCGCGCGTCAATGCGCGCGAGAAGCATCTGTACAGCATCTACATGAAAATGCTGCGCAAGAACCTGCATTTGTCCGAGATCGTCGACGTCTACGGTGTGCGCATCATCGTGCCGGATGTGGACACCTGCTATCGGGTGATCGGCCTGTCGCATCAGCTGTACAAACCCATGCCGGGACGCTTCAAGGACTACATCGCGATTCCGCGCGTGAACGGCTACCAGTCATTGCACACCACACTGTTCGGACCGAACGGGCTGCCGTTGGAAATACAGATCCGCACCGAGGAGATGGACAAGGTGGCCGAACGCGGCATCGCCGCGCACTGGCAGTACAAGGCCGTGGACAAGCAGACGTACTCGACGGAGCAGCGGGTGCGGCAGTGGCTGTCCGGGCTGATGGAAATGCAGCACGCGGCCAATTCCGAGGAGTTCCTCGAGACCGTCAAGGTGGACCTGTTCCCCGACAAGGTCTACGTGTTCACGCCCAAGGGCGAAATTCTGCGCCTGCCACGCGGCGCCACCGCGGTGGATTTCGCCTACGCGGTGCATACCGATGTCGGCAATCACTGCGTGGCAGCCAAGATCGACCGCAAGCCGGTGCCGCTGAAAACCATTCTGCACAACGGCGAGACCGTTGAGATCATCACCGCGCGCAATGCCCGCCCGAACCCGAACTGGATGAATTTCGTCGTTACCGCCAAGGCGCGCAACGCGGTACGCGCCTATCTGCGCAATCTCCAGCAAGACGAGGCCCGCGAATTCGGCCGGCGGCTGCTGGCGCAGGCGCTGCGCCCCTATTCGGTAAACCCGCGACGCCTGGACAAGACCCGGGTTGAAACCCTGCTGCGTGAGCTGGAACTGACCAACATGGATACGCTGTACGAACAGCTCGGGCTGGGTGAGCGCATGGCGCCGGTGGTCGCCGCCCTGCTGGCACAGCAGGATGGCGGTGACAATCCGGAAGCTGCCGCCAATCGCGTACCGCTGGACATCGCCGGCACCGAAGGCATGGTGGTCAGCTATGCACGCTGCTGCTATCCGGTACCCGGTGACGAGATCGTAGGCTTCATGTCCACCGGACGCGGCATCGTGATTCACCGCACGCAGTGCCGCAACATCGCCGAGTATCGCAAGCAGCCGTCGAAGTGGATACCGGTAAACTGGAAGCGCAACGTCAAGGGCGAATTCCTCACCGAAATCCAGGTGCGCACGTTCGACAGGGTGGGACTGCTGGCCGAAGTCGCCGGTCGCATCGCCGCCATCGGCAGCAACATCTCCCAGGTGCGCGTGGACACCGAAGGCGACGCGTCGAATCTGACGTTCGGCATCAAGCTGCGCAGCCGCAGCCAGCTGGCGCAGGTGATACGCAGCCTGCGTACGATTCCCGGCGTCGTACGTGTCAGCCGCAGCGGCGGCTAGCACGGCACCGTTCGACACGCCGTTTCATTTCAACCGCAACTATTCAACAGGAGCTTTCGTGAGCGCAGACTTCAAGGCGATCCATACATCATCCGCACCGGCCGCCATCGGCACCTACAGCCAGGCCATACGCGCCGGCAACACAGTTTATCTGTCGGGCCAGATCCCGCTGGATCCCGAAAGCATGGAACTGGTCAACGGCACCCGCGAACAGATCCGCCAGGTGCTGGACAACCTCTCGGCGGTGGCTAAGGCGGCCGGCGGATCGCTGGCCGATATCGCCAAGCTCAATGTGTTCCTCACCGACATGGCCGACTTCCCGCTGGTGAATGAAGTCATGGCGGAGTATTTCTCCGAGCCGTACCCGGCCCGCGCGGCGATCGGTGTGGCCGCGCTGCCGAAGAGTGCCGCGGTGGAGATGGACGCGATTCTCGTGCTGTAACGGTTCTGCCGTCGGCATGGGTAGCACATTCGGTACCCGATTCAGCCACCAGGACCTCAGCGCTCCGGCTACGGTTTGTTGATGAGCGTGCGGGAATCTGATTTTTGTGTCCTGAATCTTTGCGCTGTTGTCGGCATTTTCACTTGCAGCAAACATAATCTCAGACCACAGACGGTATAAATAACAATTGGTTGCGTTGTCTGCAAAAAAATATTTTGACAGCAGTTTGTGCACGAGTGTAAAGAGCGCGAACCAGTCCAGTGATCATCGGGGGAGGTTGTGATGCTGGGAGTTCGTCTGCGTGCGGCGTTGCTCGGTGCACTGTTGGCTTTTGGGATGGGGTTGTCGACAGGCGCGGGGGCGGCGGTGTTTCCCGGCACGCTGCCGGGCCACTTTGCGGTCACGTCCCAGGGCGATGCGACGTATACGATTCCGATCGACGCACCGGCGGCGACAGGCGGTCTGAAGCCTCATCTTGCGCTGACCTACAACCACCGTTCGGGTAATGGTCTGGCCGGGATGGGCTGGACGCTGGGCGGCATCTCGGCGATCACGAGATGTCAGCGGACGT
This sequence comes from Gammaproteobacteria bacterium, assembly GCA_050485645.1. Classification (GTDB taxonomy): domain Bacteria; phylum Pseudomonadota; class Gammaproteobacteria; order Steroidobacterales; family Rariloculaceae; genus JBJHBP01. Next base: position 2,136 of record JBJHBT010000005.1, on the reverse strand, counting down.
ACGCGCAGGACGGGCTCACCGACGGCTACCGCTACCACAGTTCGGATCGCTACTGTCTGAACGGTCAGCGGCTGATCGCGGTGTCTGGCGCTCAGGGTGCGCACAACACGGAGTACCGCACCGAGATCGAGTCGTTCCAGCGGGTGTATCAGAACGGCACGGTGAGCACCAGCGGTGCGCAGTCGTTTTACGTGCAGCACGGTGACGGGCGCACGTCGTACTATGGCTATACTACCGATTCGCGGATTGAAGCCATTGCCTCTGGGGCGCCAGGCCCAGGCATACCGAGTTTCCCGAGCGGTGCGGTGCGGACCTGGTACCTGTCGTACACGGAAGACCAGTTCGGCAACCGGATCAGTTACGTCTACGACGAGAACACGAGCACCGGGGAAGTGCTGCCGATCGAGGTGCACTGGACGTCGAACGCCGGTCAGGGGCTGTCGTCGCGTTACAAGGTTGTGATCACGTACGAGAACCGTCCGGCGGACGACCAGCGGGCCGGTTCGGACACGGGCGGCGCCAAGGTGGCGCGCAGCAAGCGCATCCAGAAGATCGACGTGATCTACAACGGCGCCACGACGATTGCGACCTATCACCTGAATTACACGACCCCGCCGTCGACGGGCACGGGCCGCAGCCGGCTTGCGTCGGTGACGCTGTGCCGGGGCAGCGACTGTCTGCCGGCGACGGGTTTTACGGTGCAGAACAGCGTGCGCGGCTGGAACGCATCGACGAACACCGGCAGGACGGCGGGCGCCCACCCGCTGGTGGGGGACATGAACGGCGACGGGCGGCAGGACATCTTCGTGTCGCTGAACGGCACCTGGCAGGTGTACCCCGGTCGTGCCGACGGCGGGTTGGAGAGTCCGATCAACAGCGGCGTGTCGTCGGCGACGAACCCGGATCGGGCACGGGTGATCGATTACGACGGCGACGGGCGTGATGATCTGATTTACCAGAACGCGAGTACTGGCAACTGGCATGTGCTGCAGTCCACGGGGACGGGGTTCACGGACATCAACACGGGGTTGTCGTACAGTTCGTTCAGCGAGGTGAGCATTCGCGACCACGATGGCGACGGGTTGCTGGACTGGTTCGGCTGGAACGGGACGGATACGGACTATCGACGTAATACCGGCGGTGCGTTCGTCTCCGGCGGGAGCGTGGAGTCGGCACCGCCGATCTGGATGCCGAACGTGCCGCTGCCCGATCTCAACGGCGATGGGCGTCACGATCTTGTGCTCGGGGGCAACCAGTGTCAGACCATGCCGCCGACTTGCTTTCAGATGTGGTTTGTGGCCGTCGCTGCCGAAAGCGGTAGCTCGCAGGGCTACGATTTCGTTGGATTCCTCGGCATGTTCCCTACGGGGGCTCCGCGATTGCAGCACTTTCGTGCGCTGGACCTCAACGGCGACGGGCTCGACGATTTGGTCTGGGTGAATACCACCACCAACACCTGGTGGCTGACCCTGAGCACGGGTTGGGGCATTACGACTCCCGTCAATACCGGCATACCGGCGGGCAGCTCTCCACAGCATGCGATGGTGGCCGATTACGACAACGACGGCCGTGGTGACCTGATCCTGGCGGACGGCGACTACTGGCGCATCTACCGCTCCAACGGCACGGGCCTGCCGTCCACGCCTACCGAGTCGCTGTACAGCCCCGGGGCCGGCACCAACGGCGGCTTCATGGCCGACATCAATGGCGATGGTTTCCCGGATATTGTCACGAAGGGCAACGGCAGCACGTGGCTGGTGCACACGCACAAAGGGGAGCTTGCCGATGTCGTCACGGCGTTCACGGACGGTCTGGGCCATACGATCGAAGTGGACTACGAGTCACTGGCGCGCACCAGCACGCAGCACTACGAGGTGAACACCGGCCTGACGCCCCCGGCGCCGTACGTGCAGCGCTACAGCGGCCCACGCTACGTGGTCACGCGCGAGTACCACGACAACGGCATCGGTGGCACGCGCAGTCTGCGGCATTACTACAACACCGCCTTTCTGGACCGCTCCGGCCGCGGCATTCTGCCCTTCAACCACCATATCGTGTTCGACGAGCAGCGTGGCACGAACACGGCGACGTGGTTCAAACAGTCCTGGCCGACTGTCGGCCGCGTGGAACTGGTGC
>JBJHBT010000004.1:0-190282 GCA_050485645.1 Gammaproteobacteria bacterium | reverse complement strand
ATCGTCCGGTACAACACTTTCTTCCGTGGTCTGCGCTTGCGCGGCAGATGCCATCAGCAATGCACATGCGACAAGAATGACTCGTTTCATTTGAAAGCCTCCTGGTATCTGCCTGTCGCGACGGAACATCTTTATCGATACAGTGTTTCCCATCATACCGACACCAGTTTTCCATGCTGCGCCTGTTCTCGCCATCGACTCGGACGAATACGAACTGACGGGCTCTCTTGAGGCTGGGGGTGGGAAAAGCCATTGCGGCAGCTGGCCCATCCCGTTCCCTACCTCCAACCCGATTCACGACACCTTTCGGGATGTGCGCCTGAGCCAGACCATCGCCAGTGCGAGCGCGGCGACCGTGTAGATCAACCCGCCGGGGATCCACATGATCAGCCCCGCCAGTTGCTGGTCAGACAGACTATCGAAACCGCCGAATCCGGCCGGGTGATCCGGGTACAGTACCTGCGGCGCGAAAGTCATCAGCGCACCCAGCATTCCGGTATGCATCATGGTCAGTACCGCGAGCACTGTCGCGGTACCGAAGCCACCGCGTCCCAGTCGCCCCGGCGCAATCAGGCCCCACCAGAACCACAGGCCGGTCGCGAAGAACAGCAGGTGCGCGACATCGTGCACCGCACGGTGTGCGGCTGCCAGTTGATAAAGCATCGGCAGGTGCCACAGCCAGATCACAACGCCATGAACAATGAATGCGCTGACCGGTGTGGTCGCCGCTGCCCCGTACAGCCTTCCCAGCCGCGGCCCTACGCGGCGTCGGGCAGGACCGGGCAGAGCCTGCATGTACTGTGGCATCGGTCGTGCCAGCAGCAGCAGCGGTGGAGCCACCGCGAGCAGCAGCATGTGCTGGGTCATGTGTCCGACCAGCGTGAGGTGCGCCCACTGACTGACCGGGCCCAGCGTCGCCATGGCGAGTATCGCCCAGCCACACAGGAACGACGCAATCCTGGCCGGCCGCGGCGCCGACCCCGACCGCGACCCGGATACCGCCGCCCGGCCGGGCCCCGTCCGCGGGTCCAGGCCGGAACCAGGACGCGCGCCCGACCGTCGCATGGCCCGGTACACGCCGAGCAGATAAGCGATCAGGGTCAACGTCAGCGCCCAGGTGATCCAGTCGCCGGCCAACGCCGCTGGCGTGTGTGCCAGCGCCGGCGCCGGCAGGAGCCATGTCGCGACCAGGCTCAGCCTTGGCAAGGCGTGACCATCAGAACCGGTGCCGCGATCACCACGAGCGCCGCCAGCGAGATCCACAGCACCAGGCCTTCGACGCGGTGTCGGAACCGGCGTGTTCGTTCGCTCTCGCCCGCCAGTGCCGGCACCGGCCCGGAAAACCAGCGCCGCAGCAGCATGGCCAGCGCTGCACCGTGAACCAACGCCAGCACGACCAGTGTGATGGTCACGGGGTTGGCCAGCCCGGCATCGGCGGCCACCGGCACTGCCCGGCAGCCCAGCGAATATCCGGCGTACAAGGCGACAAACGCACTGGCCCAGATAATGGTGCCGGCACTGAGGCGTAGCAGGGCGCCGGCTCCGAGATGCCGATCTGCGTTCGCAGCGCTCACTTCGCGCCCTTCCCTTTGCGCCCAGTCGCGCCCCCGTACGTCGCGCCCCCGCGCGTCGCGCGCCTCACGCCGTCGCCCCGAACAGTGTCGGCAGCCCGTGCACCAGGCCCAGTGCCACCAGCGTCACCACCGCCGTGTAACCGGCCCACATTCGGATTACACGCAGGTCGAGGCTGCGCTGTGGCGATATGAAGCCGTGTCGCCAGCGCAGCACTGCGAATGCCGACAGCACGGCCGTCACGGCGGCGTGCACGGCGCAATAGCCAAGCAGAAAGGTGGTCACCGCAGCGTAGGCGTGTGTAGTGGGTGCGGCGACGCCCATTGCGACTGCCCCGCACAGTGTCGTCGCAGCCACCAGTGCCGCCAGCAACGCAATCCCCAGCCCGCCGACCGGCCGGGCGCCGTCGGCATTGCGGCGCACGGCGATGTGCAGACCGTGCGCCGACGCCACTACCGCTGCCGCGCCGATCAGTGACAGCACGATCGGACTGTCGATGTACGAAGGCGGTGGCCAGGCCGGCGCAACCACCCACAGGTACAGATAGCCAAACAACAGCGTAATGAAGAACGTGCCATTCACCAGCAACCCGCCTGCCATGCCCCACCAGCCCGGTGCATCACGCACCTGCGCGTGCAGTGGCAGTTGCAGGCCGCAGCCGGCATCCAGTTCCGGCCAGTCCCGATCCAGACCCGTCTGCCACGCCCAGCGCAGCGCGGCACCCAGCGCGGCCAGTGCGCCCAGCGCCGACAGCCAGTACAGGCCGGCGAGGAAACCGACAAAAAACACGCCCAGCAGCGCGGCCGTGATCAACGGCAGGTAGCTGGGACCTGGCAGCAGGATGATCTGATCGGGCCGACCGGTGACCGCATGCACACCCAGCGTCTCCTGCCAGCCATGACGCACGGCCGGCAGATAGCCGCGTCCCTGTTCCATGTCGTCCTGCAGCATGGGCTGATCCCACAAAGGCTCGCGCGATTCCACCACCGGCAGACTCGCGAAATTCCACGCCGACGGCGGATGCGACAGTGACCACTCCAGTGTGCCCGCCTGCCAGGGGTTGCGTTCGCTGCGGGCGCCGGCCCGACATTGCACGATCATATCCATGAGGAACGCGGCGAAACCTACAGTCAGTATGAAACCGCCAACGGAACTGACCAGATTCAGCCATTCCCAGCCCAGGCCCGGAGAATAGGTGAAGACGCGCCGCGGCATGCCGAGCAGTCCGGTCAGGTGCATGTGCAGGAACGTGAGGTTGAACCCGATGAAGATCAGCCAGAACGCCCACTTGCCCAGTGATTCCGATGGCGCCCGGCCGGTCATCAGCGGCAGCCAGTAATACGCGGCCGCCAGCAACGGAAATACAAAGCCGCCGATCAGCACGAAATGAAGATGCGCGACAATGAAATGTGTGTCGTGCGCCTGCCAGTTGAACGGCACCAGCGCGAGCATGACCCCGGTCAGCCCGCCGCAGACGAATATGAACAGGAAACCGAACAAATACAGCATGGGCAGCCGCTTCACCGGCCGCCCGGTCCATAGCGTGGCCAGCCAGGCAAAGAACTGAATGGCCGTCGGGATTGCCACGAACATGCTGGCCGCCGAGAAGAACACCAGCGCCAGATGCGGAATGCCCACCGCGAACATGTGGTGCACCCACAGTCCGAAGCTGATGAATCCGGTGGCAATGACGGCCGCGACGATCCACGAATAGGCGACGACGGGACGCCGGGCGAATGTCGGAATCATCATCGACACCACCGCCGCGGCCGGCAGGAAAATGATGTACACCTCGGGATGACCGAACAACCAGAACAGATGCTGCCACAGCAGCGGGTCGCCACCCAGGGCCGTGTCGAAGAAAGGCCACGCGAAGGCGCGTTCGATCTCCAGCAGAATCGAGCCGAGAATCAGCGGCGGAAAGCCCACCACCATCATCAATGCGGTAATCAGGATGTACCAGCCGAAGAGCGGCATGCGGTTCAGGCTCATGCCGCCGCTGCGTACCTTGAGTACCGTGGCAACCAGCTCGATGCCGAATGCAATCGCCGAAACCTCAACGAAAGTGACGCCGATCAGCCAGAAATCGGCATTGATGCCAGGCGAAAACTGTGCGCTGGACAGCGGCGTATACATGAACCAGCCGCTGTCCGGTGCGATGCCGGCGAACAGGGCGAACAGCAGGATCAGGCCACCGAACAGGTAGCACCAGTAGCCGAAAGCGCTCAGGCGGGGGAATGACAGGTCACGCGCGCCCAGATACTTCGGAATGAAGTACAAAGCCAGCCCCTCGATGAGCGGAATCGCGAACAGGAACATCATCACCGTGCCGTGCATGGTGAAGATCTGGTTGTACGTGTCGTGATCGAGAAACGTGTTCCCGGGGATGGCCAGCTGTGCCCGCATCAGCATGGACAGCAGCCCGCCGATCACGAAGAACACCAGACTCGTAACAATGAACCGCAGTCCGATCACCGAGTGGTTGACCGCTGACAGGCGGCCGATGCCCGGCGGTGTGGCATAGACCGCATCCATGTCGCGAAGCTGCTGTTCGCGCTCGGTGCGAACCTCGGGTGTGCCCGGTTGCGCGTCTGATGCCGCGGTCAAGGGTCAACTCCGCTGTCGTTGGCGGCGTTCTCCAGCCACTCGGCGAAGTCCTCGGCCTCGTGCACGGTCACGTCGAACGACATCAGTGCATGCAGCGCGCCGCAGAACTCGGCGCATTGGCCCCGCATCTGGGCCGGATGCGCGGGATTGAGCCGCAGGGTGTTGGTTCGGCCCGGAATCGCATCGATCTTGCCGCCCAGGGACGGGATCCAGAACGAGTGGATGACGTCGGTGGTCTGCACGTGTATGTCGACGCGGCCGCCTGCCGGAAGATGCAGTTCGTCGACGGTCTCGGCGAGCGGGCCATCGTCGCCGAGGTACTCGAACTGCCACCACCATTGATGCCCGGTTGCGCGGATCTCGAAATCCGGCTCGCCCAGCGGCAGCATGGACTGACCGCTGCGTACGCCATAGACAAGCAGCAACACGATCACCACCAGCGGCAGGACCACCCCACCGCCCGTCAGAATCCTCATCACCGGCCACTGCCGTGGTTCGCCGTCACGGCGGTAAACGGCGTGCAGCCACAGCCCGCTCATCAATGCCATCAAGGCCAGCGCACCAATCATCATGATCCAGCTGATGCGGGCGATGTCGGCGGCACCCTGGCCGGCTGGCGACAGGGTCGACATGGCGCCGCCGCACCCGGCGGTGCCTGCCGCGACCGCGATGCCAAGGGCCACCCTGGCAATGGTACGATGAGGCTCCGATGCAGTGTGTTTGTCAGCCATGGTAAAGGAACCTCAGCCGCACGACGACGTCAGCAGTCGCGTAGCGATTGCCGGTCATCCAATACACGTGATGCTGGTCACGTTTCCGATCGCATTCCTGATGTCGGTGGTCGCAACGGATCTCGCGTGGCTCGTGACCGATGACTTCTTCTGGCTGCGCCTTTCGATGTGGCTGCTCGGCGCCGGCGCGGTCGCCGGCGCGCTGGCGGGCATCGTCGGCGCGATAGAACTGCTGCTGATTCCCGGTGTGCGTCGTCGTGGCGTCAGCTGGAGTCACTTCGTTGCCGCGGTCACGCTGATATCGGTCGCTTTCACCAACTGGTTCCTGCGCATGGCGGGTGGCGAAGACATTGTCATTCCCTGGGCCTTTACACTGTCCCTGCTCGGCGCCCTGCTGGTGGCGGTGGCCGGATGGCTGGGGGGCAACCTGGTGTTCGATCACCGTATCGGTGTTGTCCAGGATGACGGCGACTGAAACGGGCACGAGGTTCATACCGGCTTCCAGCTCACCAGAGTGATGACCAGCCCGATCAGTATCGCCCCGGGCAGTATCAGCAGGAAATGGGTAACCGGGCGAAAGCGCGTGGGTTGCTCGAGTAACAGCCCCATCAGGTGACCCATCCAGACATGCAACAGCACCATGCCCGTCACGGCGATCAGTTTCAGTACGATCCAGCCGGATATCGCTGTGGACAGAAACACAAGCACGGTACCGGAGATCACGGCCACAACGGCTGCTGGTGACATCAGCGCCACGTAAACGATACGCGTCTGACGACGTAATCGAGAAAAAGCGGCATCGTCGCCCGCGCTTTGCGGATGGGCTGCAAACAGGCCCGGAAGATAGAGCAGACCGGCAGCCCACATCACGATGGCGGCGATATGTATCAGTTTCAGGCTGACATAGGCGCTCACGGTGAGTGGCCTTCTCCGCGGTGCGACGACGGGTTCACTGTACACCATCGCGCCCGCCCCGGCCGGTTGTCGGCGTACGCGGCATGTCGATCCCGTTCCGGTGCACGGGTTGATCGGCCACCCACTTCAGCGAACCGGCCTTACGGGACGCTGCGGGCTCCCGTAAGGCCGCCTCCCCTTCCATCGGCGCGGTCTACCTCGTTGCCAGCTCGATCAGCTGCCCGGCTTGCGGGTGCGCTGCTCCGCGGGCTCGCCGTTTTCGCGGCACTGCTCGGGAACACCGCCGCAGATCTCGCAATCCTGTTTCAGGCCAGCGGCACCAAGCCCCCCGCAGGATCCCTTCAGAGGCTTGTTCGCAAAGATCACGCCGATGGCCATCGCCGCGAACAACACAGCGATCACAATGACGGCGGCAACAACGGTGGTGAACATCAGCGGGCCTCCTCGCTGGCGAGTCTCAAGAATTCCGCGGTCATGCGTTCTCGTAACTCTCCTTCTTCTCGGACCAGAAACAGAACCGCAAGGTTCCTGTCCTGCGCGAACGCGTAGCCTTCGGTCAGGCCCAGCACACTGAGCGCGGTCGCCAGCGCATCCGCCTGGCGTGCACTTGCATGCAGCACAGTGACGGAACCGAGCTCGTCGGTCACCGGGTAGCCGGTGCGCGGGTCTATCGTATGCGAGTAGTGGCGCTCATCGGCAACGAACAGATTCCGGTAGTCACCGGACGACGCGACAGCGATGTCCTGGACTTCGATGATCGTATGAATCTCGCGGGTGCCGGGAATCGGACGTTCCACGCCGATGCGCCAGGCGCTGCCGTCGGGTTTCACGCCACCGGCGCGCAGATCACCGCCGATATCGACCAGATAACCGTCGATACCCAGTATTTGCAGACGTTCGGCAACCCGGTCGACGGCGTGGCCCTTCGCGATCGACGACAGATCCAGATAGACGCCTCCCGGCTGGGTGAGTGCCCTGGTCTGCGGGTCGAACCGCAGCCGCTGCCAGCCGACCCGCGCTCGCGCGGCCTCGATGTCTTCGCGCGCCGGCGCCTGGCTGCGCACGCCATCAGGCCCGAAGCCCCACAGGTTCACCAGCGGCCCCACGGTCGGATCGTAGCCCCCGCCGGTATCGGCGGCCAACGCGAGCGCGTCGACCAGCACCAGCGCGAAATCCTCGGGCAGTGTCAAGGTTTCGCCGGCAGCGGCGCGATTGAAACGCGTAATATCGGCGTCATCGCGGTAGGTGCTCATCTGACGATTCACGAGCTCGAGCTCGTCCTCGATGGCCGCGCGCAGCTGCTGCAGTGACATGCCGGCCGGCAGGTTCGCGGTCTGCACGCTCCAGAACGTGCCCATGGTCTGCCCGGACAGTGCATGTACACGCGGCGGCGGCGCCTCGCAGGCGACCAGCAGCAGGCAGGCCAGCAGGCAGGCCGGAAAGAGCCTCGCGCTACCGGCGCGCCGGCGCATGTCAGCTTCCGAAATCGTCGAACAGCACGTTCTCCGGCTCGACGCCGAGGTCATCCACCATGGCCAGCACGGCCTGCAGCATCGCCGGCGGTCCGCAGATGTAGTACTCGCAATCCTCCGGTGCCGGGTGATCCTTCAGATACTCCTCGTACAGCACCTGATGGATGAAACCGGTCATTCCGGTCCAGTTGTCTTCGGGCAACGGATTCGACAGCGCCAGGTGCCACTCGAAATTCTCGTGCTCTTCGGCGAGCTTGTCGAATTCGTCGACGTAGAAAGCCTCTTTCAGCGAGCGGGCGCCATACCAGAAGCTGATCTTGCGCTTGGAATTGAGGCGGCTGAGCTGATCGAAGATGTGCGAGCGCATCGGCGCCATACCGGCGCCGCCACCGATGAAAATCATCTCGGCATCGGTATCCTTGGCGAAGAACTCACCGAAAGGACCGAAGATCGTCAGTTTGTCGCCGGGCTTGAGTCCGAACACGTACGAGGACATTCTGCCTGGCAGCACACCGCTGGCATTCGGGGGCGGCACCTCGACGCGGATATTGAACAGCAGAATTCCTTTTTCCTCAGGATAGTTGGCCATCGAGTAGGCGCGCACCACCTCCTCGTTGCTATGGGCCTCGAGGTCGAACAGCTTGAAGTTCTCCCAGTCCGAACGAAAGCGTTCGTCGATGTCGAAATCGCGAAAGCTGACGCGAAACGGCGGAACCTCCATCTGCATGTAGCCGCCGGCGCGAAACGCGATTTCCTCGGCGCCAGGGATCTCAAGCTTCAGCTCCTTGATAAAGGTGGCGACATTGCGATTGGAAATGACCTTGCATTCCCACTTCTTGACGTCCAGCGCCTCGTCCGGAACCTGAACCTTGAGCTCTTCCTTGACCGACACCTGACATGCCAGACGGTAGTTCTCACGCAGCTGCGCACGGGTCAGGTGCTGCTGTTCGATCGGCAGAACGCCGCCACCGCCGTCAAACACCTGGCACTTGCACTGACCGCAGGTGCCGCCGCCACCGCAGGCCGAGGCCAGAAAGATGCCATCGGATGCGAGCGCGCTCAGCAGCTTCGTACCGACCTGTACATCGATGCGCTTGTCCGAATCGTCGTTGACGAGGATGGACACCTCGCCCTCCGGAACCAGCTTCGCGCGTGCAGCCAGAATCAGCAGCACCAGCGTCAGCACGATGCCGATGAAGGTGGCCGAACCGATGAAAATTTCAAATGCCATGGTTCAGTCGCTATCCGTCACTCATCACCCGCCTCACAGCTGCACGCCGGCAAACGACATGAAGCCCAGGGACATCAGACCGACGACGATGAAGGTGATGCCCAGCCCCTTGAGCCCGTCCGGAACATCGCTGTACTTCAGCTTCTCGCGAATGGCGGCCAGCAGTACGATCGCGAGCGCCCAGCCGACACCGGCGCCGAAGCCGAAAATCACGCTTTCACCGAATTCATACTGCCGCTCCACCATGAACAGGCTGGCACCCAGAATCGCACAATTGACGGTGATCAGCGGCAGGAAGATGCCGAGCGCCTGATACAGCGCCGGCACGTAGCGATCGAGCAGCATCTCGAGAATCTGTACGAAGGCCGCGATCACCCCGATGTAGGTGAGCAGACCGAGAAACCGCAGATCGAGAGACTCCAGCGCCGCGATTCCCGTCCATGCCAGAGCGCCATCGTCGAGCAGTCTGGTCAGCACGATATTGTTCAGCGGCACGGTCAGCGTCAGCACAACGACAACCGCGATACCAAGGCCCAGCGATGTCTCCACCCGCTTGGAAATCGCCAGAAAAGTGCACATGCCGAGAAAGAATGCCAGCGCCATGTTCTCGACGAACACGGCGCGAATGAACAGGCTGAGATAGTGTTCCAGCATACCGACCCCCGTCAGAACACTTCGCTGATCCGCGTGTTCGGTGCGATCCTGAACTGATCCTCTTCAACCTGTTCGGCCTTCCATGCCCGCAGCGCCCAGATGAAAAACCCGATCAGGAAAAATGCGCTGGGCGGCAGCAGCATCAGGCCATTCGGATAGTACCAGCCGCCCTCCGTTACCGGCGTCAGAATGTTGATGCCCATCAGTGACCCGGAGCCGAACAGTTCCCGGTTCACGCCGACGAACACCAGCACGACGGAGTAACCCAGCGCGTTGCCGATGCCGTCCGCCGCCGACACGAGGACGGGATTGTGCATCGCGAAGTTTTCCGCGCGAGCCATGATGATGCAGTTCGTGATGATCAGCCCGACGAAAATCGAAAGGTCGCGGCTGATCTCGAACAGGTAGGCCTGCAGCACCTGATCGATCACGATCACCAGCGACGCGATGATCGTCATCTGCACGATCATGCGAATGCTGTCCGGAATGTAGTTGCGGATAAAGCTGACCATGACGTTCGAGCAGGTCAGCACTGCGATAACCGCCGCTGCCATTGTCAGCGTCGGCGCCAATGCGGTGGTGATCGCGAGCGCCGAGCAGATACCGAGAATCTGTAGTGCGATCGGGTTGTTGTCGAAGATCGGCCCGAACAAGGCGTCCTTGATTCTCATCGTAGCCATCGTCTGTACCTCACTGTCGCTCAGCGGCCGCGCCGCGCTCGTCGCGGAGTCGTTCGAGATAGGGGCCGAAGGCCTGATCGCCGGCCCAGAACCGCACCATGTTGGTGACACCGTTCATCGTCAGTGTCGCGCCGGCAATGCCGTCGAGGCGGTGCCTGGCCTGCGGATGATCCGGGTCCACGGCACCCTTGACGACCTGGAAGGCGACGTTGCCATCCTCATCAAACAACTGCTTGCCCTCCCACTGGCTCTGCCAGCGGACATTCTCGATCTCGCCACCCAGTCCCGGCGTTTCGCCGTGGTCGAAGAAACTGACGCCGGTGATCGTGTTGGCATCGTCCGCGAGCGCCAGAAACCCGTACATCGTCGACCACAGGCCGTAACCGTAGATCGGTATGACGATACGCTCCAGCGTGTCTGTGTCGACGTCTTCGTACACCAGGTAGACTTCGTTGACCCGCGCAAGACGGCGAATGCTCGCCGGATCGCGAATCAGCGAGTCGCTCATATCCGGTTCGCGCGCTGCGGCCACCGGATCGTAGTTCGCCGGCATGTCAACGTACTCGCCGCTCTCCAGTTCAACGAATCGTCGTTCGATGCGCTCGAATGCCGCCTGCACGTCCATGCCGGGTTCATGGATGCCGGCCGCCCGCAGGATGTTCACCTGACGGAATTGCAGTCGGTTTTCCTCCTGCAGTGGCCGCAGCATGACGGCCGCACCCGACACCAGCAGCCCGCAAAACAGACAGACAAAGAATGCCACCGATATGACATAGCTGATGCTGTTGCCGGGCTTAGACACGGGTACTCTCCAGCGCGCGTTTCCTGCGGCGACGGATATTGGCCTGAATCACGAAGTAGTCGATCAGCGGCGCGCACAGGTTCCCGAACAGGATACTGAGCATCACGCCTTCCGGGAAGGCGGGATTGACGACGCGCACAAGCACGACCAGCACACCGATCAACGCACCAAAAATCAGCTTTCCGGTGTTGGTCATCGCCGCCGACACCGGATCGGTCGCCATGTACACCATACCAAAAGCGAAGCCGCCCAGGGCCAGGTGCCAGTACCACGGCATGGCGAACATCGGATTGGTCTCGCTGCCCGCCCAGTTGAGCACGGTCGCCATCGCAACCATGCCGAGGAACATCGACAGCATGATCCGCCAGGAAGCGATTTTCGTGACCAGCAGGATCAACGCACCGATGCCGATCGCGATCAGCGACGTCTCGCCGATCGATCCCTGTATGCCGCCCAGTGCGGTCTGCATCCAGCTCAGATCGACCCCGTTTCCGATCATCGCGTTCGCGGCGAGACCAACGCCGAAATCCAGCTGCCCCTCGGCCGCAAGTGCCAGCGGTGTCGCGCCCGAGAAGCTGTCGACGGCGGTCCAGACCGAATCGCCCGAGTTCTGTGCCGGATAGGCGAAGAACAGGAATGCGCGCCCGACAAGGGCCGGGTTCAGGAAATTCTTGCCGGTACCACCGAACACCTCCTTGCCGACGACCACGCCGAAGGAAATGCCCAGAAACGCCTGCCACAGCGGCAGCGTTGGCGGAACGATCAGCGTAAACAGGATTCCCGTCACGAAGAAGCCTTCGTTGACTTCGTGGCCGCGCTTCCAGGCGAACAGCCCTTCCCAGATAAAGCCACCCACATAAACGACAATGAAGATCGGTACGTAGTAGACGGCGCCGTGCAGAAGGTTCGACGAGAAATTCGCGGGATCGAATCCCGCCAGCGCCAGAACGATATCGGTACGCCAGCCGGGAATCGGGTCGTAGCCGAACTGCGCGATCTGCAGGTTCGCCTGATAACCCGTGTTGTAGAGGCCGAACAGCAGCGCGGGCAGCGCGGCGAACCACACGGTCATCATGACGCGTTTCAGGTCGATGCCGTCGCGCACATGCGGACTCGCTCGCGTCACGGCCGACGGCGAGTAAAGCATCGTATCGAACATCTCGTAGAAGGTGTGGTAGCGCTCGAACTTGCCACCCTTCTCGAAATGCGGCGCGACGTTGCGGTCCAGCCAGTTGCGCAGGCTCATGGTCAGCCTTCCTTCTCGATGCGGGTCAACGTGTCGCGCAGCAACGGGCCGTAGTCATACTTTCCGGCACACACGTACGAACACAGCGCGAGATCCTCCTCAACGAGTTCAAGCGCGCCGAGCCCGCGGGCCGTCTCATCATCGCCGACGACGATGGCCCGCAGCAGCTGCGTTGGCAGGATGTCGAGCGGCATCACATCCTCGTACTGCCCGAGCGGCACCATGGCGCGTTCGCTGCCGTTGGTCGACGTGTTCACATCGAACCGCCTGCCGCGAAGCAGCTTCGACAGATAGATGTTGAATATGGAGTGCCGGTCCGCACCGGGCGAAAGATATCCGAACAGCCGCCTTTCGGTGCCTTCTTTCAGCACCGTCACCTGATTGGCGAGCACGCCGAGATAACCCATCGGCCCTTCACCGGCATGGCCGTTGAACACCGATCCGGAAATCTTCCGATTCTGTCCGGCTTTCAGTTCCCCAGCCGTCAGGTCTTCGAGCGACGCCCCCCTGCGTGTGCGCAGCAGGCGGGGGTTCACGACCTGCGGCCCGCCCAGCGCAACGATACGGTCGGTATACAGCCGCCCCTGCGTGAACAGCCGGCCAATCGCGATCACGTCCTGATAGCCAATCACCCAGACGGTCTTGTCCATGCCGACCGGATCAAGAAAGTGGATGTGCGTGCCCGCGTTGCCTGCAGGATGAATGCCGCCGAAGAACGCTTCCCGCACCTGTCCGCCTGCGAAGGACGGAAAATCGGCCGCGGGCGCGCGGCACAGCCATACCGGCCCCTCGGTCAGTCGGCCAAGCACGGCCAGGCCATCGCGAAAACCCTCTTCCTGCTCACCGATCACAACAGCGGGGTCCGCCGCCAGCGGGTTCGTGTCGATGGCGGTCACGAAAATCGAATGTGGCGTCGTACCGGGTACCGGCACCTTGCCGAAGGGGCGTGTGCGGATCGCGGTCCACTGACCGGATTCGATGAGCTGCGCCTGCACCGCGTCCCGATCCAGCGTCGCGAGCCCGCTGGCGCCGTGGCTGACGAATGTGACTTCATCCCCTTCGTCACCGACGGCAATCACGACGGACTGCAGCACGCGACGGCGTCCACGGTTGATCGCGGTGACCGTTCCGCTCGCCGGTGCCGTATAGATGACGCCCTCGGTTTTCTTGTCTTCAAACAGCGGCTGGCCCTTGCGGACCTGGTCATACTCGCCAACGAGCAGCGTGGGCTTCATGCCCGGAAAGTCGGGCCCGAGCACGGCGACGTGGCGAACAGGCGGACCCCGCTCAATCCGTTGCGCCGGCACACCGGCGATCGGGAGATCGAGACCGCGTCTTATCCTGAGTGTTCTGCCCCGCACGTCGGAGGTATTGACTGCGCCGCGAAGGCCTTCCAGATTCTGCACCGTAAAGAGACGTCCGTTTGTCAGCACGCCCGGCCAGCGTTGCATGCAGCACTCTGCCACAAACAGTGAGCCCATGTAAGGCTCTGTGATCCCGGCTACCAGACTGGCGGCCACCGTCCCTCATCGCTATGCTAGGGGAAACCAATCGACACAGCCCGGGGGACGGACCACTGGAAACACGGCTACACATGGTGCTGGCGGAGAAGGCGCGCCGGTTCGGGGATGGCGGGGGCCAGGAGGTTTACAGCATCCAACCGGATGCCAATGCTGCTGACGCCGTCAGACGCATGTGCCAGGCCAATGTCGGCTGCGTGCTGGTCATCGAGGACGGCGGGCTGCTCGGCATATTCTCCGAGCGCGAAGTGCTTAAACTCATCGCCGACAAGGGCCTGACACCGGAACAGGTCTGCGTGCGCGACGTGATGAACCGGAGCTACGTGATGGTCGCCCCGGACATGACCGTTGAGGATGCGCTGGTGCAGTGTACGGACCGACGAGTTCGTCACCTGCCGGTTGCCGATGGCGGCCAGCTGCTGGGCCTGTTGTCCATCGGCGATCTGGTCAGCTTCGTGGTCAGGGACAAGGATCGGACCATCGAAGGTCTGATCGACTACATTCATGGTCCACAGATGCAGGTCTGATCATTTCAGGCATCCCGGATGCCTGCCCCACATCCCGATACCTGCCTCCCATGCTCAAGTTTGACAAGCGCCGGTTCCGGGACACTCTGGGCAGCTATGCAACCGGCGTTGCCATTGTCACTGCACGTGCACCGGACGGCAGCGCCGTTGCCGCCACCATCAACAGCTTTGCCTCGGTCTCGTTGGCTCCACCGCTGGTGCTGTGGAGCGTGCGGCGCGATGTCGGCCCGTATGCGGCATTCGCGGTCACCGGGCATTTCGCGGTACATGTGCTGCATGCCGGACAGGCGGCACTGGCCCGGCACTTCGCCCGCGACATCGACGACAAGTTCGATGGCATCGAAACACACCCCGGCATTGCCGGCCTGCCACTGCTGACGGATCACGCGGCATTGCTGCAATGCGCGGTCGAACACCGCTATCCCGGAGGGGATCACCTGATCCTGGTCGGACGCGTGCTCATGCTGGATCACCGTCCCGCACAGCCACTGGTGTTTCACGCCGGGCAATTCCGAACACTGGCCGACGTCGGGTGATCAGGCACAGCACCACACCACCTCATTCGCGCACTCAACGGAGGGCTGACGGCCACTGCGGGACTTCGTACATTTCCGGAAGACGGTGGGCAATGCCCTTGTGACAGTCGATGCAGGTCGCGTCGATGTCGCCGCCCAGCGCAAGGCCGTGCATGCGCTGGGCCATCGGCGACTGCACGGCATAGTCCATGAATTCGAGATTGTGACAGTTGCGGCATTCCAGAGAGTCGTTCGCTCCCAGTCTCCGCCATTCGCGCTCAGCCATCTCCAGCCGCCTGGCCTCAAACTTTTCCGGCGTATTGATCGTTCCGAAAATCCAGCCCCAGACCTCCTTGCTGGCCTCCATCTTGCGTCCCATCATGTTGGTCCACTCGTGCGGGACATGACAGTCCGAGCAGGTCGCTCGCACGCCCGAGCGGTTGTTGTAGTGCACGGTGTGCTTGAGCTCGGCGTAGACGTTCACCTCCATCTCGTGACAGCTGGTACAGAACCGTTCGCTGTTGGTAAATTCGAGCACGGTGTGAAAACCGCCCCAGAACAGAAGCCCGGCCAGGAAGCCGCCGAAGGTCAGAAACCCCAGTGAGTAGTGAGTGCTGGGATGGCGCAGCGTCGCCCAGTATCGTTTCAGAAGATCCCGCATCAGGCCCCCACTCCCCCTGTAGATCAGCGCTCCGCCGCCATCCGAAGCTGCGGCACGTGACAGGTCGTACACACGTAACGTCCGCCGGCCAGCCGCGCATGCCGCTCCCCGTCGCGATCGAGGAAGTGCGTCGCCGGCATCGGTGTCGCGTGGACCACGTCGGGCGCATCCGGTCCATGGCAGGCCAGGCAGCGGTTGACATTCACATTGAGCTGCTGGCCGCGAATGCGATGCGGAATCGTGCGCGGACCGGTGGGATTCGCGGCGACACGCGCCCCGCTGCCGAGCTCGTCTTCCGGCGCGATCCGCGGACTTTCGCCAGGCTGATCAAGACCCGCAACCGGGTCGTCCGGTGGCACCTGCGACACGACGAAGGTCACCGGCCCGCACAGCATCAGCGCGGCCACGACCATCGTCGTCACGCACCGCCGGTACCGGCCGCTCACGCCACGTCTCCGCGTATCGGCTCGATGCGCACCGCGCACTTCTTGTAGTCGGTCTGGCGCGAAATCGGATCGGTCGCATCCAGCACGCAGACATTGACCAGGCGGCGTGCATCGAAAAACGGCACGAACACCATGCCGCGCGGGGGCCGATTGCGCCCCTGGGTCTCCACGCGCACGCGGATGCTGCCACGCCGCGTCACGAGGCGCACTTCGCTGCCGCGCCGCGCGGCCAGTGCGGTCGCATCATCCGGGTGCATGTAGGCCAGCGCGTGCGGCACGGCGCGGCGCAGTTCTTCCACCCGCAAGGTCATGGAACCGGTGTGCCAGTGCTCGAGCACGCGCCCGGTGCTGAGCCAGAAGGGATACTCTTCGTCGGGGACCTCGGCCGGCGGCTCATGCGGCAGCGCGTAAACGATCGCGCGCCCGTCCGGCTGGCCGTAGAAGCGTACGCCCGCACCTTCAGGCACATAAGGATCGAGCCCCTCGCGATAGCGCCAGCGCGTTTCCTCGCCGTCGATGACCGGCCAGCGCATTCCGCCGGGTGTCGCGTGATAGGTGTCGAATGGAGCCAGGTCATGGGCGTTGCCGCGCCCGAAGCGGGCATACTCCTCGAACAGCCCCTTCTGTACGTGAAAACCGCAGTAGCGGGCTTCGTCGTTGTCGACAGCCTGCGTATCGTTGCCATCGCTCCGCGTTTCGGCGTCACCGTCCTGCGCGGCCCCCTCGATCGGGAACGCATCCACCTGGCCATTCGCGAACAGCAGGTCGAATAATGTTGCATCGGCAGCCTGTGGCGCCTGTGCCAGCAGTTCGGCCGGCCAGACCTCGTCCACACGAATTCGCTGCGCCAGCGCGAGAATCTGCCACAGATCCGAGCGCGCCTGCCCCGGCGGAGGTACCAGCTGGCGCCAGAACTGTGTGCGGCGCTCCGAATTGCCGAAAGCGCCCTCCTTCTCGACCCAGCTCGCCGCGGGCAGCACGAGGTCGGCAGCCTGCGCCGACACCGTCGGGTAGATGTCGGACACCACGACAAACACGTCGTCGCGCCGCCAGCCCGGCAGAATCTCGCCGCTGACGTTCGGCCCGGCCTGCATGTTGTTCGTGACCTGAGTCCAGTAGAACTTCAGATGGCCGTCGTGCAGCGCGCGGCTCTGCGCAACCGCATCCAGCCCGGTTTCGGCACGCAGCGTGCCCGGCGGCAGACCCCATATCGTCTCGGCTTCACGGCGGTGTTCGGGATTGGCCAGCAGCTTGTCGGCCGGCAGTCGGTGCGCGAAGGTCCCGACTTCGCGAGCCGTGCCACAAGCAGATGGCTGGCCGGTCAAAGAGAACGGACTGTTGCCGGGTTCGGAAATCTTGCCGGTCAGAAGGTGCAGGTTGTAGATCAGGTTGTTACACCAGACGCCGCGCACATGCTGGTTGAAGCCCATGGTCCAGAACGACATCACGCGCGTGTCCGGATCGGCGTACATCTCGGCCAGCGTTTCCAGCTGCACACGGCGAAGGCCGGTCTCACCCATCACGCGCTCTGCCGTATAAGACTGCAGGAACGCCCGGTATTCGTCGAAACCGATCGCAACGCCGCCGCCGGGATCAGCAGCATTCGCGGCCGCCTGCTGGCGCGGGTCTTCCGGACGCAGGCCGTAGCCGATGTCGGCGTTACCACGCACGAAGCGTACGTGCCGCTCAACGAAATCACGGTTCACGCGTCCGCTTTCGATGATATGACGGGCGATGTAGTTGAGAATCAGGACATCGGTGTGAGGCGCGAAGATCAGCGCATGGTCGGCCAGTTCCGTGGAGCGGTTGTCCAGCGTCGACAGCGTGGCCACACGCACATGCGGATGATGCAGACGACGTTCGCTGACCCGCGTCCACAGGATGGGATGCATCTCGACCATATTCGCGCCCCACAGCACGAACGCATCGGCATGCTCAATGTCGTCGTAGCAGCCGGGCGGCTCGTCCTTGCCGAAAGTGCGCATGAAGCCGGCGACCGCCGAGGCCATGCAGTGACGGGCGTTCGGATCGAGATTGTTGCTGCGCAGGCCCGCCTTCATGAACTTGTTGGCGGCATAACCTTCCCAGACGGTCCATTGTCCGGAACCGAACATCGCGACGCTGTCCGGACCATACTCGGCCAGCGCAGCCTTGACCTTTTCGGCCATCAGGTCGAGTGCCTGGTCCCAGCTAACGGGTGTGAGTTCGCCGCGCTTGTCGTAATGCCCATCGCGCATCCTCAGCAGCGGCTGGCGCAGCCGGTCGTCGCCGTACAGGATGCCGGGCAGGCTGTAGCCCTTGACGCAGGCCAGACCGCGATTCACCTCACCGTTCGGATCGCCGCGGGCCGCGACCACGCGGCCGTCCTGCACGCCAACCAGCATGCTGCAGCCGACGCCGCAGAAGCGGCATGGCGCCGGGTGCCAGCTGATATCGGATCCCGCCTCCTGTGCACCGAGGCCGGCCGCGGCGGCAGCCATCCACGCGGCCTGCAGTCGAAGGAATTCGCGCCGGTCCAGTGGCATCGCCTCACCCGCCCAGCATGTGACTGATCCACACGATAAGACCGTACAGCCCCATGACCGCGACGGTCAGCGCCGGAAACAGCACCACGCAGATAATCAGGAATACGACCAGCTCGTCACGGCGACGCGGCGGCCGCTGCGGGACGTCAGCCCCGGCGGATAGCGGCGCTACGGGTGAGCGCTCCGTCATGACTCCCCTCCCGGCTGCTGCCCTGGCTCCGAACGAGCGAGCGCTGAGCCGGCCTTGATGCACAGGGTACCGCTACCGGGCCGCGATCTCCAGACCATGCAGGGATCCGTCTGAACTACGCCCCCTGGCGCAGCGATGACGCCTGCACTGGACCCTGCACGCGATCAGCGCACCCGATTCCCCGCGATCCAGACGCTGTGGATCGCACGCGTGTTGCGAATGTCGGCGAGCGGGTCGGCATCGAGCACGACGAAGTCGGCCCAGGCGTCTTCGGTGACCGTGCCCACCAGGCCTTCAAGGCCGATGCAGCGTGCGGCAGCGCCGGTGGATGCGACAAGCACGGCCGTGGGTGACAGGCCGCTGTCCTCCATCATTTCCATTTCCAGATGCTCGAAATAGCCCTGGAAGCGCCCGGTTGGCCCGCTGTCGGTACCCATCGCGATACCGACACCGGCCTCGTGCAGCACGCGCAGGTTGTCCATCGCCAGCGGCAGCGCTTCCTGCCAGTAGCGTGACTGCGGGTTGGCCGCCATCGCCCGACGCTGCGGCGTGATGAACTGTTCCAGATTATCCGGTGCCGAACGCTCAAGAAAAAAAGGATCGTCGAAAAAGTCGGGGCGCTCGGCATACACGAACGTAGACAGCTCGCGCGTGAACGTAGGCACCAGGCAGGCATCCCGCTCACGCATCAAAGCGATAAGTTCCTGATCCACGGGCTCATCGCGAACGCTGTGACCGAGCAACGTCGCGCCGGCGCGCAGCACGTCTTTCGCGACGTCAAGTTCCTCGATATGGATGGCGGCGGGCAGACCTGCTTCAAGCGCCAGGGGCAGCACGTCGGCATAGCGGGCACCGCGTCCGGCGGACACCACATGCATCTTCACCCAGTCGACTTCCATCTCCACCAGACGCTCGACCTCGTTGCGCGCCGCAGCGGCGGAAGTCGGATTGATGCTGGGCCCGGACACGAACAGGCGCGAGCGCCGCAGTTCAGGGCTCCAGCGTTCGTCGCGCATGTGCACACCTTCATCGCCAAGACTCAGCACCGTGGTGATGCCGTAGTGCGCGTAGATATCAAGCTGCTCCGGGATGGACGTGCGATCGCCGGATCGGTTCACATGACCGTGCGCGTTGACGAATCCGGGCACCAGCCAGCGGCCATCCAGCTCGATGACTTCCGCGCCTTCGGGAATCGCCACCGACTCCATGGAACCGACCGCGCTGATGCGGCCGTCACTGACGACCACGACACCGTTGTCGATCAGCGGTGCGCCGGTGCCATCGAAGATCCGTACATCGACCAGGGCGCTGGTGGTATCGGCTGCCTGACCGGTTGCGGCGGTGACCAGCACGGCAGCGGCCAGGATGAGTGAAGTGCGCATGCGCACGATGGCTTGCATGAGGCTGCTCCGGAACGCGTTCAGCGAGTGTGCCGACTGTATCACTATCGAACGCAAGTGAAGTCAGCTCCAGGCGTTTCCGATCTCGCCGGCGCTGGATTGAGCAGTGGCAGCGGTCGGCGATACGCTGCTGAGCCGCTGCGCGTCAACCACCGCTTTCGAGAATTCCTTGCGATAGATGTCCAGGAACGTGCGCAGGCTGTCGATGCCGGGGCGCTGGAGCGCATCCGACAGACGAAACGGCTGCTGCACGATGGCAACCAGTTTTGTCTCCTTGTAGCGACGATCAAAGCCGGCCAACGCGATCGGCACGATCATCGGTTCAGACGCCGCGCTCTGCGCCAGACGAAACGCCCCGCTGTAGAAGCGTGAGGGTGAATCACACGCCAGCTGACTGCGCCCCTCCGGACAGATCAGCACGTTTTCTCCGCGCGCCAGTGCTTCCGTTCCCAGCGATACGAGCCTCTCCCCGGCTTCGCGTCGAATACGCTGCATCGCCTCGGGTGCGACATCCAGCTCAGAGTCCGGCGTCGGCACACTGATGTGCGCCAGACGCTGATAGAACAGATTGTGACCATACTCGGCACCCGGACTCTGGCGGACCACGCGTACCGGCGAGGCACCGTAGTACGACTGCAGAAGCACGCTGACAAATGCCGTATCGAACGAGAAATGGTAACCGTTCGGCAACTGATAGTAGGCAGGGCATGCCAGATGATTCATGATCACGATGTGGCCGGGCTTGTCCGGAAGCAGCCCGATACCATGAATCTCCGTACGCAGGTGACTGAACGCCACCGCCATGCCATCGTCACAACGCGCTCGCAACGCCGTCGGCGGCACCTGCGCTGGGGCACTGGTCACGGCGTCGTAGGTGGCCAGCACTTCGCGATAAAAGCGCAGTTCGCTGCGCGTATCAGTGAGCAGATCGGCACAGGCGCGTGCGATGGCGCGCTCCTCGTAGGCACCGTTGCGCCGAATGTCGTCAAGACAGGTGAGCGCCTGCGGCGCTGTCAGCCTGTTGGCGAGCAGACACGGCACCTGGTGCAGCGCCGACGTGACAGGAATTCGCGTCTGCGCATGATCCAGCAATGACTTCACGGATTCCACGTCGCGCTCGTCATGTCCCCGGTGCCGCGGCGGGCGGGCCACGGCGATCAGGTGAGCCAGCCTCACGAGATGACGTTGCATGAAAGCGCGCCCGAACTCGGCATCGTCGCCAACGAACTGCTCGATAGACGCGGCCGGCAGATGATAGAACCAGCATGTGGAATCAGCGACAACGGTAGCCTCGGCCAGCCAGCCCCGGGTCAGCGTTGGAATGCCGGCTGCGATGCCGTGCTCGGGGATGGTGCGAAAACGCACTGGCGCCCGGTCCGGCGTATCCATCCCCGTGAAACTGCCGGTCGCCCGGCCAGCGCCGAGCAGCCAGATGCCACCCGTGGTCTGTCCCTGGCAGGTGAGCAGCTGACCGCGTTCCCTGCGTACCAGCCTGGCATGCCCTGCCAGTGCTTCGAGCACACCGTCGTCGAACAGTTCAAAGAAGGCCGATCGACGCAGCACGGAAAGGGCATTCGGCGCAAACCGACGCTTCGAAGCTGTCGATACCGTGGTCAATGCCGGCGCCGGTGCCGCGATGCCGCGACCGAACACCTGTGGTGCAAGCACACCCGCCGCCGCGACTCGAGCCGCTCGCAGCGCCTCGAACTGCCGACAGGCGCTGCCAAGCACCAACCGGAAAAAGTCCACTGCCAGCAGCGGATCGGCATAGAACAGCGTGGACAGCCTATCGTGGCGCCACGTCAGCAGCTCGACATCCTTCACAGCCCTCGCGGTCGTCCCGTAGCGGAACGGGCGCAGAAAACCGCTCCAGCCGACGGCGGCCCAGCGCCAG
This sequence comes from Gammaproteobacteria bacterium, assembly GCA_050485645.1. GTDB lineage: Bacteria > Pseudomonadota > Gammaproteobacteria > Steroidobacterales > Rariloculaceae > JBJHBP01. The sequence goes on along the minus strand of JBJHBT010000004.1, from coordinate 168,694 downwards.
TCCATGTGCCCCATGCACCAGGACTCGCCGCCATCGTCGGCGCGCGACTCGTGCCCGACACCGCCGCCCCACAACAGCGAGAATTGATCTGCGGGATGAAATTGGTTAAAGAGGACGTCACCGGCACGGTGTGAAACGAGCCGAGCGGCTTCGGCTAACGGAATCAGCCTGTCGGTTCGCATCCGCCCCCAGACGGGATGAGCGAGGAAACTGTCCAGCACCGCGTCCATAACGTATCCGTAGCAGAAAACGTGCCAGCGCCGGCACACTGGGAGTGATCATGGCCATCGAGGGCCTGGAACGGTTTGAACCCACTATCGAGCAGCCCGCTGATTTCACCCGATTCTGGGCACTGACCGTCGCCGACATACAGGGCACGGCACCGCAACCCCTTACGGAATCTGAGGAAGTCACTGTCGACGGACTGCGGCTTGCACAGGTGCGATACACGTCACTCGATGGCGTGCCGATCCGCGGCTATCTGCTGAGAGCCGCACAGGTGCTACCGACGACGGAGACCGACGGACGACGGGGGCGCCCGCTTATAGTGCATGCACACGGTTATAACGACCGATATGAGGTCATGCACCACTGGGCGCGACGCGGCTTCCATGTCTTCGGGTTCGACGCGCGTGGCTTCGGCCGCTCGGCCGACGCGGTGCCCACTGCCGCGGAAGGCTATGTGCTGACCGGCATCGACTCGCCGCGGCAGAGTATCCTGCGCGGGGCCGTCGCGGACTTTCTCGTTGCGCTGAACGCTGCCCGCACGCTGCTTGACGACGATGTGTCGCGCATCTGTTTTTACGGGTTCAGTTTCGGCGGCGCGTTGGCGCTGATGGCCGCCGCGCTGTCACGCGATCCCGATGTGGTCGTGGTGGGACAGCCGACTTTCGGGTGGCACGACGAGCGCCATCGGCTGGCCCGCGCAGGTTCGGCGCTGGAAGTGAAACGCTATGTCACGCGTTTTCCGTGGCGGCGTGACGGGGTGATGGAAACACTTCGCTTCTTCGATACGTTGCATTTTGCACCGCTGATCAATGCGCACACGCTGACCGGCATCGGCCTCGACGACGTGGTCGTACCATCGCGTACCGTACTCGCGGTGGTCAACCGGTTCCGCAGCCCGCTGGAAGTACGGCTGCTGCCGGTCAGTCATTCGAACGACACACGGGAAGTGCTGTGGCAACAGTTTCAGGACGAATGGCTGGAACTTCTGGCAGTCGGCCTGCCAAACAACTTCGGCGCCGCGACACGTCAGGTGCGGGCGCTGGCGGCCTGACCGGCATAGTAAAATGGTGAACATGATGCGCATGCTCGAACGGTACCTCGTCGTTTTCGCCAGAACCTACCTTGGCGCTTTCAACTTTGCGGCGGGACTGAACTATCTCGTGATCGTCTGGCCGCAGCCCGTCATCGGTGAACCGGTGGCTGCCGCGTATGTGGAGTCCTCGATGCAGATGGGCCTGTTTCAGCTTGCGAAAGTGCTGGAGCTGGTCGGAGGCTTCATGCTGCTTGCCAACGTCTTCGCACCGCTTGGGCTGGCGCTGCTGTTCCCTGTGACCGCAACGATCTTCGTCATCAACACGCTGTACTCCGATCTCGGTCACGTACAGATGATCGGCGCGAAAAACATGGCACTGCATCTCTTTCTGCTGGCGGCCTACGCCTCGTATTTCTATTCGCTGCTGAAGGCCCGCGCCGAGATCGAACCGATCTGGCGTACGGCCGACCGCATCCGCAAACACCTGTAGGAGAAGGCCATGATCGACCTGGACAGTCGAAGCCTGCTGGTCATGACGGAGTTCGAGCTGCTGGCGACAGTCGCGGCGTTTTTCGCGGTCGCCACAATGGCGATCCGCGACTGGTGGCACCACCGCAGAGCCGGAAAGAAAATCGAACACCCGGAGCGTGCGGAATGACGGTACCAGTGCTGTACGTCGTCGTCCTCGCGCTCACGGTGATCGGCGTTCTGCGGACTCGACCACACCCCAAAGAGCGCAAGCGCACGAAGACGAAACACTGAACGGCAGATACGTTCGGGTCGAAGCATTGGCGCAGTCGCCCACCGTGACTCGCTCCCTGAAAAGTACGGCATAATTCCGCATCATGACTCATTCGCTGAAGGCGTTCCGCAACGCCGTAACCATTGGTTCAGCGCTGTGCACTAATGTCCCGGCACCTGCCTGGTTGCCCGGCGTCAGCGCGGTCGGAGCAACTGCTGGGACAGCTCGTTATCACGAGCTTGTTCGAACTGCGTGCGCAGCCCCGGATCCGTCACGTGAGCATCGAGCAGAAGCCTGGCCCGATCGGGGTCGTGATTGGAGATCCGTATTGCGGCTCGTCCGGCGGCCTGCTGCCGCGCAGACTCGGTTTCAATGGCATTCAGCAGCAACTCGTCGAAGTCGCCTGTTCGCTCGAAGCGGCTGACGAACAACCACTGCAGCACGGAGTCACGTTCGTCTCCTTGCGGTAACCGGAGAGCCCAACGCTCGGCCGCCGTCGCGTCCTGTCTCGACCAGCTGTCCACGACACTGCCCAGCGTCGATGTCCGGATCCGGGATTCGGGTTGCGTCAGCACCCAGTCGGCAGCCGCACCGGGGTCACGCTGCGCCAGGCTGTTTGCTACGGCGAAAACGAGCCTTTCGACAGCCCGCGGATTCATGCCGTCGACGAGGTGCGCCGCGGCCACTGGGTCGACGGCATGGAGGCGCCCGACAACGGTTTGAAGCCAATGTTCGTACTGCGGTTCGTTGCTGTGCTGTTCGAGCCAGGCGAGGGCGCTTCTTGGGTCGTACTGGGCATATTGATGCGTAACGGCCGAGATCCACGTCTCGCGCAAATGTCCCGGCATGCGGCTGGTGGCATGCGCAGCGGCTTCGACATCGGTGCCGGAAAACCCCAGCGCGACCAGCGTTGCCGTATTCGGATCAACGAGCGTTCCATTCACGGCCAGCCAGTCAATCGCGGCATCAGGGCTGGAGCGTCCCCATGTCGAAAGCAGGGAGCGCAGCGACGGGATCAGTGCGGTGCCTGCGTGGAGCAGACGATCGGCCAGCGCCGGAATACGCTCCGGATACTCGGCCAGCGGCAACACCCGCGTGAGGGGCAGCGTTTTGTCGGACATCATCTCGATCGAGAGATCCACTGCCGCGTCGAAATCGATCTCGGCCGCGGCGGTGAGCACCGCCGCGACTGCCTGCTGGCGCGGAGGCGGCAGACCAAGTACCCAGGTGAGTGCGGCACGCGGGTCATCCTGCGCATAGCTGGCAGCGATCGAAACGACCAGCTCGTTGCGCGCGTCTCCCGGTGTCATTTCGGCGATTCTGCCGGCTGCATCAAACGGATCCTGCTCCGCAAGTGCGAGTAGAGCGGTGCGCTGCGCAAGCGCGCGCGCATCGTCGGGCAGTTGATCGAGTGCCGCGAGCACCGCCACGGGATCTATGGCAGCAAGCGCTTCGAGAGCGGCATCGCGCGTCGCGGAGTGCCCGGGTGCGCGTGTGAGCAGGTTGGCGAGCGCGGCACGCGGGTCATGTTGCACCTGCCGGAAAACTGCCGCGCGCAGGAAGGCGTCGCGGCGATCGGCCGGCAGCGCATCCGCGACACGCTCCGCAGCGCGCGGCGAGTCGAAACCCGCACCGTCGAGCACCGCAAAGGCGGCCATGCGCTGAGTTGCCGGGTCTGCTAACGTGCCAAGCTCGGCGAGCGCCGCCTCGGCATCGCTCTCTGCCCAGAGCATGAACAGCAGTTCGATAAAGCGAGCCCCAATGCCGTGCTCCTGTGCGAAGCGAACGGCGCGCCGTGGGTCCAGCGCTGCCATGCGTGTCAGGTGAGTCTGGAGAGCGGCGTCACGTTCCACGGAAGGGCGCATCGCAGCAACCCGTTCGACTTCGAGCGCAACCGCGGCCCGAAATTCACGTTCCGGTCCCGTTGCAATCCAATACGCCAAGGCGCTTCCGAGGAGAGTCCCACAGAGCAGGACGAGTATGAAACGTGGTACCGTCACGTCGCTGATCTCATGTCATTGGTATTGGATGGTTGTCGTGCCCGGCGAGCGCCTGAAGCCCGCATTGTTCTCGAGTACAAGCTCTCCGCGCTCACGCAGCGTCGGATCGGTGACGTACTCGTCGATCAGCCAGCGCAGCTCGCGCGCATCGCCCTGCATCGGGAGGCCTGTGCCCACGATGACCTGCTGACGCAATTCACTGTCGGCGAACGCATCGAGCCAGGCACGCTCGACGGGGAAGCGGTTTATCAGGGCGTTGGTCACTACGCCGCGCAGTGCCGTGTCACGCACGGGACCAGCCGGCAAGGATTGCGCCCAACGGCCGGCGGCATGGGGATTGAAGGCAGCCCAGTTTGCCATGACGTTGCCGACGGCCAGCGAGCGCTGTTCCGGATCATACAAACCGGTCGCCCAACGCGCGGCGGCTGCGGGTTCACTCATCACCCACCTGCTTGCGAGGTTCTGAATGGCCTCCGCCGGCACCGTCTCTCCCCCACGTTCCACGATCTGTGCCGCAATCTGCGGGTGCGTGACTGCCACCGCATTGATGACACCGCCCAGTGCAGCCTCGTACAGCGTATGCCCGCGCAGCTGATCAAGTACGCGGATCGCATCCATCGGGTCGTGTTTGGCGTATCCGATGGCTGCATGCGCTATCCACTCCGACCGTTGCTCAGGCGCCAGGCGTTCGGCATACGCGAGGGCTAGACCGATGTCCTGGCTTCCGATCTCCTCCCCGATCTGCCTGACCACCGCGGGTTCGCCGCGCGCGACTGCCCAGGTGAGGGCACCTTCGGGATCGGTCTCGACCCAGCTTGCTGTGATCATCTGCAGGCTTGCTTGCGAAGAAGCGTCTCTGGTGCTCGCCACTGCACCGGCGAGCTGTGCGAAAAACTCGCTGCCGATAACCGTGCCCGGATCCAGCGCCGACCAATCCAGACCCAACGCGAGCCTGGTGGCCGCGCCTTCGCTGATCTCCGCTACGACGAAGTCGATCGCCCGTTCCGGATGAGCGCTGAACAGGCCGTCGACGATCCCTTCGCGAGCGACGGTTGAAGGCGGATCGAGCGCTTTCATCCACGCGATGGCTGCGTCTGCATTCGTGCTCGCGTAACCGGTTGCCACCGCACGCGTGAGCTGACTCCGCTCAACGCCGGCTGGCACGCGGGCCAACCGCTCGATGGCGGCTGCGGCATCCTGCATCGTCAGGGCAGTAAAGCCGGCGGCGAGCGCTTCGGTGCGCTGCGTGCCGGTCAGGCGTTCGGCCAGCGCAATCGCGGTTGAGGGATCGGCCGACGCCAGCATCGCGAACACGGGACCCGCGGCACGTACGTCTTCGAGCGGGGCGGCAGAGAGGTATTCCAGCAGCGCGAGAGGATCGACCGACGCCCAGTGTTCGATGGCCGCGGAGCGCAACAGGTTCGCATGCCTGCGGTCGTTGACATGCGCGGCGTGCGCAAGCGCGGCCGCCGGGTCCGTGCTTGCCCAGGCTTCGGCGACCGCCACGAGTGCCCTTCGCCCGAGCGCCGCATCACGCAACGCGGCGCCCTCCTGCCACGCGCGCTCGGGATCGTGCTGAGCGAGCGCGCCCAGCGCATCGAGCGTCAATCGCCGAGCGTCCAGCGCGGGAAGTGCGGCGACTACGTGTTCGATCGCCGCAGCGTCACCCCCGAAAGCAGTCACCAATGCGGCAGCAAACCTGTACTGCATCGGCGCGTCGGCGAGAGTGGCTATTACGGTCAGCGCCGCTTCGGCATCAATCTCGATCAGCCGCGCGAGCAGCAAACGCAACTCGAGCGTTTGTGTGCGCGTCTGTGTCCGGGACGGTTCGCGTTCAACCGCGCGTGCGATCAGATCAGCCAGTTGCGCGGAGTCGTCGATAGCAGGAAGCGCGGCCGCGAGATCGAAAACGTCGTTGAGGTTCGTCTCACCAGGGCGCTGCGCGAGCCACCCGACTTCACCCGACTGCACCGGCGCGGTCTCGGGTACCGGCGGGTACACGGAAGACACAACGACGAACGTCGCCGCACCGCCTGCGACCATGCTACCAAGCAGTGCAGCCAAGGCGCGCATGCTTCGTCACCCTTAAGGTCAACCTGACTCAACGATATCACCGCTATCGCGAAATGTCATATCGTGCTGACGCACTATCGCATGCAGGCGCGGCAGTGCGACGGCAGGCTTGCTGACATCATCACGCCAGCCGCCCGCCGCCAGTACTGCCGCCCCGGACGTTGCAGCGCCGCCCTGCCCTCCTGGCGAAACAGAAGCGGCTGGTCACTGACGGACGAGGCAAGGGTCGCTGCTAGCGCGCGCTACCGGCTGCGACCGGCCCAGCATCAGATTTGACGGCAAGGCTGACGTTGACAGGGACGTCTACGGCGAATTAAATACCGAAAGACATGAGCGATTTCCCGCGAACAATGGGCAAGGTTGCACCACGCGAGCTGGCGGTCAACGGAATCTGTACTCTTGAGCAGGCAGCGCAGCATACCGAACAGGAGCTGCTCGCTATTCATGGCGTCGGCCCCAAGGCGATACGGATCATCAAAGAAGAACTCGCCAAGAAGAATCTACAGCTCATGCATGCATGATTGCGCACCCACGACCCCGTAGTCCACGGGTCTTTCGACCATGCGAAAGTGGGCCGGCAGCGCCTGGCCTGCTGCGTCTGAGGAGCGATACGGCTTTCCTCGACGTCCGCGGATCCGCGATCCGCTCCGACAGCTTGGCCACGGCCGCTCCCTAAACCCTGTAGCAAGCGGTCGAGTCTAGACGGAAAATATGGCTGGCACAGTGCGCTGGCGTACACTGCGGAGCGTGCTGGACTTATCCGCTATTTGCGCGCAGGGTTTTCCAAACGGAGAAACTTGCGCATGTCCGAACAACCACACGCTCCACCCTCGATCGCCACGTCCTCGACCGTTCGCAACCACGAGAAGCGCTGGCTGCGTACCGACCTTATCGTGCTGGTACTGGCGACGGGAGTGTTGCTCTGGATCGCCGGCGACGTTCTGTTGCTGGTGTTTGGTGGATTGCTGATTGCAGTGGGTCTTGACGGAGTGTCCAGTGCACTTGCCAGACACAGCCCACTGTCGCGCCTGTGGTCGCTGCTGCTGGTGCTGGTGCTGACGCTGGCGTCGGTGGTGTCGCTGACGTTGTACCTGGCTACGCCGCTTCTCGAGCAGTTCGACGATTTGTGGGGCCGCACGACCGATTTCGTCAACGCCGGAATTAGTCGGCTCGAGGATTTCGGTTGGGCGCAGCAGTTGTTCCAGGACGGCAACGGCAACACGGATCAGCTGGCGGAGGCCGCCGGTGCGGTGGTCGGGCACATGGGGTCCGCCATACTGATGATCATTGGCGCGCTCACCAGCCTTGTTGTGCTGCTCGCAATTGCGCTGTTCGCTGCCTTCAACCCTGAGCTGTACCGTGGCGGGCTGCTGAAGCTGTTCCCGTATCCCCAACGCCAGCGGATGGATCGCGCCCTGACCGCCATCGCGCACGCCTTGCGCTGGTGGTTTCTGGGACAGCTCGTCTCCATGCTGCTGCTGGGCGTTACCGTGAGCATCGGCCTGCTGGTGATCGGCGTGGAAGTATGGCTTAGTCTGGGCGTATTGACTGCACTGCTCACCTTCATCCCGTTCCTCGGACCGCTGATTGCCGCTGTGCCTATCGTGATCGTGGGATTTGCGGAAGGCACCCAGGTGGGACTCATCGTGCTGGTGTTCTACCTGATCGTGCAGAACATCGAAGGCAATTTTGTCGTGCCGATGATCCAGCATCGCGCCGTGCATCTGGCACCTGCACTGCTGATATCGGTGCAGATCCTGATGGGTGTGCTGTTTGGCGCGCTGGGACTGATCCTTGCCGCGCCGCTGACCGTGGTGGCCATGATTGCGGTGAACAAGCTCTATGTTGAAGACGTGCTCGGCAAGGAAACACGGTCCTGAGGCTGCCGCGATACTGGTTGAGGCGCCTGCTACAGCGCTGGCGCGCCCCATTCTAGAACGAACCATGAAGAAGACTTACCGACAAGTACTCGCCCGCAACGTACTCGTCGCCGTCGCTATCAGTATCGCAATGACGGCGACTGCTCGGCAGGGGCCGTCGCCCGTACGCATGGAACCCGACCGAATGGCCGGTCTCGGGCTGGTGCCTGCGCCCAATGATGCCTTCGTCGACATTCTCGCCGAAGGAGAACTCCAGTTCAGAGTCGCGACGCTCTTTTCCGGCGAGGAGTTACGCGTGTTCGTCTTCGAGTCGACACCGGCGAAAACCGATCACCGTACGCGGCCGCTCGAGTACGACGAGTTCGTGCTGGTGCTTGATGGAAAGCTCGTGCTGCCAGAGCAGAACGGTGCTGTTCACGAATTCACGCCAGGACAGTCGCTGATCGTGCCGAAGGGTTACATCGGCACGTGGGAGCAGCAAGGTATCTATCGGGAGCTTGCGGTCATCGCACAGCGGCGCGACTGAGCACGCTGTGCCTGTGTGTTCCAACGCACCGATGGCCGGGGTTAGGTGATGCGATTCTAGCGTCACCATGTGGCCGGTGCGCCCTTGCGCTGAACGGTCGCTTAACTACTCGGGAGGCAGGCAATGCAGGATCTCGAACTCAAGGATGGTGTCGTTACCGGTGCCGTGGATGATCAGATGCGTGTTTCGGCGCGTTGCCGATATCGCGGTCGGAGCGTCGCGGTTGCTACGGGACTGGCAGTAGTACTGTTGATGGGGTGCCAACCGAATACCGCCGATAGACAGGACGCTGGCCTCTCGCCAGCTCCGGATGCCCCGCTTGCCGGTCAGATCGGCAACGATCAGCGCGCTGGTCAGCCGGTGACCAGGGCCGATACCGCCGCAGCGCCCGCAAGCCGCGGGCCTTCGTCCTCCAGCGCGGGGGCTTACGCCGAACTGCGGCCTGTGCCGGGCCGGGAAGCGCGCGGCACAGTCGAATTCGTACCAACACCCACAGGTGTGCGGGTTCACGCACGCCTGACAGGGCTCGCACCGGGTCCTCACGGGTTCCACGTTCACGAGGTGGGCGATTGCACTGATCCCGGTGAAACGGCAGGTGGTCACTTTTCGCCGCAGGACAACCCACACGGCTCCCCCCTCGCGTCACCCGCAGGGCGCCATGCGGGGGATCTTGGCAACATCGTGGCGAACGAATCCGGAGATGCGCAGCTCATGGTGGAAGTGACAGGACTTGAAATCGAGGGAGCGCGCGGCGTGGTCGGCCTTTCGGTGGTCCTGCATGAGGGAGAGGACGACCTTGAGACGCAGCCGACCGGAGATGCAGGGGATCCCATCGCGTGTGGCGTGATCCATGCCGGAGCGGCGCGTTAGGTTCAAGTAGTGGTGACCAAAGACCAGATGGCCACGGTCAATGAAACGACTGGACGATGACTGGCATCGACGATGACTGGAATCCTCGCCCCCCCTCAGTGCTGACGACCAGCGCCGGGCGTACGACGAGACGCGCAAGCGCTGCCCTGTCGCGCATCGCGCGATTCCTCGGGTGGTCTCTGTTTCGTCATCAGGACATCGTAGCGGTGCTGGCTGATCCGGTCACATTCAGCAACGCGTCGCGGTTTAAGGAGTGCCTGCAGCAGCCGCCGCCCGCGCCGTTGAGTGACGCGCCATCGCGCAAAAGCGATATGCAGATGTACGTGCCTGCTCGTCGGCGTCGCGGGCAATCGACGCGACCGGATCAGTTACTCCCCCAGGAAATCGAACAGGGCGACGCGGTCGACCGGCTTCACGAAATGCCTGTCGAAACCCACCGCATGGGATCGCTCCAGGTCACCAGGTTGGCCGTAACCGGTGAGTGCGGCGAGACGGGTGGTGGCGGTACGCGACTGTCGTCGCAATCGCTTCGCAACTTCATAACCATCCATGTCGGGCAGGCCGATGTCGAGAAATATGGCATCGAAGTCCTGTTGAGCCGCAATGGCCAGGGCCTCTTCGCTGCTCCCCGCGGTCGTGACATCGTGCCCCTCGAAGCGCAACAATATCGCCAGCGTTTCCATCGCATCGAGGTTGTCGTCAACCACCAGAACGCGCCTTTTCTTCAAGGTAACCGGCACTTGCACGGCGTCGTCGCTCCGCGGGGCGTCCTCGGCCAAGGGTAACCGTATCCGGAACTCGGAGCCTCGACCGAGACCCTCACTGCGGGCCTCGATCTCTCCATCGTGTAACTCCACGACCTTTTTAGCCACCGTCAGACCGATTCCAAGCCCCCCTTTGGAACGGTCGGGATCCCGATCGACCTGCGCGAACAGCTTGAAGATATCGTCGACGGTTCCGGCGGCCAAACCGATGCCGGTATCCGCGACGGCCAACAGCGCTGTGTGCCCATCCCGCTGGAGCGAGATCGCGATATGGCCGCCCTCGTCCGTGTACTTGCCCGCGTTGACGATCAGGTTCGTGAAGACCTGGTCGAGGCGCACTGCATCGCCGATCACTCTCACCTCGCCTTCGGGCAATTTAAGCTCAATGTCATGGCGCTTTTCCTCTAGCTTGGATCGCCCGCATTCGACAGCGTTTCGAAGCAGCCGCGACACGTCGAGCGGCTCCTTCTTCAACGTTATGTGGCCGCGGGTGACGCGCGATACATCGAGCAGGTCGTCGACCATGGCAGTGAGCTTGCGCGTCTGATGCCGCAAGATGTCGACGTAACGACTGCTGGTTGAAGCGCGGAACTCTTCGCTCAATTCACACAGCTGCACGGCATTGTGAATCACGGCCAGGGGGTTGCGCAGCTCGTGAGCGAGCATCGCCAGGAATTCGTCCTTGCGCTTGTGTTCCGACTTGAGCTCCGCCATCAGGGACTCGGCATACTGGCGCGAGCGCGCCTGTTCGGTAACGTTGTAGGCAAAGACGAGAATACCCTCCGTCACGCCGTCACTGTCGCGCATCGGCTGGTAAACGAAGTTGAAGTAGAGCTCTTCTTCGTTGCCGGCCTCAGTACGCTCCAACATTGCGCGAAATTCCGTTCCTACGTACGCTTCACCGCTTCGGTAGACACTGTCGAGCATTTCGAGGAACGGCTGTCCTTCAAGTTCAGGAAGGGCCTTTCGGATGGGCTGGCCGATCACATCGCGCCGCTCACCGATGATCTGCCGGTAGCGTGCGTTGACCATCTCGAAGGTATGCTCAGGTCCCCACAAGACGGCGATCGCAGCCGGCGCTTGCATGAAAAGCTCATGGAGCTGCTGGCGCTGCCTTTCCGCCGCCTGTTGCCGGGCGGCACGTTCCCGCTCGAGGGCGACCTGCGCCATGACCTGATTCGAAACCTGCTCCAGATAGGCCTGGTAGTTGGCGTCGAAATGAAGTCGAGGACTCAGGCCGAAGATGGCAACGCCGCGACCGCTGTCACGTTCTGGGTTTCCCACGGGTACCGCAAAGACGGCGTGTGCGGGTTCCGGCCACGGCCCGACATGTGCACCTCCAAAGAGCTGTTCGGCATCGCCAACCCTTCGTGCAGCGCTCGCCTCGTAAACATCCGCCGCCAGCTCATCGAAGGGGCCAGAATCTGCATTGAACGTCGGCGACTTGCCAACGAGCTGCAGGCCTTCCTGGGTACCGTTCCACACGTAAAACATCACCAGTGGGATATCCTGCTGATAGCTCGACAGCGCATCCACCGCTCCCTGGATCGTGCCCGGCGAGCCAGAGCGAGTCTCGAGCGAGCGCAGCGATTCGGCACGGCGTTGTGCGAGGGCGTTGCCGGTCACCTCGAACACCGGCTGAAAGATGCCCTGGATACGGCCGTGCTCATCGTGCACCGGGCTGAATGTGAAGCTGAAGTACGCTTCCTCATTGAAGCCATAGCGCGTCAGCGGAATGTGTTCGCTCTCGACCTGAATCACCTCACCCGCGTCGAGCACCCTGCGCATCCAGGGGTAGATGGTCGGGTAAGTCTCGGGCCAGGATTCGCGGTAGGTCCCGCCAAAATATGCCGGGTGCCGCGGGCCCATGATCGTTGCGTAGCCGGCGTTGTAGAGCTGGGTCTGGTCCGGACCCCAAAAGATGATGGCCGGAGTGGGCATGGCCAGGATGAGCCGTATGTAGCCGATTAACACGCTCGACCAGGTCTCCATCGGCCCAAGCGGCGTGCGCGCCCAATCCGTGGAGCGGAGCAGGTGGCTGATCTCGTCGTCCCCGGGAAACAGTCGTTCTGTGAGCGGAGTTGTTGGCGTCACGTTCTTTAGGATACCCGCAATTTCCGGAAACTCCGGCTCGTGCCGTTGAACTGGCCCGCCACGGCCGGCCGGATCGACCTGCCCCACCCAACCGTCTATTTTCTGCTGATCATTGCTGTCACAGCAACGGCCGTGCTCGCTATTCTGACGATGTGGGCTTTCGTTCTGCGGCCGTCGCAGCTCGTCGCGATTTGCCTGCCGGTCATCACAAACAACCAGCAATCGCTGTAGCAAAACGCATCGCAATGTCATTGCTGGCACGAAGCTTGCTTCGGGACGGGAGAGCTTGAGGAGATACGCCATCCTGAAGGGATGGTTGCGCGGAATGGCCCTGTATTGAGTTCGCGGGCCGATCCGTGGCCGGCCGATGCCGCTGATAATCCGGCGGCGCTCGGGATGAACGCTCATCGAAACATCTCTGCCTCGACCACGCAATAGCATACCCAGGCGCTCCCGGCAGGCTACCGACCCGCCGCACGCCTCGACAGCGGCATTTCGGCACAGTGAAGCCCGAAATGCGGGCCCGCGCGTGTGAGGACCCGTCAATCGAGCTCAGATCAAAGGTGGGTCGCTATCGCGGGATGGATGGCGATGGGCGGCGATACTCTCGATGAATGCCGACGCGATGTCGGCCGTGTCTGCGCCCTCCGCCAGCACGATACCCGGGTCTTCGTCCAGGGCGGATCCGAGGCCTGCCATGTCCAGCAGCTCGCGTCCGGCACCCAGAGCCAGCATCGGTTTGCAGTGTCTGAACTGATCCTTGACGAACTCCATCGTATGTCCGTTGCCCGCGAGCGCCTCGACCGCCTCGCTCCCATCGGGCACGACCAGCGCATCGAACAGGACTGCCGGAGAATTCTCCATCGACTTGTTGGCTTCGATCCTCTCGCCGGAGTCACCGACGAACATACCCACCCGTGGCCCCACGAAATGAACGACTGCGCCGGCCTCAGTCAGCGCAACATGAACGTCGGCGAGCGAGGCATGGTGAACGCCGTCCTCGACCAGCACGGCGATCTGACGTGTGCGGATACCGCGCTCGCCAGGCAGCGCCATCAGCGACAGGGCTGGAGAAACGGTGACCTCCGGCGGTTCCGGATTGGCGATAGCCTTCGGCATGGCGTCGGGCACCTCCATGCCCAAACCGGCCGCGACTTGTGTAGCCAGTTCCCGTGAAACGTTCACCAGCGAGGACAGCATCCGTCTACGTATGGCGGGGACTCCAACCTTGCTCAGCTCGAAGCGGAACGCGGCGGCGATATGGGCTTTTTCGACATCCGTCTGACTGTCGAAGAACAACGTGGCTTGCGCATAGTGCTCGGCGAACTTCTCCGACTTTCCACGGACCTTGTCTTCGGCAATGGCCTCGGGGAAGGACACGAATCCGCTCGTTCCTGCCTGAAAGGGGCAGCCACCCGCCAGTGAGTTCGGTTCGTACGCCACGCGCCCACGATGCAGCGCCTGACGGTGCAGGCCATCACGCTGGTTGTTCTGTACCGGGGCCAGCGGAGAATTGATCGGGATCTCGTGGAAATTGGGACCGCCGAGACGCGTGAGCTGCGTATCCACATAGGAATGGATTCGACCGGCGAGCAACGGGTCATTGGAGAAATCGATGCCCGGTACGATGTGCGCCGTGCAGAACGCGACCTGCTCTGTTTCAGCGAAGAAGTTGTCCGGATTGCGGTTCAGCACCATGCGCCCGACGGGTGTCAGCGGCACGAGTTCCTCCGGCAAGATCTTGGTCGAGTCGAGCACATCGAAACTGAAGCCTTCGGCCTGTTCTTCAGTGAATATCTGCAGCCCCAGCTCCCACTCCGGGAATTCGCCCGACTCGATGGCTTCCCACAAGTCCCGCCGATGGAAATCGGGGTCGGCACCGGAGATCTTTACGGCTTCATCCCAGACGAGTGAATGGGTTCCCAGAAGCGGCTTCCAGTGGAACTTGCAGAATACGGACTGGCCCTGCTCGTTGACCATGCGAAACGTATGCACGCCAAACCCTTGCATCATCCGATAGCTGCGCGGTATCGCGCGATCCGACATCACCCACATCAGCATGTGAGTGGATTCCGGCATCAATGAGACGAAGTCCCAGAACGTATCATGCGCGGACGCCGCTTGAGGCATGCCGTGATGCGGTTCCGGCTTGACGGCGTGGATCAGATCGGGAAACTTCATCGCATCCTGAATGAAGAATACCGGCATATTGTTCCCGACCAGGTCCCAGTTGCCTTCGTCGGTATAGAACTTCACCGCGAAGCCACGCACGTCGCGCGCGGTGTCTTTCGAACCGCGTTCGCCGGCCACGGTGGAAAAGCGCACGAACACGGGCGTGATCTTGCCTTTCCTGGCGAACGGCGCCGCGCGAGTGTATTTGGTCAGTGAGTCGTAGGCTTCGAAGTAACCGTGCGCGCCCGAGCCGCGTGCGTGGACGATGCGTTCCGGGATGCGTTCGTGATCGAAGTGCGTGATTTTTTCCCGCAGAATGAAATCTTCGAGTAGCGATGGTCCACGCAGCCCGGCTTTCAAGGTGTTCTGGTTATCGGCAATGCGAACACCCTGATTGGTCGTCAACGCTTGATCGCTCGCGTCGACCCTGACCCGGTCGAGCGAAGCGACCGTCGCGTTCGCGCCGAGTGGCGCTGCGCCGCCGGTTTTCGCAGTCCCGGCTTCTTCGGTCATCGTGCTCGCGGTCAACGCACTGGAGTCGGGCTCTACAGTCGCTCCGGGTGGCGGCGCCACGGCGTTGTCGTGACCGTACTCGAGTTCCTTGATGCTGTTGTGGGGCATCGCGGCGACGAAATCTTCGCTTGCGCTCGCCTGCTCCGCAACAACGTCGTTCGTTCTGAGCACGCCTGCGGCTCCCTGGGCCGCCGCAACGGACTTATTCCCTTTCCCCTTCCCTCGAGGCGACCGAGCAGATTTATTTTTCGCAGGCATGTGTCTTCTCCGGGCAGGTTGGAAAGGTAGAAGAATCATCTTGACCGTCGAGTGTGACGCTGGACGACCCACTCATGGCACCCATTTTTACGCCGCTGGCGTCAACCCTCTGTGCGTTGTCGCACCGTGCGGCAACCGGTCCGCTGTACACCATAGCTCTGGCCCGCCAGCTTCTGCACTATTGAGCGGTTGTGTCTGCGTCACAGGTTCCGTTGCCTGGATCTGCGCGGGCGCAGTTGAGTTGACTTCGCGGGCGTCGTGGTCGCCGGGGAGCACCCAGATAACGGTCACGGACAGCAGTGCCGCGAGAATGATTAGCGTGCCTGCGGAAATTCCCCTGCGCGGCGGTCTGGTGACGTTGTTGCGCGTCGTCACAGTGTTCCGTCGAAGTATGCAGTCAGCAGTTCGTCCAGCGTGTCGAAGTCTGTGATGTCAGACTGCATCACCTCGTCGAAGCCCAAGCCTTTCACGTCGAACAGATACTCTATCAGCACGCGGGCAATGTAGTAACACGCGGGATGGAGAAAACCTTCCTCTGTAATAATCGTGGATCGCGCGATACAGCCGTAGTTCATTGGCATGAAGCCACCACCACCATCCATAAGCCAGGAAATGTCGTTGGCGAGAAACCGTTCGACGCTATTGCGAATGTCGTAGTCAGGGGCTGCAATCGTGCCGGCGGAGGCGGCGACATAGTCGGCATAGCCTTCCTGTTTCCACATAGGCATGCGCGCGATCTCACGCACACCGAAACGGGCCATCAGCAGGGTGTGCACAACTTCATGGGTGAGAATCTGGGTGAGGTTTACGGCCATACCCGTCTGTGGATGGCGCAGCGCGTTGTTCGGAACATCCGGCACACGAAAGGTCACAATGTGGCTGATCCACGGCGGCGCGCTGGCGTTGAAAGTGAGACTGGACCCAAGGCCGATAGTCCGCTGCACCAGCCAGGCACGCACGCCCTGCACATGACGGAACGCGTTATTGTCGTGACCGAAGAATATGTCGTGGCGCAGCGTTGGATCATTGATTGCGCTGGTCGCAAGCGCAGCTTCGACTTCCTGCAATACGGTTGTCAGGCCTTCATGCAGCTCGCTCTGTGAATGCACGGTGAAATTGCCGTGCTGTAACTGTTTGGCAAACAGCACGCCGGGGAAGAACAGAAGTGTCAGATAGGCGATGACCAGCAGGAGCAGCCCGCCAAGGGCGAGCCCGAAAAGTCGCAAGGCCCGTCGCATCGACATACCTCCTTGTTTCCCTGCGCTCTCGTTTCCCGTTGGCAGCGGCCATAAACTGTCTATGCTCGACAGCGAAGCAACTACCAGAAAAGTCAAAAATCCTTAAACGGGAATAATATATCAGGGAGTGGGCGGACCTGACGTGGTCTCTCCGGCGGCCCATTGACCGGTTGGTGGGCGACGCCTTGGGATGCAAACGGTCAACTCACCCCTTGCAGCAGTGAGACTATCAACACTTTATTCAGGATCTCGGCAACCACTATTGCGGCGAGAAAACTGAAGAAGGCGCTGTCGACCCATGTCTCTAGCTTCACCCCGGGCGGCTAAACGTTCCGATAATTTCCGCAGGCGGTGCAGAGATTTTTCTTGCCCCTGCGGAGAATACCCTTCTCTGCGTGACGACCTCCGGCCGGATCGCCAGCAGCTGACGCGCCCGATCGCCATGTCGCGCCTGACTTCTACGACGGTTTCGGGCAAGACCCTTCGACAACTTTGCTCGAGCTGTCTTCCAGTATCTCGCCACCTTGTGCTTCGGTTCCCATTTGACCACCGGAGTCCCATTGGGCTCGTTGGGCGTCAGAACCTTCGGACTGCGGTGGCGCATCAG
This sequence comes from Gammaproteobacteria bacterium, assembly GCA_050485645.1. Lineage (GTDB taxonomy): Bacteria > Pseudomonadota > Gammaproteobacteria > Steroidobacterales > Rariloculaceae > JBJHBP01. Next base: position 151,696 of record JBJHBT010000004.1, on the reverse strand, counting down.
GCCGGTTGTTCCTCATCTCCGACAACGCAATCTCGCGCTCGAGCTGCTGACGCAATCGATAGGCCTCTCGGCATGCGCGCCCAACCAAACGGCCCACTTGGCACGCAACCTTGGGCAACCGGTCCGGACCAAGCACCAGCAAGCCAACGACGAACAGCAGGACTAGCTCTGAAGGGCCGATTGCAGACACTGGCGCGGACCGTTAGCCGTGCTTTGCGTTGTCGGTGCGCCCGGAGAACTCTGCGTCGGGCTTCGCATCCTTTTCCGCCTCGATACGCCGCTGTCGCGCGGCGTCGTTGGCGTGGTCCTTGCTCTTTTCATCGTCTGCATCCATGGCCCTGCGAAAGCCTTTGATCGCCCCGCCGAGATCGCTGCCGAGGGACTTCACGCGCTTGGTGCCGAAAACCACCAGGACGATGGCCAGAATGACCAGCAATTGCGTGAGATTGATTCCGCCAACTCCCATTCCAACACTCCCATCTGTTTTGTTAACACCTGCGTAGCCAGGATCCCCGGCTACCGTGGCAGCCGACACGGTTCGGGGCGCTGCTCGCTCCACCGCCGCGTGAATTCAACCGCACTCAAGTCTCCTCCGCCTCCACTTGAACCTTGGGCTGTAGAAACTGCGAAAGGACGAGGCCTAACTCGAAAAGAACGTAGATCGGCACGGCCAAGCTAACCATCGAGATCACTTCTGGTGGCGTTAGCAGCATCGCAACTGCGAAAGCGCCGACGAGCACATAGGGTCGTGCCGCCTTCAACGACTCGACCTCCACCATGCCACTCCAGACCAGCACAAGCGTGGCAATCGGGACCTCGAACGCGATACCGAACGCGAGAAACAGCCCGAGCACGAAACTCAGGTATTCACCGATGTCAGGCATGTTGAGTACGTTCTCCGGGGTCACACGAATCAGGAACGCGAATGCCATTCGAATTACGACGAAATACGCGAATGCAACGCCGAGATAGAAGAGGACGATGCTCGATACCAACAGGGGAACGGCGAATCGCCGCTCGCGGCGATATAGCGCCGGAGCGACGAACCGCCACACCTGATAGAGCACAACCGGCATAGCCAGGAACACAGCGACGTAAAAGGTCGTCTTAAACGGTGTCATGAACGGCGAGACGACTCCGATTGCTATAAGGCTCGAGCCTTCTGGCAATACAGCGGTCAGCGGCTCGGACACCCAGACGAAAATCCGCCGCGCGAAGGGGGCCATACAGAGAAAAATGACAGTGACAGCCAGAACGGCTCTGATCAGTCTTTGGCGCAGCTCGATAAGGTGCGAGATCAGCGTGTCTTCTGCAAGCTGCTCTCGTTCGACTTCTACTGACCCCTTCGTTGCCATCGTAAGACCAGGATCGCTGCCATCAGCGCGCCCAATCAGGTTCCAGGGCCGGTTCGCTCGTTCGCTCGCGTTGCGCCAATCCCAACGTAACTGTCGTGGTCAGAGCGGCGCCAAAGACGAGCGCACTGCCAATGATGATAGACCTGCGCGTCCGACGCGCATCGCTCGCCTCCTGATCCTCGAGCGCCGCCACGATGCGCCGATGCAAATCCCGCGGCGCCTTCGGGATCGGCGCAGCGACCAGCTCGTTGTACGCCGCCCAGGCCTCGCGGCACGCCTGGCACTTCGCGAAATGCCGCTCGATGTCCCGCTTGTGCGCGGAGTCGAGCTGCTCCGACGCTTGCGTGTCTAAAACGGCATTGAGTTCCTGGCAGTTCATTTCGACATCTCCTCTGGAATCCCGAGTGGCGCCGCCTGCTCTTCCCTCAGATATCGCGCGAGATTCAAGCGAGCCCGATAGAGTCGCGACTGAAGTGCGTCGATCTGCAGCCCTGCGATCGCGGCGATTTCCGGCAACGAGTAACCCTCGGCGCGCAGCGCCAAGAGCGCGCGGTGGCCACAGTCGAGCCTCAACCACGCATGATGCAATTGCTCTTCGCGCTGTGTCATCGACACTTGTTCCTCCGGATTTTGGTCCGCGCACGCGCGGGTGGCGTGCTCCGAATCGCCCGCCGCGGCAACCACTGGTGACCGCCGAGCGCGACGCACACCGTCGACGAACAGGTTGTACATAATAGTCTGCAGCCACGCCTTAACCGGCCGCGATTCATCCAGCCCCCTCGCTCGCTGATACGCACGAAGGCATGTGTCCTGCACGAGGTCTTCCGCGTCCACTGTGTTCCGCGCAAGCCTAAAAGCTGCGCGAAACAGCGCATCCAGGTGCGGCTCGATCAGGCGTTCGAACCGCTTGGCGTCCTCAGTCGCCACCAAGTTCTCCTCCGTTACCTGATCCCTAATACGAACGGCGTGAATAAAACTGACGGTACCACTCCACCTGACGTACACGCCCGCCTCCATCGGTGCGATTCCCGGTGCCATGCGCGGGATGGTCGTCTCGCAGGAACTGCGGCTTGCAGGAGCAGGCGTGCTGATCGGGCCCATCGCTGCAGCCGTGCTCGGGCGGTTGATGGTGACGCCGCTCTATGACTCGGCCGCTCCCTGGCCTGGCGCGCGGCGCGGCAATCGCAGCGCGACTGCCGGGGCATAGCGCCACCGTCTCAGCCCGCGGAGCCGCGCATCCAGCGCACGATCTCGACCAGCTTCGGGCGCTGTCCGGTACGAAGAATACCGACCCGGAATATCCGGCCCGCCAGCCACAGGACAATCGCGGTCGAGACCAGCATCAGCGCTATGGACCCGATCACATCCACGACAGGCGGATTGGCAGCGGCACGGTTCAGCATCGTGAACGGGGTGTACAGCGGGATCCAGGTCATGATGGTCGCAAGCTGGCCGTGCGGGTCGCGCACGATGAACTGCATGGTCAGCAGCGGCACGATGAGGATCAGCATCATCGGTCCCTGCAGATTCTGCGCCTCCTTCAGGGAGTCACAAAGGCTCCCTACCGACAGGAAGATACCCGCATAAAGCAGGTAGCCCAGCAGAAAATAGACGATAAACGTCGTCGTCAGTCCGGTGCCGGACATCGCATCCAGCACCAGTCGCACCATCTCGACGCCCGCGCCCTGATAGAAATGGGCACCGGCCAGCAGCATCAGCAGCCACATGCCGATCATCGCAAGACCGACGGCTGCGATGCCGAGCAGCTTGCCCATCATCAACTCACCGGGCGTGACCGAGGACAACAGCACCTCGATGATGCGATTCGACTTCTCCTCGATCGTATTGTTGAGCAGCATCTGCAGCACGATGAACAGCGAAATCCACAGCAGATAGACGAAGGCGATCGGCACATAGCTCGCTGCCGTGTCCGCTGCGCTGACCGACTCCTCGCCGCGTGCCCGGCCGGGATCAAAAGACGCGAATGATATGCCCGTCTGTTCCACCGTTCGCACGACGTCCAGACTGACGCCCTGGCGCAGATACTCCCTTGCGCGGATTTCCTCGTTCAGGGCGCGGCCCAGCACGCCCGGCAGATTGCGATCGGCAAGGTTGCCGGACCAGTACTGAATGCGACTGTCAGCCGGATCCGATCGGGGTGGGGGGCCGCCTGACCCCGTCACGTCCTCCAGCGCATCGGGGCCGATCAGTATCGCCGCGAACAGGCTGACGGGCTGTCCGTCGACGTCGATTCGCATGGCGCCGGTCAGATACGGCCGCAACTGCTCGGCAAGCTCGGACAGTTCAGCGGTCGGATCCACGCCGGACGGCGGCGCGATGCGAACGAAGCGGCGCGGCCCTCCGGCGGCATCCGGCGCACCGTTCCCGGCCGCGGCGGGCGCACGGTCCTGTGTGATGGCCGCCTCGACCACGTCTTCCAGTTCGCCTGACTGGTCAATCAGCACGAAATGCCGTGTCGGCGTCGATGTGGCGAGGAAAACGGAAATGGCAATGACGACCGCGAACATGGCCGGCAGCATCAGGATGCCGATCCAGAAGCCCTTGGTCTTGGCATTCTCGAAGAACTCGCGCAGCGCGATCAGCAGGGCGTGTCTCATGATCCATTGCTCCTGGCGTCGTTCGCACCGACGAGTTCCACGAACACGTCGTGAAGCGTGGGATCGGAATGATCAAAGCGCTCCAGGGCAATTCCACGTTCAAAGCAGAATTTCAGCATCAGCTGGGGGTTCATCCCTTCCCCTATCCGCACTTCCCAGCGCGGAGAAGCATCGCTGTCGGCCGGTTTGATTTCGAGGACGCCGTCAAGCGCGGCGAGCGCTGCCGGATCGGCGGCGGTTTCTATATAGACGCGCCTTGGCACCGTACGCCGCGCCTCGTCGACGGTGCCATCGAAAATCTTGCGCCCGCGGGCGATCAGCAGCAGGCGATCACAAAGCCGTTCGGCATGCTGCATCACATGGGTGGAGAAGATCACCGTGCGGCCGCCGTTCGCCATCTCGCGGATCATCTGCTCCAGCACCTGCTGGTTCACCGGATCCAGGCCGGAGAACGGCTCGTCCAGAATCACGAACTCCGGCGAATGGACAATGGTGCTCAGCACCTGCACCTTCTGACTCATGCCTTTCGACAACGCTTCTATCCTGGCATCGGCGAAATCACCCAGGCCGTAGCGCTCCAGCAACTCGCCGGCGCGCCGGCGCGCGGTACGCCTGTCCATGCCCTTGAGGGTGCCGAAATAGGCAATCGTCGCGGACGCCGTCATTTTCTTGTACAGGCCCTTTTCCTCGGGCAGGTAGGCAATCCGCGAACGCACGTCCAGTGCCGAGCGGTGACCGAGTATCGATATCGTCCCGCTGCTGGGCCGCAGGATATCGACGATCATCCGGATCGTCGTGGTCTTGCCGGCGCCGTTCGGCCCGAGAAATCCGTACACCGATCCGCGCGGAATCTCGAGGCTGACGTCATCGACCGCGATCAGGTCCGCGAACCGCTTGGTCACGTTTTCCAGTCTCAGTGCCGTGTCCTGCATGAACCCTCCCCTTGCAGCAGCCGGCAGGCGCCGTCCGACTATCGCGACAATGTCACCGGCACCGACTCCGGACCCTGCTGCCAATCACCGCTCAGCTGATCCCCGTCCAGCGTTGCGATCAGCGTCACGCCCACGGTGTCTATGCGCAGCGTCAGCTGGTCACCGGTGAGCTGCGCCGCTGTAACCGGCAGGCCGCCTACGCCCTGCGCCGGCACGTTCAACGTCGCGACGGGCGTACCATCATCGTTCGTCTGGATGCGGATGATGACCTCCAGCGGACCGACCTGCCCGCGCCAGGAGCCAGTCAGGCGCGCGACGTCATCGGCCGACAGATCGAGTTCGATCACGGTCGGGACGTATTCGCCGCGCTCCAGCGTCAGCGGGATGCTGCCGCCCTGCGACCAGGAACCGGTAATCCGATCACCCTGAATCGTGCCGATGTAGCGCCCCATGATCTGCGGCACATTCAACGTCAACGCGTCACCGGCCAGCTCGATGTCGGCCATCGCGATATCGCTGGCACCCTGTTCCGGGCTATCCAGCATGCCGATCAGTTCTCCATCGTCACCGGTCTCGAAGCGGAACACGAGAGCCAGCGACACGCCCGTCGGCAGTTCCAGGGCGCCAGTCCAGCTGCCAACCAGTCTCTCGCGATCCGCCTCTGACAGTTCCGTGCGTTCGTAACGGCGCAGCACCAGCGGAAACGTTTCCCCCTCCTGTCGCCATTCGCCTTCAATGCTGTCGTCGCCGAGCGTTCCCTCGTAGGCGCCACCCAGGGCATCCACCGCCAACACCAGCCGGTTCGCTGCGAATTCGACCCGGCTCACCGGCACCTCGGGGATACCCCCCGGATCCGGTGACGCGACGATCGCCGAATACCCGCCGTCCGCTTCACGCGTAAGCACGAAGTCAATGGTCAGTGAAGTGTCCGGCGCTACCGTGAGCGCACCACGCCAGGTACCGGTAATGTCCTGCTGCGCGGCGACGGGAAGACTGAGCGCAAACAGCAGGCCCGACAGCAACACGCTTGTGCACCTGTGAAATCTCATCGCTATTCTCCTATTCAAATCTCAACGCCTCGACAGGATCGGCACGTACGGTGCCCGATGACTGCAGGGTCAGCGTCACAAGCGCCACCAGCGCCGCCGCCGCTGCCGCTGCCACAAACACCAGCGGATTGATCGGCGCCCGGTATGCGAATCCCGTCATCCACTCGTCGATCGCCAGATACGCCAGCAGCGCGGCGACAATTGCCGAAGCCAGAATCAGCAACAGCATGCCCCTGGACAGCAGCCATACGATCTGCGTCCCGCTGGCACCCAGCACGCGGCGGATTCCGATCTCTTTGGTCCGCTGCTCGGTCGTGAAAGACGCAAGGCCGTATAGCCCCAGGCAGGCTATGAAGATGCAGATCGCCGCGAAAATCCCGAGCAGGCTCATCAGATTGCGTTCCGATGCATACAGCTCGTTCAGGGTGTCATCGAAAAATCTGAATTCGAACGGATGGGCAGGATCGGCTTCGGCGAAGGTGTCCTGCAACAGGCGCAGTCCCTCCGCGAGCGCGCCCGGCGCCATATTCGCGACCAGCGTCTGGGTGACGAACGGTCGGTTGATCTCGGCCACACCGGAGAAGTCGTTCGGCAATCGATACATCGCGAACGGTTCTATGTTCGTGTGCAGGGACCTGAAGTGGAAATCCGCCACGACCCCGATCACCCGCCCGACAGCGTTCGCGCCGGCCAGCTGGATCTGCTTGCCCAGCGGTTCGTCCCATCCCATGGTTCGCACGAAGGTTTCATTGACGACAAAGCTTGCGCCGACATCGGTCAGCAGCCGCCTGGAGAAATCGCGACCGGCAACCAGTTGCATGCCCATCACCGACAGAAAGTCGTCGCCAACACCCATATGGCTGATCATCGTCGGTTGCAGGATGCCGTCGTTTGACTCGACCGCAGCCGCGTTAACCGGCAATGTCTGTCCCGGCATGGACGCGCTGGTGGTCACGCCGAGAATGCGGCTGTCCGTGGCCAGTTCGTTCCTTATCGTCGGCACCCGCTCCAGCAGATCGACGCCTCGGAGGGTGATAAGCACGCGGTTCTCGCGATCGAAGCCCAGCTCCCTGTCGGCGATATAGCTCATCTGCGCAGCCATCAGCAGCGTACTGGCGATGACCGCTATCGAGATCGCGAACTGTGTGAACACCAACGCCTGGCGAAACAGCACATTGCCCTTGCCGGCCTTGTGCTGTCCCACCAGTGCAGTCAGCGGCGCCCACGAGGACAGATACACCGCCGGGTACAGACCGGCGAGAATGCCGATGAACACGCTGATGGCCAGAATCGCGGCCACCAGGCCCGGTTCACCGAACAGATCCAGTTGCAGGCGCGTGCCAATCAGCTGTTCTATCGGCGCCAGGGTCAGCACGATCTCGACCAGCACGACGCCGACCACGGCGGCGATGAGCGCGAACAGTACGGCTTCGCCGAGGAACTGCACGATCAGCGGCCCACGCTCGCTGCCGAGAATCTTGCGTATCCCCACGGTGCGCGCCCGTCGGGTTGCCCGGGCGGTCGCAAGGTTTATGTAATTAATGCACGCGATCAGCATGATGAACGCGGCCACTGCGGCGAATCCATACAGGTAATAGGGATTGCCGGTGGGCTGGTCGTAGCCGACGTCCGATGTCAGGTGAATATCGGCCAGCGGTTGCAACCAGCCACGCCAGGTCGCGTTGACCTGCACAAAGGTGGCCGCCATATTGCGCTCGAAGAAATCGGTACTGATCGCGTCGAACGCGCGCACGTCGTAATCGGCCGGCATCACCAGATAGGTATAAAGACCGACGGCACTTAACTGCTGGCGCCGCTGTGCGATGTCTTCCGGCAATTCGTGGAACGACACGTTGTGCGACAGCAGCGCGTCGTATTTCAGGTGCGTGTTGTCGGGAAGATCGGCAAACACCAGTGTGATGCTGAGCGGACGACCGGCGTCCGTGGTGACGGTTCTGCCGATCGGATTCTCCGCACCGAAGTACCGGCGCGCGAACGTCTCGCTGACGGCGATGGAACTGCCGTCGACCAGCGCCGTGCCCGGATCACCGTAGATGACGTCGTGCGTGAAGATATCGAACACGTTATCGTCCGCGAAGTAGACGCGATCCCAGTAGTAAGCGTCCGCCTCGTGTCTGATCAGCAGGCGAATCTCGCTGGCCGGCCGAAAGCGCGTGTAATCCTCGATCTCCGGGTAGGTCTCGGCGAGCATCGGCCCCAGCGCCGCTGAGGTGGCCGCGAAGGCGTCCACCGTGCCACCGATGTTGAACTCGTTGACCACCCGATAGATGCGTTCGTGCATCTCGTGATGGCGGTCGTAGGTCAGTTCGCCGCGCAGATACAGGCCAAGGACGATGGCGCATGCAATGGCCAGGGCCAGGCCGGCGATATTGATGGCCGCGTAGCGCTTCTCCCGGTAGAGCGTGCGCCAGGCGATTTTCAGGTGTGAGTGCATGCGATCAGTCTTCCGCACTCTCGGCGATGACGCGCCCGTCCAGCATCCGTATCGTGCGCTCACCGAACGCGGCGTTGTCCGCCGAGTGAGTAACCATGACGATACTGGTGCCTTCGGCATGCAGCGCCAGCAGAATGCGCATCACCTCGTGGCCGTTCTCCGAATCGAGATTCCCGGTCGGCTCGTCCGCCAGTATCAGGCTGGGCTGGTTGACGACCGCACGCGCCACCGCGACCCGTTGTTGCTGGCCGCCCGAGAGCTGGCCTGGAAAGTGGTCTCGGCGGTGGGCGATGTCCATTCTTTCCAGTATCGCGTCCACCCGCGTCTTGCGCTCGTGCGCGGGGACCTTCGTGTACACCAGCGGCAGTTCGACATTCTCGAATACCGTCAGCTCGTCGATCAGATTGAAGTTCTGGAACACGAAGCCGATGTTGCGCTTGCGCAGCAGCGCCCGCCGTTTTTCCGCATAGCGCGAGACATCCTCCCCCATAAAGCGGTAGTGACCTTCGCTGGGGCTGTCGATCAGACCGAGGATATGCAGCAGCGTCGATTTGCCGCATCCGGATGGCCCCATGACCGAAACGAACTGACCCGGTTCGACGGCGAGATCGATGGAATCGAGCGCTGTCGTCTCGACGAGTTCGGTGCGATAGCGCTTTTGCAGGTTGTTTGTTTCTATGATCATGGTGTTGTCGCTTGTTCGCCTATGGATCGAGCACTAACCGGTCCGAGAACCTGAGTTCGTCCGCCTCATTGAAGAGGTCATAACTGGAGGTGATGATGTGGTCGCCCGCCTTCAATCCCTCCAGCACCTCGACGAAGCGGGGGTTCTGCCGCCCGAAACGGCTCGGTGTCCGCATGGCCGATCGTCCGTCCTCGGCCAACAGATAGACCCAGCGCCCCCCGGCCTGCTGAAAGCCGCCTCGGGCCACGGTCAGAGTCTGCGTGGGCTCGCCGAAGCTCAGTTCCACACTGACACGTTGCCCGCGCCGCAGATCGGGCGGCACACGCTCCGCGAAACCGACATCGACGCGAAACACGTCGTTGACGACCTCCGGATAGATCCTCTGCACCACCACCTCATAGGTTTCACCGTCCAGGCGAAAGCGCCCGGTGGTGCCTGCCTCGACGCGGGAGATGTAGAACTGATCCACACGGACACTGATCTTGTACTCGTCGAGCACGTCGACCTGCCCGATGCGCTGCCCGCGATTGATGTTCTCGCCCAGGCGCGCATCGATACTGGACAGGAATCCGGCAATCGGCGCCCGCACCTCCAGGCTGTCAACGATCCTGTTCAGCAATTCCAGGCTCATGGTGAGGCGCTCTATCGACTGCTCGGCCTGCAGGAGCTGCTGGCGACTGAGCACTTCCTCGCGATCGATACGCTCGCGCAGCAACACGCGTTTGGCGCGCAGCCAGGACAGTTCGTCACGCACCCGTTCGAAGGTCTCGCGAGTCAGATCGGTGATGCCATCCGGGTTGGCCAACAGGCGTTCATAGCGATCCAGCGTCTTCTCCTGTTCGCTTATCCGGTGGTTCAGGTCCAGCAGCGAGTCTTCCAGCAGCAGTGCGTTCTGCGCGAGCGTGAGCTGGGTATTGCGCAGTGCGTTCAGGTTCTCGACCAGACGAGTCTCGGTGTCGATGGAGGTGCGCTGCAGGGTCGCGTTCGAAAAACGCAGGATCAGGTCGCCTTCGTGCACGTAGTGCCCGCCGTCGATGAATATTTCCTCGACGCGCCCGCCCTCTTCGATATCCAGGTAGACCGTCGTCACCGGTTCCACAGTGCCGTCGAAAGGGAAGTACTCGCGAAACTCGCCATGCTCCACGCGAGCGATGGTCAGGCGGGATGGATCCACCTGCAGCGTGGACCGTCCAGCCCGATCCACGACCATATAGGCCAGGGAAAGCAGCACCGCACCGGCGCCAGTCAGCCACAAGATCTTCGATGCCGGCCAGGATTTTCGTTCCAGTGGCCTGTCCATCGCATTGGCCAATTTGCTCTCCCCGGTGTCCGGTGAACCGCAGCGACAGCAGACCCGTCGCCGCTCCTGCGACCATGGCAACCAAATTGCATGCCAAACGGGTATACGACGCCGAAATACTTAAGTAATCAGCCATTTAATTGAGGCCGCCAATGCGCAGGACAGTCCATGTCGCACCGGGATCGTTCCGGAATGAAACACATTGTGTTCCAATACGAAACAGTCGGAACGTTCAATCCATCGTACGTGGGGTCAGATGAGCGATACCAGCACTGACGGTTACAGCATCCTGATCGTCGATGACAACGAGGACGTACTGCTCGCCGCACGCGTCGTACTGAAGAAATACTTCGCGCACGTGAGGACCACGACCAATCCGGTCGAGTTGCCCCGCCTGCTTACCGTCGCCCGCTTCGATGTCGTACTGCTGGACATGAATTTTTCGGCCGGCGCAACCAGCGGCGCCGAGGGCCTGAACTGGCTGGACACGATTCAGCGACTTGCACCGGACACCAAGGTGATACTGATGACGGCCTATGGCGGCGTCGAGACCGCCGTACGTGCCATCAAGGAGGGTGCCAGCGATTTCGTGGTCAAGCCATGGGACAACGACCGGCTGATCGCAACCGCGACCGCAACGGCACGTTTCAGTCAGGCCGCGCGAACCGCCAACAGCCTCGCGTCACGACAGAAAGTGCTGAACGAGGATGCCGGCCGCGCAGCACCCATCATCGGCGATTCCCCCGCCATCCGTTCGGTGCTGGCCACGATCGATAAGGTCGCGCCCACGGACGCCAACGTGCTCATCGTCGGCGAAAACGGCAGCGGCAAGGAACTGGTGGCACGCGCCATTCATCACGCCTCGACGCGCACCGGCGGAACCTTCGTACATGTCGATCTCGGCGCCATCGCGGAAACCCTGTTCGAATCCGAACTGTTCGGTCATCGGAAGGGCGCGTTCACGGATGCGCGCGAGGACCGCGCAGGCCGCTTCGAGGTGGCCTCGGGCGGGACGCTGTTTCTGGACGAGATCGGCAACCTCAGCCTGCCCATGCAGGCCAAGCTGCTCGGGGTGCTCGAGACACGCACAATCAGCCGTGTCGGGGCGGACACTGCCCTACCCGTGGACGCACGCGTCGTCTGCGCCACCAATCTCACGCCGAACGAACTGCTGGACCGGCGTCAGTTCCGTCAGGATCTGCTCTACCGGATCAATACGGTTGAAATCACCGTACCGCCGCTCAGGGAGCGGCTCGGCGACATCCCCGCACTGGTGCGATTCTTCGTGGACCGGTTCGCACGCAAGTACGGCAGGAAGGAACTGGTGGTTGACGATGCCGCGCTCGATCTGCTGGCTGAGCATCACTGGCCGGGCAACATTCGCGAACTGGTGCACGCGGTCGAACGGGCAGTGATCATGGCGGAAAAGGGGACGCTGACAGCCAACGAGTTTCTCGTGCGCAAGCTGAGCAGCGCGGACTCGGGCAGCGACGATACCAGCGAGCTGAATCTCTCCATACTCGAGAAACGGGCCATCAGGCAGGCGATCGTCCGCAACAATGGCAATCTGACGCGAGCGGCCCAGGACCTCGGACTGGGTCGAACCACCCTGTACCGAAAGATGGCCAGGCATGGGCTTTAGAAATTTTCGCCTGAATGTCATTGCCCGGCTGCTGCTGATCGGTACCCTGTTCGTCGTGCTCGCCTGGAGCATCGTCAATACCGGCTGGCAGATTACACCGGTGGTCGTGGCCGTCGTCGCTCTGCTGGCTGCGATCGAACTGGTGCGTTACGTGGAATCCGTCAACCGGGAGTTGGCCGGCTTCCTCCAGTTCGTGGCCCATCACGACTTTTCCGTCAGTATCCCGGTCGCCGAGAAAGGACACGTGTTCCACGAACTGGAAGACGCGTACGGAACGCTGACTCGAGAGTTTCGCAATCTGAATCGCGACAAGGCAGCCAACCACCGTTATCTGGAGATGCTGGTCGAGCACGTCAGTACCGCCCTGGTCTGCCTGGATGACGGCGGTGTCGTGCAGCTGATGAACCGTCAGGCCACTTCGCTGTTCGGCACGGCCCACCTGCAGAACGTGCGATCTTTTTCGCGTGTCGACTCCGCACTGCCGGACGTGCTGCTGGAGATGCGCGACGGCGACCGTACGCTGGCCAACGTCTCGATTGCGGGAGAGCCACTTCAGCTCGCTTTGTTTGCCACCGAGTTTGAACTCCTGGGCAAGCACTACAAGCTGATTTCGTTCCAGAACATTCGTGATGAACTCGAACAGCGTGAGGTCGATTTTTCCCGCAAGCTGATCAAGGTCATGACTCACGAAATCATGAACTCGGTGACCCCGATGATCTCGTTGTCCGCGGTTATCGAAGAGAGGCTGATTGACGCACAACGCAGGCGTGACGCGGGACGGGAACAGAATTCGGAAGAAGACGAAGACCTGCTGCGCAGCGCTGCGTCCATCCGATCGCGCGGCTCCGGACTACTCCGGTTCGTACACACGTACAGCAGACTGAGCAATCTGCCGAAACCTGCTCCGACACAGGTCGCAGTGGCGGAACTGCTGGCTCAGGTGAAGCAGCTGACAGCGGCAACGCTGGAACCTTTCAATATCGCGCTGGAAACACGGATTGCGGATCCGCAGTTGACGGTACTGGCCGATCCCGAACAGCTTCAGCAGGTGCTAATCAATTTGATCAACAATGCGGCCGAAGCGCTCGCCGGTCGATCCGATGGCCGCATCCGGGTGGTCGCGACCAGCGATCACGGCAAGGCGCTGATCCGTGTCATCGACAACGGGCCGGGTATCGATCCGGTGCATATCGACAACGTATTCGTGCCGTTCTTCACGACCAAACGGGACGGGACCGGCGTCGGCCTCAGCGTGTCACGCCAGATCATGTTCCTGAACAAGGGACTGCTCTCGGTCAGCTCAACGCCTGGGAACGGGGCGGTATTTACGCTGCGATTCCGGTGACGCAGAACATTCGGCGGGTTACGTTCCAGCTCAGTCCGCGTCGTCGGCACAGCTCCTCGAGCGCCGGCAGGTAGGCAGTTTGACCCGCCCGCCTCAGCACCGTGGCCATGGAGGTGGAGAGAGTGCAGAGCGGATCACATCGACAGCTCCCCCTGCGGCGGCGCACGGCTCGGATGCGCAGGATCGGCCGACTCGGCGCCGCGGCCTGAAATCCGCGCACCACGGCGATAGAATCTGCCTGAACGACGTTCAGCAACCAGGGTCAACCCGCGATGCCACGATATGTTCCGATCACGGCCGCAATCCTGCTGGCCGCCCTGTTCACAGCCGCCAACAGCAGCGCTCAGCAGACCACATCAGGCGAAGCCGCGCAGACGGGAGGCACCGAGAGATCTGTACTGGTGTTCAGCCGCACCGCAGGCTTTCGCCACCGATCCATCGACGCCGGCGCCGCGGCGATCTCCGAGCTCGGCAGGGAACACGGGTTTCAGGTCACATGGACCGAAGACCCCTCATATTTTTCCGACGAGCGGCTTCGCGAACACGATGCGGTGGTTTTCCTGAGCACGACGCTGACAGTTCTCGATGGCGCTCAGAAGGACGCGTTCAAGCGCTACATCCGTTCAGGCGGCGGATTCGTTGGCATTCATTCGGCGACGGATACCGAGTACGACTGGCCCTGGTATGGAGAACTGGTCGGTGCGTGGTTCGACAATCACCCGCCGGGCGTGATCGACGCCGTCATCGAAGTCGTCGACGCCGGTCATCCTTCCACCGTTCACCTGCCGCAGCGATGGGAGCGCCGGGACGAGTGGTACAACTTCGGTTACATGAATGAAAACATCAATGTGCTGTTGAAGCTGGATACCGACAGCTATCGTGGGAGCGATCACCCGGGCCATCATCCGGTGGCCTGGTATCACGAGTTCGACGGAGGACGATCCTTCTACACGGCGCTGGGGCATACCAGCGAGTCGTTCGCCGAGGCGCTGTTCCTGCAGCATCTGCTCGGGGGAATTCGGTATGCCATGGGCGAGGATCAGTAGAAACCGGATGTTGATTTCCAGCGGCGTGCAACTACCGGACTGACATTCTCGCTGTCTCCGCAGCCGCAGTCGCAGTCGCAGTCGCAGTCGCGGCAGAAATACGCCCGTGAGCATTGCAGGGCGTTAACCATGCGCTCAAGCTGCGCCACGCGAACATGATGTGGTTCGTTGCTGGCACTCTTCGCCACACGGAGCGCCTGCTGGCGTCGTTCCAGATACGCAGCATGCTGCAGCGCCGCCTCGCGCGAGGCGGCGCCCTGCCTCGCGCTCATGAACCGGGTCGCGCGTACCGGAGAGACCATCACGATAACCAAGAATGGTAAGCCGGTGGCCGAGCTGCGGCCGCACCGGCTGCCACGCGCCGAATCACTCATCGGCCTGCACAAAGGGCAGATCGAGATAACGGGCGACATCCTCTCGCCGGTGGATTCCGTGCTTAGGGAATCGGCCAAGTGATCGTGCTCGATACGCACGTGCTGATCTGGGCAGACGGTGCGCCGCTGATGACAGCCGATGAACGGTTGCTCGATTGGCGGCGCGCGATGGAGAGGCATGATGCGCGTCAGTAGGCTATCCCGTTACCGCAAACCGGAGCGCATCGGATAGGATATCCAATCTGATGCGGCTCACACTAATGGCCGGTTGTACGCAATCCGCACATCCGGGCAGTGCTGCAGTGCCAGTTCGACCGGGGTGGGCTCGAGCTCAACGTCTGGCTGTAGCGCATCAAGCCGAAGCGGGCGTTGGGTGGACCAGCGCCCGCAGACCGGTTAAGTTTGGTTTCACTGATCGGCAAGGATATCTGCCGAGGAGACAGCAGGAGCAGGCGATGTACGCATTCAAGAGGACCATGCCAGGCGCGCTGGCCGCAGCCGTGGCCGCGGCGATATCAGCAATCAACGCGCACGCGCAGATCGACGATTCGATCCGCGGCGCGCCGAGCGAGGTCAACCACTTCTTCGAGACCCCGGACGGTTGGACGCACCCCATGACACAATGGGGCGAGCCGGACATCACCGCCACGCTCGACATGATGCAGGCGGGACGCGTGCCGCTCGAACGCTGCGCGGACAGCGCCCGGCCCGGCTCCCCGCCCTGCGATCCCGAACGCGCCTGGCATCCGGAGGAAGAGCATGCCGCGCGCATGGCGGAGTACAACGAGGAGATGCGGCGGATTCAGGCGGAAATCGACCTGCTGCCCGAAGGCGAACTGATGTCGGCGTTCAGAGCCGGTGCCGCGGGGCCCTCGCGCATCCCGCAACGCCAGACGAACCTCCTCGTTCACCCGCCCAACGGCATGCTGCCCGAGTTGACGCTCGAGGGAAGAACGCGCGCCTACGAGATGGGCAGCGACTGGCCGTTGCCGGGTGAAGACGTCACCTTCGACGGACTTGAGAACTTCGACAGCTGGGACCGCTGCATCACACGCGGCATGCCCTCAATGATGATGCCATACCGCTACAACGGCGGCTTCCGCATCTGGCAGACGCCGGGCTACGTGATCTTCGAGACCGAGATGATCCACGATGCCCGCATCATTCCCACCGACGGCCGGCCGCATGTCGACGACAACATCCGGCAGTGGCTGGGCGACTCGCGCGGGCGCTGGGAAGGCACGACGCTGGTCGTTGAAACCACGAACTTCCCTGACGGTATGCTGATCAACAATCCGATGATCAACCTGGCCGTGCAGGGCTCGCCGCCGGGCAACCGCTTCCCGCACAGTGACCAGATGCGCATCACCGAACGCGTGGTGCGTCTGAACGACGAGGTGTGGCTGTACGAGATCACCACCGAGGATCCGGTCATCCTGACCGAACCGATCACGGTGCGTTATCCGATGCGACACGACCCGTTCTACTGGTGGCCGGAATACGCCTGCCACGAGGGCAATACCGTCGTCCCGTACTTCATCGAGACGGATCGCCACCGGCGCGCGGACTACGTGCCGCCTCCGCAGCAACCGCCGGTTGAGGCGGAGCCGCAGGTCGCCCAGGCGCTGGACGGGCGCTGGGTCGGCCGCCCCCGCATCAGGACGATCGACATCGACATCGAGCTGCGCTTCGTCCGGCACGACGACGGCAGCGTCAGCGGCCGGCTCGTGGGTACGACGCTTGGCGAGATCGACCGCCCCCTGCGGGAGCTACGCATCAACGGGCGCGAGCTGCAGTTTTCCCTGCCGAACGTCGATCCCTGGGATCTGACATTGACGCTGAACGAGGACGGCACCCTGGAAGGAAGCATTGTCAGCATTCAGGGTGCATTGCCCGTGACGTTCCAGCGCCTCAACGCGCCGACGGCGCAGGTGAGCGGTACAGGTTCGAGGTAAACAAACAATGAAAACCAACTTCCAACTTCGCAAAGGGTTTCTCGTGCTGGCGTCGGCCGCCTGCGCGCTGGTGCTGGCCCCGTCCCTCACGCTCTCCGCCGAGGCGGTGACCGTCCGCGCATCGCTGAGCGGCCCCCCGGTGTCCGGCAGCCCGGACGGGCGGGGTGAAGCCACGGTGACCCTGAAGCCTGAAACCAACGAGGTCGAACTGCGCCTCGAGTACAGCGATATCGCCACGCCAACGCGCGTGCACATCCGTCAGGGCCCCACCGGTCTCGAGGGCAACGTGGTGGTGTCGATCATCATCCAGAGCGACGCGGGCGGCACGTTGACCGGCCACCGCCAGTCGGCGACGCCCGGCATCGTCGCGCGGATCGCCCGCTCCCCGCAGGAGTACTACCTCGTGGTCATCAACGAGGAGTATCCGGTCGGTGCTCTTCGCGGCGCGCTGAACTGATGACCTGAACGCAGGCTCTAGCTTCGGCGCGCCGTTCGGCGATGAGCTCATTGGCAAGGCTGACGTTGCGAGGGATATGACGGAATCGCTCCCGCAGCCGTCGTTCCACACTTTCCCGCCTCTCGAGCACCAGGCTGTCCCCCACCATTCGGGCCACGAGTCGGTCTCCAGGGTTCAGCTTCAAGGCCTTGCGTAGCGAGACCGGGATGACCACCCGGCCCTGTGCGCCGACCTGAACTTCGTTGTCGCTGGATGCCACAAAAAGTCCTGGGTGTCACGATACGATAAATGTGGCACAAGTCCAGCGTGTACGCCAGTCGTTTCCCGTCAGGGGAAATGCCCCACCTCCGAACCTGAACACGCTCGTGCGTGAAATCCTCGGGGCACTGCAGGCCGACAATCTGTCTGATCGACGTACAACGCATCCGGGGTTCGTCGGCGCAAATCGGCCAGGCCCGCAACTATAGTTATGGGCTTGACAGCGAGAGCATAGGACTCGGTCATGACGTTAGCGCGGTCTCATCCTACGACCAGTCCGATCGACTCGAGGCAACCAGGCTCGCCCTGGAGTCATAGCGAAAGAACAGCCGAAACCGCCGCCCGATCTTCGCTCGACGCCAATGGTCGGCGTATGTCAGGAGCACGCCCTTCCAGAGGCGCGCAGTCTCGATCGACCGCGCATGCCATTGGCCGGTCAGTGAAACCGCTGATGCAGTTTTCGCACCGCTAATTCAACGAAGCGTCCTACCCACACCACCGCTCCGTACTATACGAGACCCCTCTCAGACTCATCGGAAGGTGCTCAGCGTATGTTTTGTCGTGGTATAAGTCGTTCCCTCCAGCATCGCAGTTGGCTAACACTGCTCTTCGTCGTGCCAGCCGGTTTCGCATACGCGGGCGCTATCTTGGTCGACGTCGTCGACGCCGTGACAACAAGACCGCTGACAGGTGTGACGGTATCTGTCGAATCCAGAAGCGGTGAGTCCAGGAATGTGGCAACGGGTTCTGACGGATCGGCTTACTTCGACGATCTGGCCGACGGCTTCTACGAGTTCCGCGCTGAAGCGGATGGCTACGTTCCTGGGGTAGAGCCAGCCGTTCGGATCATCGAGCGCCGGACGGAGCGGCTTCGTTTCGAGCTGCGACCGCAAGTGGCTTCCGTCGAAGAGATCGTCGTTGTGGGCCGACGAGCCCGAGGAGCCGACCCCTACGGCTCGGCAGCGGACCGCTTCCTGACGCGCGAGGAACTGCGTACCACGCCCGGCAGCGGCAGTGACGTGATGCGCGCCCTGGTCGGCCTGCCGGGAGTCGTGTCGAGCGGGGAATTCGCGAGCTTTTCGGTGCGCGGCCACGGGCCGAAGAACAATCTCATATTCATCGACGGCTTCCCGTTCCCGCAGGTCGCGCATTTCGAGCAGACGCTCGGTAATCAGACCGAAATCGTGAACGGAGGCCGTTACTCGATATTTGCCCCGAATGCGGTGACCGGCGCCGAGTTCTCACCCGGCGGGTGGAGCGCCGAGTTCGGCGGCCGTAAGGCGTCGCTGCTCCAGTTCGAGGTCGCGGAAGGTGCGCCGTCGCCGGTGGGCCGCCTGCGACTGGATCTCGCGGGAGTCGAGACAATGTACGAGGGGCCGAGCGGCTTTCACGACAGTACGTCGATCTTTGTGCAGGCACGGCGCTTCGACTTCGGCAGGTTCTTCGAGACCATTGAAGAAGACGATCTGGGTTCCCCGGTGTCGAGTGACCTGATCTTCAAGACAAAAACGCGCCTGGAGAACGACGATATCGAATTCCTGGCCATTCTCGCGCCGGAAACGTACGAACGAACCGTCGACAACATCCTTGCTGCGATAAGGAAGGGAGAAGGAACCGAGGATCTGACACTGCAGGACGAGAGGCAGGACCTTATGCTGACTGGAGTTACCTGGCGGCGGCGATTCGGCGATGACGGCGCATGGACGAACCGAGTGTACTTCCGTGAGAGGGATAAGGTGTCCTCGGAGGGCGAAGCGAATCACGACCTCGTGCCGGAAGGGACGCCCGCCGACCAGGTGCCGGTGCGTGAACGCCTGCTGAGGGTGACCGAGAAGGACACGGAATTCGGCTGGCGTAGCGACATCACGGTTGGCAACGTGCTGGGCCGCTTCTCCGCTGGCTTGCACCTCGTGAATATCGATCTCGATTACTCGACCACGTTGCGAGAAGACTGGATTCGCTTCATCTACGAATCGGACGACCCTCGCCCACCCGGCGCGAACTACATAGTCCTGCAACCGGCCGAGATCAACTCGCTGTACCTCCAGAGCGAGACGAACTATGCTTTTTACGGAGAACAGGTGTTTGACAGGGGACGAGCCAGTTTTCGAACAGGCTTACGCTACGACTATGATGGGTTCAGCGACGAAAGTCGCTTGTCGCCGCGTATCGCGTTCAACTATCATTTTTCGCCATCGTTACGCTTTTCAGCGACGACCGGTGTGTTCTACGAATCGCCGAGAAATCTCGCCCGCGCTCTCGATCCGGCTAACTTCGGCCTGAAGAACGAGAAGCTCACTCACGTCGGCGTGGGACTGGATTTTCGAATCGGCGAGAATCTGAATCTGCTGGTGGACGCATACTCCCAGCGCATCGACCGCCGCCTCGTCGAAGGCAGCCGGGTAAGCGGCGAGATCAGCAACGATGGCAAAGGCACCAACCGCGGCGTCGACATCGTGTTTACGCGCGCATTCGCCAATGGTTTCGCTACCGATTTCGTCTATTCCTGGAATCAGTATCGCGTCGACGACAATGACGGTCGAGGCAAGTACGACTGGGATTTCAATCGCGTTCATTTCGCCGCTCTCGGCGGCCGCTGGGAACTCAACGAGCGCTGGCAGATCGCGGCACGCTGGAGATACGGATCGGGACAACCCGGAGAGCGGTTCATCACGCATGATGATGTCCTGGCACCCGACCTTCCCGTGCGGTTCTCGAAGGAGATCACTGAAACGAACGTCGGTCGCGGCGGGGCGTTTAATGCGCTGGATTTTCGGGTCGACTACCGGCGTCCGATAGGCCGCCGACTGGACCTGGTTCTGTTCCTGGATGTTCTGAACTTGAATGGCGGGTCGGCCGGTTTGCCCGACGAATTCAACATATTGACCGGGCAGACAATCAAGGAAGACGAGGAAACCTTGCCACTGATCGGACTCACGTTTGAGTACTCCTGGTAGCTTTTTGGACGCTCCGTATGAACCGCAACGCCGTAGTCAGTAACGGAACAGTTTTCGGAGCCTGGGCGCTGGGGCGCTCCATCGCGGTCGTCGGCGCTCTCCTCGTCATTACCTTAGTGGCGATCGAACCAGACGCCAGCCGGGGTTTAGGCGTAGCGGCAAGAACGGTCTTCTGGGTGATTCACGTAGGACTCGTACTTGCAGCCCTCTACGCCGCAAGCTGGCTTGTTCTGCCGCACATGATGAATTCCTTGCCGGCGTGGCTCGTATTGCTCGTCGCAGGGACCGGTGGTGCGTTGCTCGTCACGCCGGTGAGCTACCTGGTGGAACAGGCGCTGCCGGCATCGCTGCGCGCCCTCGAAGACGACGACGGGTGGCTAGATGTCTTCGCCAGCCGCGGTTGGTGGCAAGCCATCGCGGCCGAGTTCCTCCAGCTTGCACCGGCAACGTTGGGCTTCTGGATGATCATCAATCTGCCGTTTTTCGCGCATCGCCGAACCATCGACGATGCGCGAAACCCCAACGTCGCCGGCTCGGCCGAGACGGTCGATCTCGACAAGGCGGAAGCGGGTCGCTACGCCGAATCCGCCCGGGCGGAGTTCATCAGCCGGTTGCCCGAATCGCTGGGAACGAACGTCATTGCGATTTCTTCCGACCTTCACTATCTGCACGTCTACACGGACCTCGGGCGCTGCATGATTCTCGGTTCTTTGCAGCAGGCAGCGGATTCAATGGGGGAATCTGGCTTGCGCGTCCATCGAGCCCACTGGGTAGCGCGACGCGCCATCGTGAAAATCGTCAAAAACGGCCATCAATGGTACTGCCTGCTATCCAACGACCTGAAGATACCGATTAGCCGCCGCAACAAATCCACGGTCGCGGGCTGGTTCGGTCATACGGCCCGGATTGTCCCAGTCAGGAAAAGCAGTACGGACGCGAATTGAGCTTCCCGCGACAAGCGACCCCTTCAGGTGGACATGCGCCCAGCGGCTTTCCTCGACACTGAGCGGACTGGTTGGGGAAACCGTCAGACGCCGACGAGGCTGCGAGGGGAGATGGGTCACTGGCTCAAGCTTGGCGAGCACACGGCGGAGCTCGTCGCGTGGCTCGACCGTCTCAGTCCGTGCGGGTGAAATCGACGGAGGCGACATCCGCGACGAACGGATCATTGAACGCCATCACCGCCTGATGGGCCGGGTGGCGTTGATAGGCGCGCAGCGCATCGACGGACTCGAATGCCATGATCAGGACCACGTCCCAGCTGCGTGCGTCGCGCAGCTCATCGCGACCGATTTCCAGATGGCGGATCTCGTCTATCGTCCCGCGCAGCGCGAGCATTCGCTCGCAGAACGCCACAACGTGCCCGGGGCTGGTCCCCTCGCGATAACGCAGAAAGACGTAATGCTGCAACACTCGGTCAACCTCTCGCGACGCGCGCTCCAGGGGCAATGATGGATTGGGCGTTGTTCAGGCGCTCCTTGGCGAATCCCGCCGCCGCGCTGTAGCGACTCATGAACTCCGCACGTTCCGCCGGTGGGATCACCGCGTCAATGTCGTCGAATACCCCGCCACAACGCTCATCGAGCAGATTCAGCAGGCCGAAAGGCCCGGCCCCGCGATTTCGCAGCACGACTGCCGAGACTTCCTCGCAAAGCTGCGTGTCGTAGGCCTCAAGCGCCGTGCGCGTGACGCCGTGCTCGACCATGGCCGCCCCGAGCACGCGCGCGTCGATCATGGCCTGGGTCGCGCCATTCGAACCGGTCGGATACATGACGTGAGCCGCATCGCCGAGCAGCGCGACATTGCCGTCCACCCAGCTCGGCACCGGGTCACGATCGATCATCGGATATTCGTACACGTCGTCTGCGCCCCGCAGCAGGGCGGGCACGTCCTGCCACTCATAGTTCCAGCCCTCGAAGTGATGAATGAACTCGTCGATCGCGACTCGCTTGTTCCAGTCTCCGTTGGTCCAGCCGCGCTGGTTGTCAATAGTGATCTCCGCTATCCAGTTGATCGTTGCAAGGCCCGTGACGCTGTCCGGCTTCGAGATCGGATAGAAAACCACGCGATGACGATGCGTCCCGAGGCCGACGAACGACGCGCCGGTGCGTATCGGGACACCCGGCGTGGTGCCGCGCCACATGACTGCACCGCCCCAATGAATCGGCGGCTGGTCCGGATACATCTGTGCGCGAGCGGCCGAGTGCAGGCCATCTGCCGCGATCAGCAGGGCGCCATCGATGGTCATGCGCTCACCGTCAGTCCGCTGCAGCTGGACGCTGACAGCGCGACCGTCGTCGTGATTGCGATAGTCGGTGACCTTCACACCCGTGCGGATCGCATCGACACCCAGACGTTCGACGGCCGTGCGATACAGCAGCATCTGCAGCTCACCACGGTGAACCGAATACTGCGGCCATCTGTAGCCCGCGAGCAGTCCACGAGGTTCGGCGTAGACGTCATTGCCATTCAGACCTACGAGCGCCCACTCTTTCGTCTGCACGCCGATCGCATCCAGCGCTTCGGGGCCTATCCCGAGCTCGTACATCTCGCGCACGGCATTCGGCTGTAAGTTGATGCCCACGCCGAGGGGCTTCAGTTGAGTAACCGACTCGAGCACGACACAGGGCACACCGATCTGGTGCAGAGTCAGTGCAACGGTCAGCCCGCCGATGCCGCCGCCGGCTATGAGAACAGGTCGATGGTCCATGAATGTGTTGGTCTGTTGCCCAGCGAATCCGCGTCGCTCAATGTCCTGCGCGCGGCCGTGATGCATTTTAGTACGGGTGCCGACGAACTGTCAGCGCGCCAGCGGATCGGTCGCGTACCGGTGTGCCTGATCCGGGCGGCACTCACTCCGTCGGCAGCGCGAACACATACAGCGCCCCCAGGCTATTGCGCGTGCGCCGTAGCGTAATGCTCGGCGAGCACGCCGAAGCCAAACGCTGCCGCACAGGCTATGTTATCCGGGGGATTCTACTACTCGAACGAGGTTACGAAACGGTCACGGAGCCGGTCTCGTTGCTGTAGGATCTCGGCAAACTCTGTCGGGTACGAAATTGAATACGGTTCTGTTGGCCGAAGCCCTGCGCTATCACAGGCACGGTAGGGCGCTGCTGCTCGACGACGGTTACGCGAAGTCGAAAGCACTCGAACAGCGTGGCACGGACGAGCAGCGATTGCTTTGCTGGGTGTCGAATGCGGCAGCCACCGAGGGCATTCACGCTGCACTCGATGCAGTGACGCGCGCCGCGGTGTATGCCGTCGTCATCATCGTGGTTGTCGCCGCCGTTGCAGGTGCCGGCGCCGCGGCTGCTGTGCTCAACACCGGAGCCGGTCGTGTCGTGGAGATTCCGTTCGCGTTGCTGAGTCTGACCGGTTTGCAGTTCCTGTTGCTCGTGCTGTGGGTCGTGTTCGGCGTATGGGCACTGGCGAAACGTCGATTCAGCACATCGACGGTGGCGCCGACCCGCTTCGTGGGCAGTCTTGTTCTGTGGATCGCGGGTCTGCTCAGCCGTGTCGTTCACGCCCCGGCGTCTTCGCGTGAGGATCGCCGAGCGGCCGTGCTGGCCCTGTCTTACTGGCTGAGTCGCAATGCCGTGGGCTGGTGGTTGTTCAGCGCAGTCACACATCTTGCGTGGCTCGCATTCACGGTTGCGGCACTGCTGGTTGCCTGGGTGCGACTGATCGCCGTGCAATACGACTTCGTCTGGAGCACGACGATTCTATCCACTGAAGCAGCGGTTTCATCCCTTCTTGCGGCGGCCTGGCTACCGGGCCTGCTCGGATTCGTCGTGCCCGATGCCCAATTGATCGAGGCGACGCGCCTGGGCAGTGAGGCGCCAGGCAGCGGTCGCGATGTGTGGGCCGCGTTTCTGCTTGGTGGCCTCGTCGCGTACGGTGTTCTGCCGCGTTTCGCTCTGGCGGTCATTTGCGGACTCAGCGCTCGGCGCCTCGCAGCGCGCCTCAGACTCGATCAGGGCCACGTGATATTTCAGGAAGCGCTGATTGCGCTAGACCGCGCGAGGTCGAGCGACACTCCGCTCGGATCCGCGCCCGCCGATGTCCTGAACCGCCCGGGCAGCGTGCAGCCGCCGATGAGCTTCGGGCCAGGGGCGTTTTTCGTGCTGCTCGGCGTGGAACTCGACGAGCCGGATGCCTGGCCGCCAGAGTGCGGACACTGGAGCTGTTTGCCACTCGGTCACATTGCCACGCGCGCGGATGCGAAGCGCGCGTTGTCGGAGCTGCAACGATTGACCGAGGTGCCGAGATTCGTTGCGGTGGTCGTATCGATGGTCCGCACGCCCGACCGCGGCGCAATGGACCTGCTGAGCGACATTACTGTCGCGGGCCGCGCACCTGTGATGCTGATCCTTGCCGAGTCGGCGCGACTGCGTGAACGCGGCTTCGATGTCGAGCAACGCGTACGGGAGTGGCGGGAACGTGCCGAGCGTGTCGGTATCGGTGCAGTGATTGTCGCCGACTGGGACGAGCAGGCCGGGCTGCGGCAGGCGGCACTCGAGGACAGCTTGCGCCTCACCGGCGTGACCTGATTCGATGTAACGGCCCCACCTGTCGTAGCGGACGGAATCATGAACACGCGCTCAACCGAAACGCAGACGCTGCGACTGCTGATCGCCGGTCACACGAACACGGGCAAGACTTCGTTGATCCGCACGCTGGGGCGTACCACGGCTTTCGGTGACGTCTCGTCGGCACCGTCAACGACGCGACAGATTCAGCCGCTGGTGCTGATCGAAACGGCGGATATCGAAGTCATCGTCTATGACACGCCGGGTCTGGAGAGTTCGGGTCGCCTGCGTGAGGTGCTCGAAAGCAGGGCACGCGGGCAGTACGACTATCCGGCCGTCATAGGAGGTCTGATGCAGGACCCGGCGATGGGCGAGGACTTCGAGCAGGAATTGCGCGTACTCGATCAGGCGTTGAAGGCCGATGCCTCCATCTATGTGATAGACGCTCGTGAGCCGGTGCTCGAGAAGTACCTGGACGAAATCGTGATTCTGTCGATGTGCGGCAGGCCCGTCCTGCCGTTACTCAATTTCACCGCACGCGAGGATAGCCGCGAGAACGCGTGGCGCACGGAGCTCGCCAAGCTCGGCCAGCATACGGTTCTGTCGTTCGATGCAGTTGTTTACAGCTGGGAATCCGAGCGCAGACTTTACCGTAGCCTGGCTACGGTGCTGCCCGCCGCCGAGCGTGCGCTCGAACAGTTGCTCGCGAAGCGCGAGGAACAGACGGGCTGGCGGCTCGCCGCCGCGGTGCGGGTACTGGCGGACGCATTGATCGACCTGGCAGCTTGCGAGGACGTTCAGTCGGGCGGTGACAGCGATGCAATCGAGATCGCCGGCAGGCGTGTTCGGGCCTACGTTAGAAAGAAAGAACAAGAACTTACAAGAGATATTTTAAGTGCCTTCAATTATACGCCGGACGTACTCGGTGAGCAGTTGCACGACGACTTCGCGGAGGGGGGCTGGCAGCTCGATGCATTCGATGAGGCAGCAGTTCAGTACTACGGTATTCGTTCGATCGGTCCGATTGCTGCGGGTGCCACCAGTGGCGGCGTCTTGGATATCGTCACGCTTGGAGGAACGCTTGGCATTGGATTCCTCGCTGGCGCTGCCGCGGGTCTCGCCTACGGAGCACGCGGTCTCGCACGGCGCTTCTATCGCAGCGCCGTGCTGCGCCTCGCGATTCTTGTCGTCGATCCTTCGGTCATTAGACTCATCGCGACACGAAATTTTCAACTGATCGCGACACTGCAATCGCGGGGTCACGCCGACCAGCGCCCGGTGGCGCCCGTCGAGCCCGGCAGCCACACTGTGTTTGGCGGCGCGTTTCCTAAGCCACTGCT
Organism: Gammaproteobacteria bacterium; assembly: GCA_050485645.1. GTDB lineage: Bacteria > Pseudomonadota > Gammaproteobacteria > Steroidobacterales > Rariloculaceae > JBJHBP01. The sequence continues at coordinate 125,396 of JBJHBT010000004.1, read as the reverse complement.
GCGTGCGCGCGACGCGCCCGGGTGGTCTCAATATGCAGCTGGCGATGCGGCGCAGTTCAGATCCGATGCTGCCGCACGAGACAGTGCCGTGCGTCAACTGCAGGCTGAACTTGAAGTGCTGCTTCGGGATACCAGCGAATCACGTGGTGCGGATACCGGCAGCAGGTGACACGCAAGCCAGATCGTCCACTCCGGTCCGAAGCGATCGGGACTGGCCGTCTGCCACCAGCTGCGAAGGGAATAGGCATTTTAGCCCGCCTGTTCCGGCCAGGCTGGATACGCGGAATGGCCGTTATGTGAGTTCGCGAGCCGATCCCGGACCGGGCGAGCCGGGCGATTACGTGGCTGAGCTGACCGTTGTCAACCACCTGCTCGCGGGCGGCGTACTATCCCTGAAGCGGCCCGCGTCTTCGCGCGTCGCAACACTTGAGGGATCCTCGCCATGGAATTTACGCCGCGCCACCTCTTGCTCCTGGTATTCGCTGCCGCCGTGATCGGCTTCGTGCTGGTGCTGTTCTACTCGCTGTTCATCCGCCGCTACCGGAAGACCGCCAACGCTCTCGGCTACGCCTCGTTGGGCGAATATCTGCGCGCAGCACCGCGCAACGACGAGGAGCGCCGGCTGGCGGTGGATATGGCCCTATCGGGAGGACTCATCTGTCTGTTCGGCCTGCTCATTCCGCCGCTGATCATTTTCGGCGCCTATCCGCTCTACCATGGGGCCAGAAAGATGGCTTACGCCAGCATGGGTCTGGGGCTCGTCGATGACGGGCGCGGATAGGACGGGTGACCACGCCGCCCCCGGGGCAGGCCGGCGATCCGGCTGACGATGCGGCCCTGCGCGCTGCGGTTGCCGCCGTGCGAGCGGGCGATCGCGACGCCTTCGTAGTGATCGTGTCCGCCTGCCGCCGGAGGCTTTACGCCCTTGCCTTGATGATGATGCGCGATGCACCAGCCGCCGAAGATGTGACCCAGGACACACTGGTCCGCGCCTGGCGCCAATTGGATCGCTACGACGAATCCCGGCCCCTTTATCCGTGGCTTGCGGCCATATGCGTGCGCCTGGCTCAGGATGCGTTGCGCGCCGCTCGCCGCCGGCTGGCGCGCGAAGGCGAGGCATTAGCGGCGGCGATCGATCATGAGGCCGCATCCGCTGACGCATTGACTGGAGTAATTGAACATGATCAGTCGCTGCGTTTGTGGCGCGCGCTTAGCGACCTGCCGTCCGGCCAGCGCACGGCCGCCTTCCTCTACTACCGCCAGGACCTGCCGGTTCGGGATGTCGCAGCCGGCCTCGGCGTCACCGAAGGTACAGTGAAAACTCTTCTATTCCGCGCGCGCCAGTCTCTTCGCCGCGCCATGACCGATGACGGAGACGACCAATGACCGACGACGACCTGAAACGCATGCTGGCTCGCTTGCCCGAGCCCGACCCGCCTGCCGGTTTCGACACCGCTGTGATGAGCGCCATCGCTGCCGAGCCGCCCGTCGGTACTGTCGTGTCGACCGCTGCCAGGGCCGCCGCATCGCCGCGCGCTGCCGGAGGCGCCTCTGCGGGCGCCTTCGCTATCGGACTCGCCGGCGCGGGCCTGGCTGCGGGCGCCATGGTTCTGCGGGGCTGGACCGAAGCCACCGCCTCCCTGGTCGCGCGCCTCGACCCCACGCTGCTGCGCCTGCCGCCGGCCGACAGCCCGAGCTTCCTGACGTCACTCGGGCTGCTCCTGCTACTGGCCGCAATGCTCATGCCGCTGCCGGCAAAACGCGGAGGATAGGTAGCTTAAGCCGCCAGTTCCAGCTGGGATAAATGCGTCGAACGGGCCTTATGAACGAGTCTGCTGTTTTGATCCTTCGGGGCTCTACAGCAAAGCCTTGAGTGCGTGGGAGGCGATGCCGGCACCTTCACTGCGCTGCTTCAAGGCATAATGCACGTTCATCCACAGGACGCATCATTGCGCCAGCGCGGGGATCGATGAGCCACCCAGAAGTGCCCGGCCGAAGCCGCGATGGGCTGCCGGAGGCCGCCGCCCTCAGCACCGAGAGGCCGGACCGGGCCGCGTCGGCGACGGTCTTCCCGGTTGAAATGGCTGTCGACGATCTCAGGCCGGGGCGTTATCAGCCGCGCCGACACGTCGCGGAAGAGGGCCTGGCGGAGCTCGCCGACTCGATACGCGAACAGGGTGTACTGCAGCCGCTGATCGTCCGCGCAGTCGAGCCGGCCACCGACGCATCCGGCGCGCCCGGATACGAAATCGTGGCCGGCGAACGTCGGTGGCGCGCGGCCAGAATCGCCGGCCTGTCGACGGTGCCGATCCTCGTTCGCGAGCTCAGCGATCAGTCGGCGCTGGCCGTAGCGCTGATCGAAAATCTGCAACGCGAAGACCTCAACCCGATCGACCAGGCAGAGTCGCTGTCCAGGCTTACAGACGAATTCCAGCTGACGCACGAGCAGGTGGCAAGAGCAGTCGGGCGCTCGCGCGCATCAGTCAGCAATCTGCTGCGACTGCTGGACCTGAACGACGAGGTCAAGGATATGCTGGCGGACGGGCGCATCGACATGGGTCATGCGCGCGCACTGTTGCCGCTCGACGCGGAGCGGCAACTGGCGATGGCTCGCAAGACCGAGAAGAGACGCCTGTCCGTACGAGAGGTCGAGAAGGCGGTGCGCAGTCTGTTGTCGACACCGCAGGACGGCGCGACCAGCCGGGACGTCATCGATCTGCAGACCCGCTGGCTGCAGCAGCAGATCGCCCGGGAGCTCGGCACGAAATTTGCGATCAGGTCCGGCAAGGACGGCAGCTACACGTTGCATTTCGGGTTCGATGACCTTGCGCAGCTGCAGGGTTCATTACAGCGGATTCAGGAACTGATCGGCCGGATTCGCGATACGGCAGGACCGAGAGCCCGCAGCGCGGGCAAGTGAATATCCGGTCATAGGGCTCGCGAAAGCTATAGTGCCGAACACCGACCGCGCCAGCGCCAGTTCAGCAGATGGACACCGGCGGCAAACGCATCTGGCGTAGCTCAGTCGCGCCTGGCGCGTGCGAATGCGTCGGCCAGCGTCGTGCCGGATGCGGCAGGCTGCGGTGGCTCGCCGCCGCGATCGCGTTTCGGGTCGCGACGTCCGCTGCCCCGGCCGTGCTCCCGGCCTCGCTCGCCGTCGTGCGCGCGCGCCGGTGACGCTTCGTCCGTCAGGCGCAGTGTCAAGCCGATCCGCCGGCGCGACACATCCACGTCCAGCACCTTCACCCTGACGACATCGCCGGCCTTCACGATCTCGCGTGGATCCCTGACGAACTTGTCCGACAGCGCCGAAATGTGGACCAGCCCGTCCTGGTGCACGCCGATGTCGACGAAGGCGCCGAAGGCAGCGACGTTGCTGACGACGCCTTCGAGGATCATTCCGGGTTTCAGGTCCCCGATGTCCTCGACGCCCTCGGCGAAGCGCGCTGCCTTGAACTCCGGGCGCGGATCGCGTCCGGGTTTTTGCAGTTCCTCGAGGATGTCGCGCACGGTCGGCAAGCCGAAAGTATCGTCGGTGAACTCATCGGCTTTGACGCCGCGCAGGAAAGCGATGTCCCCAATCAACGCCTGCACGCTCCGGCCGCAACGCTTAACGATGCGCTGGACGACCGGATAGGCTTCGGGGTGCACGGCAGACGCGTCGAGTGGCTCGGCGCCGTCGGCGATGCGTAGAAACCCGGCGCATTGTTCGAACGCCTTCGCACCGAGACGCGGCACTTTCAGCAGGTCCCTGCGGCGGCGGAACGGGCCCTTCTCGTCCCGATAGGCGACGATGTTCGCGGCCACCGTGCCGGAGAGCCCCGCCACCCGCGCAAGCAGCGCGCCGGAGGCTGTGTTGACCTGCACGCCGACCGCGTTGACGCAATCCTCGACCCTCGCCTCGAGTGCGCGCGCGAGGCGGTGCTGGTCGACGTCGTGCTGGTACTGGCCGACACCGATCGACTTCGGCTCGATCTTGACGAGCTCCGCCAGCGGATCCTGCAAACGCCGGGCTATCGAAACCGCGCCGCGCAGCGATACGTCCACGTTCGGGAACTCGCGTGCGGCGAGCTCGGACGCCGAGTACACCGACGCGCCGGCCTCACTGACGACGATCTTCTGCAACTTGAGCTGCGGGTGTCGCCTGATCAGCTCACCGGCCAGGCGGTCGGTTTCCCGGCTGGCGGTGCCATTGCCGATCGCGATCAGTTCGACCGCGTGCGCGGCGCACAATGCTGCGAGCGTTTCGAGCGAGGCCTCCCACTGGCGCTTCGGCTCGTGCGGATAGATCGCACCGGCAGCGAGCAGCTTGCCGGTCGCATCGACCGCGGCGACTTTGACACCGGTGCGCAGCCCCGGGTCGAGGCCCAGCACGGCACGCGGCCCGGCGGGCGCCGCCAGCAGCAGGTCCTTCAGATTCTCACCAAATACGCCGATCGCCTGTTCGTCCGCCCTCTCGCGGGCCTGGCCGAACAGGTCGAGCATCAGGTGCGGATGAATCTTCGCCCGCCACGACTGGTGGCAGGCTTTCTTCAGCCACGCATCGGCCGCTCTGCCGCGATATGCAATGCCGGCGTGACGTGCAATACGTGCTTCGGCCTCGGCGTGACCGGCTTCCGCCTCGGCGCCGGGCTCGAGATCGAGCTGCAGGATCTCCTCGCGGCGCGCGCGGAACAGCGCGAGCAATCGGTGCGACGGGATCCTGGCCAGCGGCTCGCTATGGTCGAAGTAGTCGGCATACTTGGCGCCTTCGCTCTCCTTGCCTTCGACGACACGCGCGCAGATCCTGCCGTGGGCCGCCAGCCACGTGCGCAGCTCGCCGATGAGCGCCGCGTCCTCGCCCCAGCGCTCGATCAGAATGGCTCGCGCGCCGTCGAGCGCGGCCTTCACGTCCGCGACACCGCGGTCCGCGGCGACGAAAGCTGCAGCAAACTCCTCCGGCACCCGCCTCGGATCTTCAAGCAGACCGTCGGCCAGCGGCTCGAGTCCGGCCTCGCGTGCAATCTGCGCGCGTGTGCGGCGCCTGGGCTTATACGGCAGGTACAAGTCCTCGAGCCGCGACTTGCTGTCGGCGGCTTCGATGTCCGCACGCAGCGCGTCGCTGAGCTGGCCTTGCTCGTCGATGCTCGCGAGGATTCTGGCGCGGCGATCCTCGAGCTCGCGCAGGTATGTCAGCCGCGTTTCGAGGGTGCGCAGCTGCGTGTCATCGAGGCCACCGGTGACTTCCTTGCGGTACCGGGCGATGAACGGCACGGTCGCGCCTTCATCAAGCAGGCCGACCGCGGATTGAACCTGAGAGGCTTCAGCGCCGATCTCTCCGGCGATGATCCGAGCAATCTTGCGCACGAGTGTGGGTGAGGAGTCCTGCATCGATCCATCGACCTGACGGCGGACCGCCGCGAACGGCGATTGTGGCACAGAGCGAGGCACAGCTCGAAAAAACTGCTGGTGGCTGCAAACCACGGCCTTGGCTGTCGAGCCGGGCTGCCTGACGATTTCGTGGCGGTCCTGTAATGGAAGGTGTATCAATGCGCGGAAGCCGTGCTCAGCGGTCGCGGATCGTCATGGCGTGCGCCGGCCGTGGTGGCCGAGGCGCGCAGCCTCTCCGGCGGACCGGAAGCACCCGATACCTTCCTGCCTCCTTGTGGGCGGCATGCTGTCTCGGGATGCCCCATCAGGTCAGATATACTTCCGCAATCGGCCCCACCGGGTCGTTCGTGTCTTCGCCGAAAGCGGATACCCGAAAGGCACCGAGCGTGGAGAGAAACTTGAAACTCTGTCCGACCGCGACCCTGATGCTTATCGGCGCGTGCATCGCCCAGCCGGTATCGGCTCAACCGGACGGGCATGGCGCCGATTTTACGGGCGTCTACAACAACACAGGGCAAAAGAACTTCGGATTCGGGGAGCCGGCGGGGGATTGCCGGACGACACGCGACGGTAACCTGCCCTGCGCCACCGGGGAGTATCCTTACAACGAGCTGGGCAGGAATACGACTATCGGCGTGCTGGAGGATGTCGCGATCGCATGCGAGGTCGGCGGGCTGGTTCGATTGAGCGGTCAGGGGCTTTACAGCTTCCAGGTGTGGCATGAGCCCGACGCGGTAAAGATCGCCTATGAATATGGCGGGGTCGTCCGTACCATCCACCTTGATCGCGAATCCGCCCCTGAAGGCACACCGCATACCCCGGAAGGGTACTCGACTGGTGAATGGATTGGCGATGTACTGCATGTCGAGACAACACACCTGGCACCTGATTTCGCAACGTATATCGGCGGCCGCGACGCCACCACGAGAGGCGGTCCGACCAGCGAGCAGGCGCGTGTCACCGAGCGAATCTGGCTGTCGCGGGATACGGACAGGGCATTGATGATAGAAATGACCGTCGATGATCCGGTCTTCTACACTGAGCCTTTTGTCTGGGCCCGTTGGAAGAAGCTGAATGCGCCGATGCTGGACGCGGTCGATGAGTGGGACTGTATTCCGGCTGGCGATCTGCTCTTGAGTGAAGACCCGGATCTGGACGCATTCTTCGGTAATTGATACTTCGGTAATTGAGGTTCGTCGAATCCGATGCACCCGCTGTAACTGCCGCGAGAGATTACATGACCAGAATCCTGACGCTATTCGCCATCGGTTTCTTGGCGGCTACACAAGCAGCTGCGCACCATGCGGCGATTGCCTTTTTCGGAGGTCCCGAGGTGCTCGTCAAAGGCACGCTGACTGGTGCAAGGGTCATCAATCCGCATGCGTATTTTCGGGTCACAATGGATGATGGTACCGACTGGGTGTTCGAGTCTGCAGGCTCCGGTACGATGCTCAGGAACGACGGTCTCACCGATGAAGACTTCGTCAGTGGTCAGCGAGTAGCGATGACCGGACAGTCGAACAGGGACGGCAGAAGGAACGCCCGGATAATCACCATCGCATTTTACGGCGAGTTCGAGGACGACGATCTGACGCTGTTCATCATTGGCGCCACCTTACCGAACGCGGCCTGGGCGCAGCGCATCGACAGCGCAGCGGCTCGGTGCAACGAGGGAACGATCGCAAGATGCTATACGGTAGGTAGAGACTTGCGAGAGCAGGTCGAGGAAGGCTTCGGTGACGACCCTGGCCTGTGGTGAACCGTCCTGCCAGAAGCGTCGGTGACGTGCCGCTACGCGAGCGCAGTGCCAACCAGGACACAGCCCTGTCGGAGGTTCGCTGATCATGCAGGTGATTGAGCCGCTCGCGTCATGGTGGCGACTGTCTAGTGCGTTGTCCGCAGCAATCCTCCTGGGCGCAGGCCCGTCGCTGCCACTGAAGGCCCAGGAGCGCACCGCCATGCGGATCGTGATCGCGACGAACGTGGTGTGCCGCGCTGAACCCAGCGTTGCAGCGCCGGTGGTGGCATCGCTGCGGCTCGGCGAACTCTTTCTCGGCTCACCGTCATCCAGACAGGACGACGGCATTTGGTACAACCCCCGATCAGGCCGATGCTGGACGCACGGCTCTCTAACCCACCCCTTCGATAGTGCGGACCGCGGGGATTCGTTGCTGGTGATCGCCGACCGGTTGCTCGGCAGGGACGATGCGTCGTTCGAGGAGCACGTCGAGGTCGAAAACCTGTTCCAGACAGTGGGCTTCGCCGATGCCGTCTCCGCCTCGCCTCAGCTTCAGTTGCGTCGATTGATGATCACTGACCAGGCGGGACGCCGGCTGGCCGCGGAGGTAGCGAACCGCGATCCACTCAAGCTGGCCTGGGTGCTGGCCAAGGGCGAGACGCTGCGCGGCACTTTCGGCGGCACCTGGTTCGTGCCGCGGGAGCTGTTCTGGGATCTGTACGATGCGCACGAGCACTCGGACGCCGCCGAGGAGATTGCCTGGACGGCCGCGCAACTGCCGATGAATGTCGATGAATGTTGGGCGGCGTGTCATCTGAGAATACTGGTGGATCCGTACAGGCAGTACTGGTTGCGGCAGCCCTCTGGCGCACATATCGGCGAAGCACTCTCGCGTGCGACGGCCCTGGTCGATCGCGCGACCCGGTACTGCGCGCTGATCGCCATGGAGCCGCCGTATCTGCTGGAACGGGGAAGTATTAGCGAGGGCGTCCGCGAGTTGCGCGAGAGCCTTAACCGTGTCACAGCGGCTGAGAAAGAGGCGCTGCTGGCGCAGTTGGACGAGATCGAGGCGGGCTGCGTCGAGGCGCGTCTCAGCGAGGACGATCCGGAGCAGCTCATCGCCGCGCTGACGAGAGCACTCGGTACCGGGGTCTCGCTCCCGCGTCGCACGCTCGCGGGGTTCGGAGACCGCGCGGTGCCGCACGTCGTGAACGCAGCGAGGACGGCGACCTACCCGTCCGACATCGAGGGTGCGCTGTTTGTCGCTGCCTGTCTGATCCAGCGAGAAGATGAGAACCCCCTCTCGGCCGAGTCGCGCGAGTCCATTCGCCACGTTGCGGAATTTCGCCTGGAGGGGGAACAGCCTGCGCCAGTACTGTGGAACGCGATGCGGCTCGCGGGGGCGCTGGGCGATCCGGAGCTGAACCTCATCCTCGAACAGCTGGCGAGTGACGAAGGCGCGTTACGAGCGCGAGGCGTGGTGGACCGGCACATCGAGCGTACGCAGCGCATCGCGGGCGAGCAGCTACGGGGCGCGCCCGCGCGTCCCGGATGTTGACGGTCTCGTACTGCAAGACACCGCCATCGGCTTCGGTAGCACAGGCAGTCCTGGCGGATCACCGCCTGTTCCGCCAGTTTGCACCGTTGCGCTACCGCATTTCGGGCTGTCACACACGCTACGCGGCGCCTAAGAACCGCTTGAAGGAGAATTACCTCGGCGACGACCGCAGCGGCCTGGCGCCTCTGATCCAGGACTGGGAAGTGCCTCGGCTGCTACTGCCTGGTTCGAAGGCCTCGCTTCAACGGCACCGCCTACGCGGAACTGAAGCAACAGTACGACCCGCAGGGGCGCACACCTACGCTGTTCGAGAAGGTGGCGATGGCGCGGTAGGCGTTGCGCGGGAAGCCTGCGCCGTTGCGGTGCGTTGGCGATTCCGCGGAATCGTGCCGGACGCGAGCGAAGTCGATGGCGCTACTGACACAGGTCAAGGTCCGCGAGAACCCTGCTCACTCTCAACGCTTCGTCTCCACGTACGCTGGTCAGAACCGGACAAATTGACGAATCAGCCTCATACAGCAACTCAACGATCCGGGAGTAACTGCTCGCAAGCTGAAGCGCGATCTCACCCTACAGGTAGTAGATCAACAACGACGCCGGATCTCGGCACGAACAGCGTCTCGTTTATCAGCAGGAGTAGTCAGCCACTCCTTATCGGCTGACCGTTATACTGGCTTGCAGATCCGTTGGACGAATGACCTCCATGACTGGAGCATCGGCCACCAGCTTGACCCACATGGTATCTCCGTCGTTGAAATAGGAGGTCTCGTTCGCCTGGCGCAATGCGTCCATGCTGCGCTGTTGGGTTCCGGAGGCTGCGTTGGTGAAGCCCGGAAGTTCGAACATTACCCAAGAGCCCTCGTCCATTTCGGCCAGACTGAGAGTGACTTCCTGCCTTTCGGTTTTCACCTGGATCTCGGTGCCGGCTTTCACAGTGCTCTGGTCGCCAAAGATCTTGAATTCCTTGCCATTGCGAACAAGCGCGATAGGTGCCTGCGGAGCAGAACGAGAGAACAGAGCGGCACGCTGGGCCTGAACGAGGGGAGTGTCTGGAGCATTCGGACCGATCGAAGCGAGCAAAGCGAAGCGCGCGGTACGCGATTCGAGATCGACTGCGGCTGGAAGTTCTCCTCTGCTGTCGGAGAGATTCAGGCGACCGATATCACCCGTGCACACAGCGGCGTTCCAGGAGGGATGAATCTCGCAGCTGTCGTCAGTGACGACGCTGTCATGCTCGCCATCGTGAAGCAGCACCTGGGAGTCGGGGATGCCGGTCACCGAGCCGTCCAGGTCGCGGAACGACAGGGTCCGATATGCGTCGCCGCCGCGGTTATCATTATCGAAGCGGGGATCGAACTTCGGAAAATAGACCGGCTTGGCGTTGACGAATTGCGCACCCTCGATGGTGCTTCCGGCACTTAAGCCCGCGCTCGTGAACAGCAGGAAGGAAAGCGCGCCTGTCTTTCGCAGCTCATTGTCCTGGAAATTCACGAATGTCGTGTTCACCACATCATCGCGGTAATCGTAGTATTCGTAGCCGCGGATGGGGAAATCCGGTATTGAAGGCTTTGGCAGGCTACGGCCATAGGCGATTTCCTCCGGCGTCGTGGGATTGCCGATATTATCGGTCTCGCCCACGACCAGCGAATCAACCAGCCGTGAACTGAACGGCAGGCTGCCGATGTCGCCAGCGGCCTGCGTCATGCCAATGGCATTGTCAGCGAGTTTCAGGTTGCTGTATACGTAGAGATCGCCCCGGCCCCAGAGACCACCATTGCGGTTCTTGTAGGCGGTCAGGTTCTCGAAGTGCGTCTCCAACACTTCGCTCTCCAGATCGGTAGGATCTGCCAACGGCAGCAACGGGATGGTGGCCAGACCGAAGGTGTTATCTTCGAAGATGTGCCGGTCGATCATGAACCCGTCGAAGTTGGAATGGGCCACGTTGCCCCTGAACTCGCGCACCGGCGTTCGGCGCGGCCAGGTGTTGCGGCTGATTTCGGTGCCCAGGAACTCGCCGTTCGGGTGCTCCGGCACGGAAAACCAGAAGCCGGTCTGATCAGAACCGGCGGCCACGTTGTCAATGTAACTATTGTCCGGGTTCGTGATCCAGTACGACGCCACCGTGTTGTCGGATGGCAGCAGGGTATGCTCGCCGGAAAAGCTCATCTGCCTGAGAGCCCCAGGATTTTCGGCATCGATCTCGCCGTTTGCGGCCAGGTTGGTCGGCACGCATTCCCTCGTCGGATGGCATTTGGTCTGGATCGCCAGGTTCCTGACGAATTCGTTACCGGTCTCGATGCCGTCTTCGAGGAAGAAACAGTGGCCCACGGTGTTGTAGGTCACGTTGTTTTCGATTCGCAGATTGTGTGTGCCGTGTACGGTCACGCAGCGGTTGAAGGTGTCATGGATGGCCGAATTCCTGATGTACTGACCCTCTCCGCCGTGACCGACCAGATGCCAGTGAATCGGATAGCGCGCCAGCTCCATGTGCTGTCCCATGCGATGCAGCTCGACGCCGTCGACATGCATCCGGCTGCCCGGCATCGCCATGATGTGGCCGCCGAAGTACGACTCTTCCGCATCTGCGGACGCATTGATTTTGATGTTTCGGGTCAGCAGGCCCACTTCGCCACGCTGATCCACGTCATACGTGATTTCACCGAAATGCATGTACTGAAGCGGCTCGTCCAGCGTGATCGTATTGCCGCTGATGGCGGCAATGGTGCGCCGCTCCGCCTGCCTGGGATCGAAATCCGTCGACGCGAGCACAATCTGATCACCCACCCGCCATTCAGCGGCATTCAGGACTTCGATGGAGCTGCTGCCTGCTTCGGCTGTCCTGGCCAGATTGGTCCAGGAATTCGTCCGGTCACCGTGCAGGCTCAGGGTTCCGCCGGAGATCATGATCCCGCGGTCCCCCATGCCACCCATGATGTTTTCACCCTTGATTTCGTCGGTCAGGGTGATGGTCGCGTTGCGTGTGTGGCGGTTGGCTTCCGTGCCGATGGTCAGTTCCCCGTGCAGCATGACCCACTCAGTGGTCAGTTCCAGGTCGACATCGTTCGAAAAGGTGAGTCTGCCGTCGATGGACAGACCAAGCAGCGCCGGCGGGCTGACGTCGAGAACTACGTCCATGCCTTCGCCAATAGTGACGATGTCGCCAGCTCGCGGGGCATGCCCACCAGACCAGATCGACGAATCAGACCAGTTGCCATCGCTGATCGCGTTCTGCGCCTGGGCGCTGACGGTTACAAAGGCTGTGGCGAGTAATGAAATATGAAAAAAACGAAGACGTAAGCGCATGATGCTGCTCCCCGTTCCTTGTTTCTATATTCCCGGTACTGAGCAGATGAGACTAACATGAAAGGCGCTTATCGGCTGACCGTTATGCTCTCCTGGATAACCGTCCACGGCCGCGCCAGGCGCCCAGCAGCACCCAACGATCGGGCGTGAGGACCTTCAAGAAGGTCTCCATGATCAAGTCGTTTGCCTGCTCGGCAGCTTGAATGACAAGATTTCTCAAGGGCGTGCTGGCAAGCGATAGCTTGTACCGGCAAGCAATTGTCGGCATTCGAAAGTTGAACTATTGTGCTGTCCAGATACATAGAGCATTCGCTCCGCCAGGGGGATACTGAGCCATGTTTGCAAAATCTCGATTGTTTCTTGTGTTGGCATTGCCAGCGCTTGCTCTCGCTGGAATCGCCGATGTCCGGGCCCAGCAGAACTGGTCCGATCCCGCTACCTGGCCGGATGGCCAGGTGCCCGGTGAGTGGGCCGCTGTCGTTATCAGCGAAGGTATGGACGTTGTTCTCGACGTCAGTCCACCGGGTCTGCGCAGTCTGACTATCGACGGCAGACTCACGTTCTCGGACGAGCTCGACCTGGAACTGATCACCGAATGGATCATCCTGCACGGGGATCTGACCATCGGCACGGAAGCCAACCGCCACACGCGCAACGCGACCATCACCTTCACCGACGAGGTCCCGGGTGAAGACATCATGGCCGGGATGGGCGACCGCGGGATCATGATCTCGGGCGGCACCCTGAATCTGCACGGTAGCCGAACCAACTCCTGGACCAAGCTGGCTGAGACAGCCGAAGCAGGCAGCACCGCCATTGAAGTCCTGAATGCCGCTGAATGGCGGGTGGGCGATGAGATCGTTCTGGCGTCGACGGACTTCGATCCGAGGCAGGCGGAGAAGCGGACGATCACCGCGATCAGCGGTAACAGGATCACGCTGGATCAGCCGCTTGAATACATGCATTTCGGCAGAGTCACCTTCGACGTGGATCAGCGTGGCGAAGTCGGCATGCTGACGCGCAACATCAGGATCCAGGCATCGGCCGACGCAGAAGAGTCATACTTCGGCGGGCACATCATGGCAATGCCGGGGAGCCAGATGTATGTCGACGGCGTCGAGTTGACTCGCATGGGCCAGCATCTGACGCTTGCCCGCTATCCGATCCACTGGCATCTGGTCGGCGACGCCGAGGGCCAGTACATCCGGAACTCCGCGATTCACAACACGTTCAACCGTTGTACGACCGTGCACGGCACCAATTACCTGCAGATTGAAAACAACGTGACCTACAACACCGTCGGTCACTGCTTCTTCCTCGAGGACGGCATCGAGCGCGGCAACGAATTTGTCAGGAACCTGGGCATTCAGACCAAGTGCCATCCAACCCTGCCGTGCGTCCCGACCAACCTCGCCGCAGCAGGCGAGCCCAGTACGGGAACGAATGGCCAGGCCTCCGAGGATGTCCTGCTGCCCTCGGACAACACGGTGGCGACTTTCTGGATTACCAACCCGGCCAACAGCTACATCGATAACGTCGCTGCCGGTTCCGATGCGATCGGTTTCTGGGTGTCATTGCCAGAGCACCCGAACGGTCAGTTCCTGGGCACGGAGATCAGCCTGAATACCTGGCCGCGTCGAATACCCTTCGGCGAGTTCCGGGGCAACGTTGCCCACTCCAACTACGACGGGTTCATGTTTGATCGAAACATCAACGCCGATAACACATTTGGTGTCACCGGCAGCTCGCATACCGGCCTTGTCGATCCCTCGGACCCGAACAGCGAGGCAGTGCCATCGGTCTACGAGGATCTCACTGCTTACAAGAACCGTAATGGCGGCATCTGGGGCCGCGGTGAGATGAAGATATTCAGGAACGTGAAGTTTGCCGACAACGCGATGGGCTTTACGCACGCGTCTGGCGCTTTCGGTCGTTACGAATATACGTCGAAGGTCGTTGACTCGCTGTTCGTGGGTGAAACCGAAAACGTCGGCAACCCCAGGACTCCGGAGGAAATTGCTTACGGCCGCAGCTTGCCGAAGCCGTCACTTCCGGATTTCCCGATCCGCGGCTACGAGTTCTACGATTACCGTCATGACGTCGAGAATACGACCTTCGTCAATTACGAGGACAATGACCTTCGCAAGACCGGAGCGATCTCCAACCTGCTGTATAGCAGCTTCGGGGTCAGCACCAACAACGCATTCGAGCGCTTGACGTTCATCGACGCCAAGCCGGTGTATTTCCCACCGATCGTGCGTGAATGGGGCAACGATAATGGAGGCGGTGCGTCCTTCGCCACTGCGGCGTTCCGCGACAGGGACGGCTCGCTCGGCGGTGGTCCCGATTCCTACGTTCTAATCCATGACGGCGTCCACGACAGTATCGCAGTCGACGCAGAAGCCTGTGAGATCAAACCCACCTGGAACGCTGCCCTGTGCCCGGGTGATATCGGGCGCCTGACTGTTGGCGGCGGTGGCGGTGGCGGCTTCGGCGGCTTCGGCGGCGGTGGCCCCGGTGGTGGTGGCTTCGGTGGCGGCGGCCCCGGCGGTGGTGGCCCCGGTGGCGGCGGCTTCGGCGGCGGTGGCCCCGGCGGCGGTCCTGGTGGCGGTGCGCCTGCTCAGCCGCCAGTCGTTCTCAGCCGCAACGGCCAGGAGTACAACCTGACCGGCGGCACCAACGTACGATCCGGCACCGAGATCACAGTGACCACCGAGAGGCCGACCGTGTCCCTCACCCTGAACGAGATGGACGAAGGTTCCTGGGTCATTTTCGAGCTGCCGGGATTCACCACAGCAGCTTCGGGTACTCAGCAAAGCAGCCTGGATGCGCTGCGCAGGGCCAGCGAGACCTCGTACTTCAGGGACCAGAATGCGCTCTGGGTCAAGGTGGTTTCCGCCGGTGACACCCGCACTGGCGCCCCTGGTGGTGGGACCAGCCTCCAGGTCAGCCGGTAAGCTGCAACCTGCTGTATCAGCAAGAGCCCCCGGCATTTTTTGCCGGGGGCTTTTTGTCAGACTCCTGCCAAGCCCTACCGCCGCCGAATTACGTGACACATCTGATTTTCGTCAGCCTCGAACCCCTGGTGAACGGCGCAACAACTCTGTCCACCTAACCTGTCGCGCTGCGTATCGATAAACGTGGTGCAGCCCGCCAAGGACCGGCTCAGCCAATATCGTCCCGGGCGCCGCGCGTTGGCGCGGTCGTCCTTGTCTACGTGGAGCTGTTTGCTCGAGGCTCCGATGAGGACGCCATAGATTGTAATAGTCGACATACTCGTCGATTAATCGCTGCAGATGCTGATGCCTCATCACGAGCCTGTAATCCAAACACTCGGCCCGCGCCGTCCTCACCCAACGCTCCGCTATGGTGTTCGCTCTCGGAGCTTTCACGGGCGTGCGTGTCTGCTCGATGCCAAACGACTGCACACGGCGGTTGAACGCAGCACCGTAACAGCCGTCCCGATCATGGATCAGAAAGCGAGGTGGCTCGCGATCGACCTCGCAGACTTCCGTCATTTGCTGCGAGGTTACCCGGGCGTGGATGATCTCCCTCGTTCCATGTTGAATCACGAAGAACACATAGAGCGTGCGGAACCAGACGGTTTGAACCGTGAACAGATCGCAAGCCCAGATTTCATTGGCATGTTGCGACAGGAACTGTCGCCACCCCGGCGAAGGCTGGCCATTCCATCACTTTCGCATGTATTTTGCGACGGTTCGAGGGCTGACGTTGAACCCCAGGTTGGCGAGCTCGCCCTGGATGCGCCGCTGGCCCCACAAGGGATTCTCCCGCGCCATGCGACGGATCAGCTCTCTGAGCTCGGGCGATATGTGCCGCCGCCCTCCTCGCTTGCATCGCCGCGATCGCCAACGCCAGTAGGCGGATAGGCATTTTAACCCGCCTGTTCCGGCCAGGCTTGATACGCGGAATGGTCGTCATGTGAGTTTGCGAGCCGATCCCGGACCGGTCGGGGGTGCCTGGATTTTCGCTGTCAGCTCGGTCGAGATCACCATCGGCGTCAGAATCTTCCCCTTTCTGCTGGAAATGCCACTGCGTATGGGCGTGCGCCTGCCACAAGCCAACACCAGCCCGTCGCAGCACGGTGGCCATGGCGGTGGAGAGAGCAGACAGCGGATCACATCGACAGCGCACCCTGCGGATCACATCGACCCTGCTGAATAATCTGGCCATCACCTATCACGATCTGGGCGATCTTGCGGCCGCCGACGCGGCGCGTTGACGCGCAAGCCAACCCATCAGCGCCAGCACCATCAGCATTAACAGCAGGACCGGATCCATGGCGCTGCCACCGCCGCGGGATGACCGCGCAGGTGGCGCGGCTGCGGGTGGCACGGCGGCGGGCGGGGGCGCGGCGATCGGCGGTTCGGGATCGGGTATCGGATCAGCGATTGGGTCGGGACCCGCGAACTCGTATTGCAGCACCTGGCCGGGAAAAGTCGAACCGGAGGTGACTTCTTCGATTGGCGCACCTGTCTCGTCGAAGGTCATCAGCGTCAGCTCATAGTGCCCATCTGCGATACCGCGAAGCTCGATGTCGTAATCGTCGACGGGTAGCACAAGCGTCCAGCCATACGTGCCGTCTTCATGCGGGAACGCCATGGCATGAATTCCGCCATCGAGTTCCTGCGTCACGATCCGGCCGTCCTCGGTCTCTACCCGCTGCCCGAGTGGATTCGTCACGAGTATCTCCACGGGACTCGCCGTGGTCACGACCATGGCATCCGGCGCGAAGGAACAGGACAGGCCGCTTCCGGAGGCAGGAGCCGGCGCAGGCGGTGTGCCACCCCCGATGACAAACTCATGGCGGTTGTCCGCGTACTGACCCTCGAAGCCGGTCATCGCCGGCGCCTCCGGGACCGGGAAGCCGGGGAAGCGATTGGCGGGTGTGAGCAGGTAGTAGCCGTTCAGGGAAGTCGCGAAGGTGAGCCTCGTGGTGCCCAATGGCGAGAGCACACTTCCGTACAGGCCAATCTCGCTCGTAAAGTTCAGCGGCGACGGGGTCGGGGTACCGTTGATGATGATGCCTGTTTCCCGATAGTTGGTGCCTTTCGCATAGACCACGACTCCGACGTGTCCGGCGGTAAGCCAGTCATGGTTGATACCCGCGATCTGGTAGCTTCCGCTGGTAACGCCCCCATATGACAGGTTGGCAAATGCGTGGGGATGCTCGGCGCGCACACTGTCCAGGCGCTCAAGAATTTCCGCCTTGTAAGTGTTGCATGCGCTCAGCAGAGTCCAGGTCGAGTAGCTGAAGTGCTGGTCGAGAACACGCATCGCGTCGCGCGTTCCGGAGTACGAACCACTGCGGAAGGGGATGTCGACGGCCACGATGGCTTCGTTGTTGGAATCCACGGCGTCATCGTTAGCTCTCACGACGAAGTACACTCCTGGCCGCGCGCCCGATACCTCTCCGGTTTGCAGCGCGTGAAGGTCCGTCGCATTGAGAATGCGCGCGACAATGTCCACGGTGTCGGATTCGTCGACATCCAGCGTTGGCCAGCTGCATTCGACACGGCCGCCCGGATTCATTGTGCTTCCAGGCGGCGGTGTGCCGCCGGTATAGCCGGAATCGATGACCGAGCTCAATCGACAGCGTTCGTTGGAGATCTCCTGGACACTGAGATACTGGGGAAAGGTGACCTCCAGCCGCACGTTCTCGGCTTCCTCGCCGCCGCGGCTGGTCACCGTAGCCGTGTAGGTGGCAAGCACCCGGCCGTTGTCCCAATCGGCGTCGGTCACCGAGCCTTCCGCTTCGACTTCCACGTCCACGTTGCCGAAGCGCAGATCACCGTCGATGGGCACGTAGAACTGCGACCATACGCCGGTGCCGTTATAGCTATCGGGGGAATCGGCACGGTTCACCATTACCTCTACCTTCGCCCAGGTCGGCCCGTACAGTCCGTCCGGTCGTCGCAGGCCTTCGAATGTGATGTCGCATGTCAGGGCCAGCGGTCCGCGGGTTCTCCACACCGCAGCCTCATTGGTGGCCGGGCCGCCAAAGACGTACACGGCGTAACTGGGCGTCGCGCCGCAGGACGTGGCCCCGTTCCAGTCTTCATGGCCGCTTGGTCGGCGTGTCGTGAACAGCGGATTGGGCAGATCGGCGGTGTCCAGGTACAGCGCCTGACTGCATGGGAGTTCGCGAAATCGTTCATCATCGAACAGGTCGATCGTGGCGCACGTCACGACGCGAGGGGCTGACACCCGCGAGTAGCAAGGTAGTGGCGAAACCACGCCGGTGTTCAACCTCCACTCATCGCAGGACGGATCCACCGGGTTGGCCGATACGCGAACGGTGCCACCTGGCAGGAACCGCCCCGATGCCGAGCCCGACAGGTACTCGCTCTCGGCAGGGCAGGCGCCGTGCCACTGGCCATCCACGAAGGTGCAGGGCGGCAGAGGCATGTCCGGCGCAGGGGACGGGATGGACTGGGCATTGGCGGTAAGGACGGCTGCCGCCCAGGATACAACCACACAGCTCAGCGCGCTGATACGTCGTACGCTCATTTGCTCTTCTACTCCCACACGTATTACCACCAGGGACTTCTGGTCTTGTTCCGCATCTTGGTGACAGCATCCGAATTCTGCTGCTCTCCTCTAAGGCGTAATCGATCGAACAAATGGCTCAACCGGCTCTGTCGAGGTCAATTTCGGCCCGGAGCGATGGCGCATGGTGAATGAAGAGCAAGGACGACGACGTGGCCTATGCCCGTCGCACCGCGCACGTCGTGCATCTCGACACACGTCACCTGCTGCTGAATCTTGGCGGCGGCGATCACGCGCCCCAAGCCGTGCGTCCCTGCACTGCCTCGACAGCGAGAGCGTAGAATTCGGTCATGGCGTTCAGGCACGCGTCAATCTCGATGAATGACGCTGATTCGGGCCGCCTCCAGGGATGCACCAACCGATGGGGACCGCCTCCGGGGCTGGAGGTTGGTCAGCTGCGCGTTCCGGAAAAGTGACGCTTCAGCTGAAGCGCGATCTCTGCCTACAGGTAGTAGATCAGCAGCGATGCCACCAGTATCACCGCCACCCCACAGCACCATGCTGCCGGTGGGCCAGGTGCCGGCGAGCACGCCCTTCGGGCCGTGGTAGCGCGACAGATTGGCCATGACCCAGCGCATGCGATCCATCAGTGCGCCCAACGTGGCCTGCCAGAGCCGGCTGCCGGCGTCGCGCACGAAGCGGGCCGTGACCGGCAGCAGCTGCAGCTGCCAGAGAATGTGGCCGGTGGTGTACGGGTTGTAGTCGACCACGGCCGGCATCAGCGCGTACATCGGATCCGGATAGGCGCCGATGAATACGCAAAGCACCGCGGCGATCGCCATCGCGATCAGCATGTTCGGCGGCGCTTCCTTCGGACGCAGACCCGAATCCTTACCGAAGAACGTAAACCTCAGCAGCTTAAGTCCTGTGTGCAGGAACGGGTGAAACTACAGGCTTTCCAGATCGCGAATTTCTGACTACCAATTAGCGGGGTGTTGACTTCCAACTAGCCGAAGCGAATAGTCCTAATTGCCCAGGGATTCGGAGATGAGGCCTGGACCGGGCCATCATCGACGAGATCCAGCGCGCGCCCGACCTACTGCTGGCGATCAAGAAAACGGTTGACGAGGATTATCGTCCGGGCCGGTTTCTCCTCACGGGCTCGGCGAATGTGCTTACCCTGCCGCGGATCGCCGACAGTCTCGCCGGCCGGATGGAGACCCTCCAGATGCTACCGCTGGCAAGGGCAGAAATCGAAGGCCAGACGCCGAGCTTTCTGGAGCGCCTCTTTGAGGGAAAGCTGCAAAATCAGCCCAAAGCGATTGTTGGCGACGATCTCGTTCAACTTGCCCTGCTCGGCGGCTTTCCCGAAGCGATCGCCCGCGACAGCGAGCGACGGCGGCAGGACTGGGCGCGATCCTACCTCACCTCGGTCCTCACGCGCGATCTGCGGGACATCGCGGAGGTAGAGAAGCTGACCGAGCTTCCGAAATTCGTGCGGCTGTTAGCCGAGTACTCTGGTCAACTGGTCAACTATTCGCGGTTCGGGGCCGGAATCAATGTCAGCCACAAGACCGGGCAGCGCTATGTTGGGCTGCTAGAACAGGTGTTTCTGATCGCGACACTGCAGCCCTGGTTCACCAATGCGCTGAAGCGCATCGTGAAGACACCGAAGCGGCACTTCCTCGATTCCGGTCTGCTGGCCAGCGTGCGCGGGCTGACCTTCGACAGGGTCAACGCTGATCGCGGAAAGTTCCGCGCGCTGCTTGAAAGCTTCGTGTTCTCGGAAGTGCTGAAGCTGATAACGGCCTCTGATTTTCGGCTGACGCCTCACCATTTCCGGGACCGGGATATGCGCGAGGTGGACATCGTGCTGGAGCGCGACGACGGCATGATTGTCGGGATTGAGGTGAAGGCGAGCGCCACGGTGAAGGCCGGGGACTTCGGGGGGCTGCGAGCATTGGCCGAGGCGTGCGGAGATCGCTTCGCCTTCGGCGCGGTTCTTTACGACAGCGCGGACGTCGTGCCGTTCGGGGACAGGTTAGCGGCCACGCCCATATCGAGTCTTTGGAACGGAGAGCCGTTGGCGAGCAAGGCGGGCAAATCGAAATAGCTGCCGGAAGAGGAAACGATGCTGGATATTCACGGGAGACAGTTCTTGACCCCCACGCTGGCAGATCGCGTTACCGTCAACCCCCAGCAATGCTGGGGTCGGCCCTGCATCCGTGGCATGCGTATCCGGGTCAAGGATGTACTGGATATGCTCGCCAACAGCGCGACGCAGAAGGAAATCCTGGCCGACTTTCCGGATCTCGAATCGGAGGATATTCGCGCTGCGATCGCGTATGCGGCGCGTTACTTCGATCACCCCGTTGTCGTCGCCGCCTGAGCCTTTGCGCTACCTTGTGGATGCCCAGTTGCCGCCCTCGCTCGCCCGTTGGCTGGGTAAGCAGGGCTTCTCGGCCACAGCGGTTCGGGAAGTCGGGCTGCCCGAATCCGGCGATGGTAGCATCCTGAACTTCGCTGCAAGCGGCGGTTGGACGGTCATCCGTTTGAACGACGGTGAGAATCTGATCGAGATACGCAGCGCCGGGAGGTAGTTTGGAGACCACGGCACCCTACAATTTTTTTGTGGAGCCAAACGCGTTGCCAGCGCTTTCAAGAGTCGCACAGGAAGTCGCGCCTTCAACAGACCGGTCAAATCTCAAGTGCGGCCTTGCCAAGGAATGGATAGCGGACAGTGGCGTTGGCCGATCAATTGATGTTGGACCGATTGGTCCGGTAGTTGGACTCTAGACTGTCGACTAAGAGATTGCTATCAAGATCCGGTGACGGCGCAACCGTTGCTGCATATTCTGCCGGCGACAGCTCGGCATAGTCAGAAGGGACGACGAAAAGCGTCGCGTCGGGCTCTCCGAGACTAATCGCGACGACGCTCGTGTGCTTTACTCTCCGCTCCGAACCGTCCTGTCCGATCTTGAACAGATCAGCGACGAGTGGCAAACATCCGAGTTCAGGAGCGTTGTAGGTGATGCTCTTGTAGCCGTCACCTAACGGCGTGGTCAGATCATCTGTACGCGAGCGCACATGGTAACCGAGAACCAAATCGTCTGTCGGCACGCCATCGGCGCATTGAAAATGCTGCCCGCGAATGTTTCCAACTTGTTGCTCGGTGTAATAGTAGGTTGTGGTAGATCTCGCCGCTGACGCTACCACAGTCTTTGTGGCCGCATCCAAGTCCACTATCGATCTTACCTCTTGCAGTACACCGTCCTCGTCCCGGTACTGCGTCGCCTCGACCGTTGACCCGTCATCGCGCACGGCGTGAGTTAACCGAACTTGCCTGACCTCGCCAGTACTCAAGAACGTCTGTTCAGAATATTCGAGCGTCAGCGGCACACGTAGCGCTGCCCCATCTTGCGCGAACAGCTGAAACATTCCAAGTGTTGAGGCAGCGGATACAACGGCCAAGATCGCGGTCCAAGTAAGCGTTCTCATAGTGACTCTCCAAAATCCTTGCAACGAAGTCTCTTAGACATAGATAGCGACTGTTCCTATGGCCCGCTAAAAAGAATTAGCGAAAAAATTGAGGACAGAAATTCCGGGTAGACTGTGGACCAAAGCACCTACCATACGTGCCCATCATCGGCTACGCACGCTACCCCGCCGCACTACGTGCAAAGCCCACCGCCAATACAAGCGTTGTAGTAAACATAAACGCACAAACTGTGGCTGCCGCAGCCTTGCGCGTAGCCTTGAATGGGATACTGGCAGCTATCGTGACCGCACCAGACCCGAATGCACAATTCGTCCCACCCGCAATCACTATCTTCTGGGTAATCACATGCCCAATTCCACAGGGGCCAGTGCGGCGAGCCGAAGTCGAAATTCATGCATGCGTAAGTTATTCCGCATGATAGCAACATTATGATCGAGAAATATATACGGGTTATGGATTTCATTGAAACGCCCCTATTCCGCGATTACGTTGTCACTGTATATACCATTGTCTAGAGTTTTAGTCAATTTCTTTCGGAAGAAGCACGCTCACATATTCCAGGGGATAGGCATTTCGACCCGCCTGTTCCCGCCAGGCTTGATACGCGGAATGGCCGTTATGTGAGTTCGCGGGCCCGCCCGTGATCGATTGGGGCCGGCTGGATTTGCACTGGCGGCTCGGTCGGGATCGCCATCGGCGTCAGAATCTTCCCCTTTCTGCTGGAAATGCCGCTGCGCACGGACGACCGCCTGACAGAAGCCAAAACCTGCCCGTCGCAGCGCGGTGCCCCGGGCGGTGGAGAGCGTGGAGAGCGGATCAGATCGACAGCTCACCCTGCGGCGGCGCGCGGCTCGGATGCGCCGGCAGCGCACGCCGGCAAACATCTCCGCCATTCGCTCCTCCTCCCTCGACATATCGCGCTGTCGGCGCATGCTGCGCAATGATCGCCCAGCCGGTCAAGAGTTCGCGGGACTGATGGGCGCGCTAGCCGCACCACGCGCACCTTGGCACAATCAGATGGCTCGCCATCGGTAATTACCGCGCGTCATCGATCAATCGGCTCAGGCCGTCGAGATAAGCGGCGAAGGCCTTACGGCCTTTCGTCGTCAGCCGCGCCTTTGTGTTGGGCTTGCGTCCGAGATAGCCCTTTTCGATGGTGACGTAGCCGGCGTCCTCCAGCTTGCGCAGATGCACCGAGAGATTGCCTTGTGTGGCGCCCAGCACGGACTTCAGCTCATTAAAATCCGCCACGCCCGCATTGACCAAATGCGCCATGATTCCCAGGCGCAGCCGGCCGTGAATAACATCGTCGATGCTGTCGATGTCAAAGGCGGCCACCGGCTAGTCCCTGGCGCCAGCCTGCCGAGACGCGCCGGCCTCCCGGATGATGCGAAACCCTGGAACGGCGAAGAGCAATAGCAGGCCGAGAGCGATCACGAGTGTCAGCCAGGGCGATCCCGCCACCGCGCCGATCGCCACGGCCCAGACGATGAAACCCCAGGCGACGAGTTTGTGCCACCCTACACGGTGAACGGTGTGAGTCACACTCCAGCCTATGCTGTATCCAACGGCGAAAAGGATCGTTCCTGAGACCGGCAGCCCTTCGACGCCAAGCGCAAGCCAGAGGCTGAAGCCGCCGGCGACAACGGAAAAACTCACCGCGCCCCAGGCCGAGAGGGCAGCGCGCGAAGCAGGATTGAGGTCTCGCGGGTCGTCCGGCAATGCCTGGCCGTGCCGCCACATGAGTGTGCAGCTGATGCCAATGCCGATGAGAAACAAGCCCAGCATATCCCACGGCTTGTACGCGGTGAGGAGGCTGGGCAGCTCCCAGCCCATGTCGAGGCCGAATTCCCGCAATGCATGGGCAGAGACAACGACACCGAGCAGCAAGTAGAAATGCCCAACGGCCACTGGTGCCCGGCCATCGCTCCCCAGAAATCCCTTGATGAAGGCGATGTCATCCTTCGCCTGTTGAATACCTTCAGCCATGAGCCCCTCCCGTTCTTCACCCTGCTACCGCTCTCATAGGTTTGTAACGTAAACTAGTTTACTATGGCTGTCAAACGTTAGCCGGGTGACGAAATTAGGTGGACGGAAGAAACAGGCGGCGCGCGGGTGCCGCATAACGCCGGCTGAAGACGGACGTGGCGGTTCTACGGTTTAGTGGACACCCTGAATTGACCATTCAGAAGTGTGAAGATGCGCGCCTGAGGAGCTACGCACGGTCAAGCAGGCGTATGAGCGCCTGAAAGGTTGAACATGACCTTTCAAAAATAGGCCATCGAGTTCAGTGGATAGGCATTTTAACCCGCCTGTTCCGGCCAGGCTTGATACGCGGAATGGCCGTTATGACCGATGGGGACCGCCTCCGGGGCTAGAGGTCGGTCAGCTGCGCGTTCCAGAAAGATGCCGCTTCCGCTGAAGCGCGATCTCACCCTACAGGTAGTAGATCAACAGCGATGCCACCAGTATCACCGCCACCCACAGCACCATGCTGCCGGTGGGCCAGGTGCTGGCGAGCACGCCCTTCGGGCCGTGGTAGCGCGACAGATTCGCCATGACCCAGCGCATGCGATCCATCAGTGCGCCCAACGTGGCCTGCCAGAGCAGGTTGCCGATGTCGCGCACGAAGCGGGCCGTGACCGGCAGCAGCTTGCGGTAGACCCAGTCGGTATCGATGCTGATCTTCGCCTCGCCGCCCACATGACGCAGCAGCATAAAGAAGCCGACGCCGGTGAACAGCAGCAGCTGCAGCTCCCAAAGAATGTGGCCGGTGGTGTACGGGTTGTAGTCGACCACGGCCGGCATCAGTGCGTACATCGGGTCCGGATACACGCCGATGAACACGCACAGCGCCGCGGCGATCGCCATCGCGATCAGCATGTTCGGCGGCGCTTCCTTCGGACGCAGACCCGAATCCTTACCGAAGAACGTAAACCACGGCAGCTTGAGTCCTGTGTGCAGGAACGTGCCGGCGGAGGCCAGCGACAGCAGCAGCCACACCCAGGCGCGACCGTCCAGCGCCGCCGCCTCCACGACCATGGTCTTGCTGACGAAGCCGGAGAACAGCGGGAACGCCGAAATCGAGAAGGCGCCCACCATATACAACAGCAGCGTGATCGGCATCCAGCGATACAGCCCGCCGAGCTCGGTCAGCTTCGCGCGGCCGGTCATGTGAATCACGGCACCTGCGCCCATGAACAGCAGCGCCTTGTAAAGAATGTGCGTATACGCATGCGAGGCGGCGCCGTTCAGCGCCATCGTCGTGCCCATGCCGACGCCGGCCACCATGTAACCGACCTGGCTGATGATGTGATACGCCAGCAGGCGACGAATGTCGTTGGCGAGCACCGCGTACACCACGCCCCACAGCGCCATGATCACGCCCAGCCAGATCAGCAGCTCCGTGCCCGGGAAGCCGCGAATCAGCGTGTAGACCGCGGTCTTGGTCGTCAGCGCGCTCATGAAGATCGCGCCGGTGACGGTGGCCTCCGGATAGGCATCCGACAGCCAGGCATGCAGCGGCGGCACCGCCGCGTTAATCATGAATCCGACCAGGATCAGATAAAACGCGAGATCCCCGGCGTCGATGCGATCGAACGTCACTGAGCCCGTCTGCATCGCATACAGGATCACACCGCCGAGCAGCACGACACCGCCGGCCGCATGCACGAGCAGATAGCGGAACCCGGCGGCCATGGACACCGGATTGCGCCGGCACCAGATCAGCCATACGGACGAGAACACCATCAGCTCCCAGAACACGTACAGCGTGACCAGATCGCCGGCGAACACCACGCCCAGGGCTGAGCCTGCGTAGACATAGGCCGCGACATGCTGGCCGGTGTCCTTCACGTGCAGCGCATAGATCGATGCGATCAGCGTGATGATGGAGAACACCGAGGCGAACACCATGCTCAGCGAGTCCACGCGCATGGGCGCAAGCTCCAGGCCGAACAGCTGCAGCGTGCCGAAGCTGCCGGTGGGCAGCGTATGCACGGCGGCGATCACCAGCACCGACAGCGCCAGCATGCCCACCTGCTGCGCACGACCGCGCAGCATGGCAATGACGATCGCACCAGTGAACAGCAGCAGCGACGGATGCAGCACGGCGCCGAAAGCTCCGCTCATGAGCTACCTCCATCGCGATCACGATGGCCGACGCCGGATGCGTCGCCGGCGTCGTCGTAGTAATTCTCGTTACGATACAGCGCGAGATAGCCGAGCGCCTTGGACACCACGATGATCAGCACGCAGGAGGCGAAACCGTAGAACGCGCCGAACCCACCGATGCTTTCCCACGGGAAGCGGTCGTAGGCCGACGGAATCAGGATATCGGCGATCACCAGCCCCGCCAGCAGCACGTACATGATGCGCCGCAGCAGCTTGCCGCGGTTGACCAGCGCTTCCAGCAGTTTGCCCAGATGCATATCCGTTCCGTCCCTAGCCCGTGACAGTCTGCACGGTCGTGAACATGCCCGACAGGAACTCAGCCAGTGTCGGCGCGAAGAAGAACAAGGCAACGCCGCCGAGCGCCGTCAGGCACAGCGGCACCACGCACAACAGTGGCGCCTCTCGCAGGCCCGCAGCGGCATCGCCCGCGCCACCGGCAGCGCCACCAGCAGAGCCATCAGCAGGCGCCGGTGCATACAGAAAGGCCCGCACCACCGGCGGAATCAGGTAGGCGATGTTCAACAGCGTGCTCAGCATCAGCACGGCGACAACCAGCACGTAGCCGGCATCGAATGCCCCCATGAACAGATGCCACTTGCTCCACACGCCGCCCATGGGCGGGATGCCGATCACGCACAGCGCGCCGAGGAAAAACGCCGCGAAGGTGAACGGCATGCGCCGTCCCAGGCCATCCATCTGGCTGATCTCGGTCTTCTTCGTGGCCACATAGATGGCGCCGGCGCAGAAGAACAGCGTGATCTTGCCGAAAGCGTGCATGACGATATGCATGGAGCCGCCAATCGCCGCCACCTGGCTCACCAGCATGGCAGCCACGACAATGTACGACAGCTGGCTGACCGTGGAATACGCCAGCCTTGCCTTCAGGTTGTCCTTACCCATCGCCACCAGCGACGCCGCCAGCAGCGTGAACGTGGCGATGTAAAGCATCAGCTCGCTGGTCCACAGCTCGCGCAGATAGTCGAGCCCGAACAGGTAGATGCTGACCTTCAGCACCGTGAACACGCCGGCCTTGACGACGGCCACGGCGTGCAGCAGCGCCGACACCGGCGTCGGCGCCACCATGGCCGCCGGCAGCCAGCGGTGAAACGGCATCAGCGCCGCCTTGCCGATGCCGTACATGTACAGCACCAGCAGCAGCGCACCGGTGCCCGCGGCCACACCGGACAGGATGCCCCCGGCCTGGAAATCCAGCGTGCCCGCCTGCCACCAGGTGAGAATCATGCCCGGCAGCAGGAAGCCGATCGAGGTGCCCAGCAGCAGGCCAAGATAGGTGCGCGCACCGCGTCTGGCCTCGTCGGTGCCCTTGTGGGCGACCAGCGGGTATGTCGCCAGCGTCAGGAGCTCATAAAAAACGAACAGTGTCAGCATGTTCTGCGCGAAAGCTATTCCAGTTGCGCTGAATAGCGAAATCGCGAAGAACGCGTGAAACCGCGTGTGGTGCCTCTCCTTCGCGCCACGCATATAGCCGATGCCATACAGCGCCGTGATCACCCACAGGCCCGATGACAGCAGCGCGAACATCATGCCCAGCGGCTCCACGGCGAATGCGATGGTCAGGCCGGGAACCAGCTCGAGCAGCAGCGCCTCCGGGCGGCCACCTGCCATCACGCGCGGCAGCAGCTGCGCCACCGAGAGGAACATCGCCAGTGCTGTCAGCACCGTGATGGTGTCGCGCAGAGCCGGCAGTCGCCGGGTCGCGAGGATAGCCGCCATACCCCCGAGCGGCACGCCGAACGAGAGCCAGATCAATGCAGCGTCGGTCACCAGACATCCCCGCCTTGCGACAGTCCGCTGCCGGCACGCACAGCCACGGCACGGCAACAGGCCGTATCCGGCGCAGCGAGACGTGTCCCGCCGGTCAAGTACTGGAATCCGATGCTCATGGGGCCGAGCATTCTAGTGGATATTCGCGGGTCGAACCATGAGCATCCCGATCAGGCACGCGAATCCGATGCCCGCTGCTGGCCCGACCCGGCGCCGTGCTCCACCGAAGTGCAGATCCGGGGCGAAAATCCGTCAATCAATCTCGTGGAGCGCCCCTGCCCTTGCTATTCTTGCGGGGCAGTCATATCACGGCGAGGTCGGGGTGAGGCAGAATTGAAGTCACGTGGAGAGGCCTTGCGCGACTATGTCGCGCGTCGACTGCTGCTGATGATTCCGACGTTCCTCGGAATCACGTTTTTCACCTTCCTGCTGTGTCAGTTCGTACCCGGCGGTCAGATCGACCAGTTGCGGCTGGCCATGGCCGGCGGCGGGATGGGCGAAGCCGCCGCCGCGGGCAACGTCCGCGTCCAGCTCGACATCCCCGAAGAACAGCTTGCGCGCCTGAGGGAATACTATGGCTTCGACAAACCCTTCCTCGTGGCGTATGGCGGCTGGCTGTGGGACGCCGTACGGCTGAACCTGGGCGAGTCGTTCCGCTACAACGAGCCGGTCATCGACGTCATCGTCGAACGGCTGCCGATATCGATCTACTACGGCCTGATGACGGCGTTCTTCACCTATGGCATCTGCATTCCGCTGGGCATCCTCAAGGCGATCCGCCACCGCACCTACGTGGACAACATGACGTCGGTGCTGATCTTCGTCGGCTATGCCGTCCCCGGCTTCGCGCTGGGCGCCGTGCTCAGCAATCTGCTCGCCGTACGGTACGGAATTTTCCCGCTCGGCGGCTTCCGCTCGCCGGACTTCGCCGATATGTCGCTGTTCGCGCAGATACGCGACATCCTCTGGCACTCGATACTGCCGCTGATCGCCTATCTGGCCGGCTCGTTCGCCATTACCACAATGCTGATGAAAAACAGCCTGATCGAGAACATGAGCTCCGACTATGTGCGCACGGCCCTGGCCAAGGGACTGACACGCCGCCGGGCGGTGTTCGTGCACGCGCTGCGCAATTCGCTGATACCGCTCGCGACCAGCATCGGCGGCCTGCTGGGCATTTTCCTTACCGGCAGTTTCCTGATCGAGCGCGTATTCAACATCCAGGGTGTGGGGCTGCTGTCTTTCGAAGCGATCCAGGCACGCGACTTTCCGATCGTGATGGGCTTTCTGGTGATTTCCAGCGTCATTCTCATGCTGGGCAATCTGTTGTCGGATCTGGCGGTCGCCACCGTCGATCCGCGTGTACGCTTCGAGTAACCCTCCATGGCATGGTTGCGCATCGATCCGATCACGCGGCGACGCATTGAACGCTTCCGCCGCATCCGACGCGGCTACTACTCGCTGCTGATCCTGTGCGCCGCCATCGTGCTGTCCATCTTCGCACCCTACCTGGCCGAGAGCCGGGCACTGCTGGTCTGGTACGAAGGCCGGCCCTACCTGCCCACCTTCCAGTACATCAGCATGGAAACCTTCGGGCAGGCGCCGCCACCGGCGTGGAACATGGTCGACCTGGAAACCGAGTATCTGCGCCTGCAGCGTGAATGGCGAACAGAGCGCTTCCTGTACAACCGCGAACGCACAGCCATCGGCGACGATCCGGATGCACTGGCCGCGCTCGAGGCGCGCTACCCGAATCGTCGCAACCATGTGGTCATGCCGCCCATACCCTGGGACCCGTACCAGAGTGACTTCTGGTACAACGAAATTCTGCACGAGATACAGCTGGCGCTGGATGACGGCGACCCGGTTCTGGCCGAGTGGATGGCGCGTCGCGACCGTCTCGACGAGCTGGCCGATCTCATCCACAGCGGCGAGATCGAATCCGTGCTGGCCGATCCCGACCATTCGGCAACCGGCGATCTGATCGGCCTGACGCTGACCGGCTCACTGCCATGGGTGCACGGCCTTGGCCAGGTGCCGCCAACCGCACCCGACCTGCGTCGGCGGCACTACTTCGGTACCGACTCCCAGGGACGCGATGTGGCCTCCCGCCTGCTGTACGGCTTCCGCATCTCGATTTTCTTTGCGCTGTTCCTGGTGCTGTTCGGCCAGGCGATCGGCGTGGCCATCGGCAGTCTGCAGGGCTACCTGGGCGGCAAGTTCGATATCGTCAGTCAGCGCCTGATCGAAGTCCTGATCGCGGTGCCGTTTCTGTACGTGGTCATCATCATGGCAGCGCTGTTTGCGCCCACATTCTGGCTGCTGCTGCTGATCATGGCCATATTTCAATGGATCACGATCACCTTCTACATGCGCACCGAGATGTACCGCGAGAAGACGCGCGAGTACTGTCTGGCGGCACGCTCATACGGCGCCTCACATTTACGGATCATTTTCCGCCATCTGTTGCCAAACTGTCTGACACCCCTGGTGACGTTCACCCCGTTCGCCATCGTGGGCGCGGTGTTCGCGCTGACAGGTCTGGACTACCTTGGTTACGGACTGCCGGCGCCCACACCAAGCTGGGGTGAGCTGATCGATCAGGCGTTGCAGCCGGAGAACCGGGACCGTCTCTGGCTCACACTGGCACCGTTCGGCGCCATCACCATCACACTGGTGCTGGTGGTGTTCATTGGTGAATCGGTACGCGAAGCCTTCGATCCGAAGCAGCTGTCGCGCTACGAATAACCCCTGCGGAGGTTGGCCATGACAAAACGGACCACTACCGCTGCCACGGCACTGGTTGCCATGGCCCTGCTCCATTGCGACGCCATGGCGCAGAATGACCGCGTCGTGCTGCCCGACGACGTTGTCTGGGAAACCAACTTCGACGATCCGCCCATCGGGTCATCCGAAGCACTGCGCGGCGGCACACTGAACTACATGATCGACGCCTACCCGATGACCTTCCGGCTGATGGGGCCGAATTCCAACGATGCGTTCGCCGGCTGGAATCGTGCGTTCACAATGAGTTTCGGACTGGTCTCACTGCATCCGGTCACCGACAACTTCATCCCGATGATGGCGACGCACTGGTCCGTGCAGGAAGATCAGCGCACCATCTACTTCCGCCTCGACCCCGACGCCCGGTTCAGCGACGGCACGCCGATCACCGCGGACCATTTCGTCTTCACGTACGAAATGATGCGCTCCGACCATATCGTTGATCCGTTCTACAACAACTACACGGACCAGTACTTCGAGTCCGTGGATGCAATCGACGACCATACGCTGCGTATCGTCGGCACCCGACCCAGCTGGCGCCCGCTGTACGACTACGCCGGACTGTGGCCATCGCCCGGACACGCCATCGTGCTGGATGACACCTGGGTCAGCCGCACGACCAACCAGCCGCAGATCGCCGTCGGCCCCTATGTGGTGTCGTCCGTGGCCAGAGGCGAATCGGTCACCTTTGAGCGGATACAGGACTGGTGGGGCGACGGCAAGCACTATTTCGAAGGCATGTACAACTTCGATCGCATCCATCTGCGCGTGATTCCGCGCGAGCGGATGCTGGACTACCTGCGCCGTGGCGAGATCGACATGGCCGTGGAGAGTACGGCAAAGGTCTGGAACGAGGACTACACCTTCGAGGCGGTACGCAACGGCTGGCTGCGCCGCAGCCGCGTGTTCGTCGACATGCCGAACGGCGTTTATGGACTGCACATGAATCTGGAGGCGCCGATCTTCCAGAACAGGGATTTCCGCAAAGCGATGCAGTACCTGTTCAATTTCGATCGCCTGAACCGCAACCTGATGTTCAATGAATATTTTCGTCAGGTGTCTTTCTTCGATGGCACGGAATACGCCAATCCCGATCTGCCGGGCTATTCGTTCGATCCGGTCAGGGCCAGGGAACACCTCGAACGGGCCGGCTACCGACGACCGGAAGCGCTGCGCGATCCGTCGCTGCTCAGTCGCGTCGGCAGTGCGGTGCGCGGACTGCTGTTCACACGCACCGATACCGACGACATCCTCGTGAATGAGCATGGCGAGAAAGCCAGCTTCACGGTGATCTACGGCAACAAGGGACTGGAGCGGCACCTGACGGTGATGCAGCAGGAATACCGCCGTGCCGGGGTCGATATGCGCCTGCGCCTGCTTGAACCAGGCACCGCGTTCGAACGTGGTCTGGAGAGGAAGTACGAGATGACCGTGACGGGCCGGACCACGCCGTTCTATCCCGCGCCTCGCCAGTACCTGCACACCGAGTTCAGGGACGCAATCAACAACAACAACATCTGGGGATTCGGCACGGAAGAAGTGGACGAACTGATCCGGATCTACGAAGAGGATCTGGATTTCGACGCCAGGCAGCAGGCACTGTGGCGCGTCGACGAGATCGTCCATGAGGAAGCGTTCTACATCCCTTTCTGGGCGGCTCCGTACATTCGGGTCGCCTATTGGGATTACATCCAGTTCCCCGAATTCTACTTCCCGCGCCGTACCCAGGGCATTACCGACTATCTCGTGCAATGGATCGACCCGGAACGCCGTGCCAATCTTGAGCGGGCCATGCGCAACGGAGAAGCGCTGCCGGTCGATCCTGACATCGACCGCGACCACTGGGACGTCAAACGACGCTTTCAGTAAGAAGCCAGTCACGCAAGACACAGCCGCGAAGGGTTCGGCGGCATTACTCGGGGTACGACTTTGTCCATACTGCAGATTGAAGAGTTGTCGGTGGGTTTCGACACGGAGGCCGGCCTGGTGCATGCCGTCGACGGCGTGTCCCTCGATGTCCCCGCCGGCAGGACACTGGGGCTGGTCGGCGAATCCGGCTGTGGCAAGAGCGTCACCGCGGCATCGATTCTGCGCCTGATACCCTGCCCGCCCGGACGCATCACTGGCGGTACGATCCGCTTCGAGGGACGCGACATCCTGCGCATGACCTCCGAGGAACTGCGCGCCATTCGCGGCAGGGAAATCGCGATGATCTTTCAGGATCCGATGACCTCGCTCAATCCCGTCTTCACGATCGAAAAGCAGCTCGGCGAGGTACTGCGATTCCGATTCGGCATGGACCGTGCGACGGCACGCAGGCGTTCGGCGCAGATGCTCCAGACCGTCGGCATCTCCGAGCCCGAATCACGCCTGATGGCGTATCCGCACGAACTGTCGGGCGGCATGAAGCAGCGTGTGATGATCGCCATGGCGCTGCTCTGCGAGCCCAGGGTACTGATCGCCGATGAGCCGACGACCGCACTGGACGTCACCATCCAGGCGCAGATCCTCCACCTGATACGCGAACTGCAGGAGAACACCGGCACAGCGGTGATCTTCATCACCCACGACATGGGTGTGGTCGCGGAAATGTGCGATCAGGTCGCCGTGATGTATGCCGGACGAATCGTCGAACAGGGCGAGGTCGGCGACCTGTTCACGCAATGCCGTCATCCGTACACGCGCGGCCTGCTGTTGAGCATTCCACGCAAGGGCGTGGGCCACAAGGCGTTGCTGCCGACGATCGAGGGCGTCGTTCCGTCCCTGCTGGATCCGCCCGAGGGATGTCGCTTCGCGGCACGCTGCACGCGCCGCCGCGAGCGCTCGGCGCGTGAACAGCAACGGTGCGACCGGGAGGATCCCGCCCTCAGAGCACACGACACCGGCAGGGTCGCCTGCCATTATCCTCTCGAGGGAGCGCTCACGTGACGTCGCCGGCACCGATGCTGCAGGTCGAGCGCCTGAAGAAATACTATCCCGTTCGCGGCGGCGTGTTCGGCGCCAGAATCGGCGACGTTCGGGCGGTGGATGATGTCAGTTTCACGGTGCATGCCGGTGAAACACTGGGACTGGTCGGTGAATCCGGCTGCGGCAAGTCCACGCTGGGGCGCACGCTGATCCGACTGGAAGAGCCCACCGACGGGCGTGTACTGTTCGATGGCAACGACCTGACGGGTGCGTCGAGGGAGACGCTGTTCCGGCTGCGCCGCGAAGTGCAGATGATTTTCCAGGACCCCTATTCCTCCCTCAATCCACGCATGACGGTGGGCGAGATCGTCCGGGAACCGCTGGTGGTGCACCGGATGGGCACGCGCGAGGAGCAGATCGAGAAAGTACGGGCGCTGCTGGAGACCGTGGGCCTGACCGGCAATCTCCTGGAACGCTACCCGCACGAATTCTCCGGTGGGCAACGCCAACGGGTGGGCATCGCACGCGCGCTGACACTGGACCCCAGACTCGTGATCGCCGATGAACCGGTCTCGGCACTGGACGTATCGGTGCAGAGTCAGGTGCTGAATCTGATGGTACGCCTGCAGCGCGAACTCGGGCTCACCTATATTTTCATCAGCCACGACCTGTCGGTCGTCGAACATGTCAGTGACTCCATCGCCATCATGTATCTGGGCCGCATCGTAGAGAAAGGCCCGGTACAGGCGATTTTTTCCTCGCCAATGCACCCCTATACGCGGGCGCTGATCGCAGCGATCCCCAGGCCCGACCCCGCCCGGCGGCGCACCAGCGTGCCGCTGGCCGGCGAGACCCCAAGCCCGATCAGCCCGCCACCGGGCTGCGCCTTTCATCCCCGCTGCCCGTTTGCGATCGCGGCCTGCAAGACGATGGTGCCGCCCCTCGAACCGCGGCCGGGCAGCACCGCCGGTGCGGCCACGGAGCACCTGGCCGCCTGCATCCGCAAGGGAGAGATCTGAGGCGCCGGTACGGACAGCCGAATACGCTACAATCGGCCAACATGCTGGCCCGCAGCCGGCCTCAGCGGTACCCGCGGCACGGGTGCAACACGCGAAATCCGGACGGCAGCGGGCAGGCAGGCAAGACACGACAGGGGGGAAGCATGACTGACATGAGCCGGGCCGCAACTGCCGCTGGATGTCTGTTGCTGCTGATTTCTCCGCTGGTCCCTGCCCAGCAGGTGACCCAGGGTCCGCCGGATGGCAGTCAATGGCTCGGGGTCAGCACCCTCGACCCGGAAAATCTTGCCCTCTCCCGCTCGCAGCCACCCTTTGATCTCACCGGACTGTGGTTCATCGATCTGCAGTTCGATGCCACCTCGTGGCGCTTCGGCCCGCCGTTTCCGGAACTCACAGCCGCAGCGCAGAGCCACTACGAGGCATCCATCGAGGCTTCCGAACAGGGCCGTGTCTATCGCGACGACATTGGTCAGTGCTGGCCGGCGGGCATGCCCCTGATCATGACGCGGGTATGGCCGATCGCGATGATCCAGCTGCCCACCTCGATCTACATGATCAGCCATTTCATGAACAGCGTGCGCATCGTCTACATGGATGGCCGCACACACACCGATCCCGATATCGTGGTCCCTGCGTTCAACGGCGAGTCCATCGGCTGGTGGGAAGGCGACGAACTCGTGATCGATACGCGCCACTTCCCCGGACACAACCACTGGATCAGCTCCGGTGACATCGCCGTTCCGGCCAGCGACCAGCTGCGGATCGTCGAACGTGTGCGCATGGCGGACAACGGGCAGCTGGAGATCGAGTTCACAATGACCGATCCGGTGAACTGGGCCGGCGAGTGGCAGCGCACCAAGCGCTGGAACCGCGTCCGCGATGGAGACATCACCGAAGTCACCTGTTTCCCGTCGATGAATGAGAACCTGCCGAGCACATCGTCGGAAGTGCTGATGAACCCGGGCCGCTGAGATGCGAGGAATCCACGTCATGCGAATTCAGTTCTATCGCCCGCCCCCGACCATGATCGCCTGCCTTGTCGTCTCCTCGATCCTGGCGGGCGTCGTTCAGGCACATCACTCCCCGGCGGTGTTCGATCGCACACGCACGATCAGCCTGAATGGCACCATCACATCGTTCAGCTGGAGTAATCCCCATTCCTGGATACACATGAACGTCACCGACGAAAGTGGCGACACGGCAACGTGGACCGTGGAAATGAACCCGGCCACGATACTCGCGCGTGGAGGATGGCGCCGCAATTCGTTACAACCTGGTGACGAAGTCACGGTTATCGTCCATCCATTGCGCAGCGATGAGCGTGGCGGGCAGTTCATCGCTGTCACGCTGCCTGACGGCTCGACGCTGGGCGAAGTGCCTGCGGTGCTTGGCGAATCGCCCGAGCGCTGATCCTGGCCATCTGATTTAACATCCGAATTCACTTGCAGTTACATCCCTGGAGGCCAGATGCCGCAACTCGACCTGACTACCGCGAACGCGATCATCAAACATGCGCTGATCAAGGCTCGTGAGATGGGCATCCGGCCCGTCACTGTTGTAGTGCTGGACCACAGCGGGGAACTCAAGGCAATGCAGCGCGAGGACGGTGCCAGCATGTTTCGCTTCGATGTCGCCCGCGGCAAGGCATGGGGCTCGGTTGCCATGGACGTGTCCAGCCGGGAACTCGCCAAACGCGCGAAGGAAAACCCCAACTTCATGATCACTCTTGCCGCGACAGCGCAGGGCCGATTCCTGCCGCAGCCCGGCGGCGTGCTGATACGGGATGCCGCCGGCACGATCATAGGTGCCGCCGGTGCCAGTGGCGGCACGGGGGACGAGGACGAAGCGGCATGCCGGTACGGCATCGAACAGGCAGGACTCGTCGCCGACGTCGGCTAGACGCCGCCATGCTCATTGACTGCCGCAGCCCGGCAGTGTTGTTACATACGGAAACCGGAATGACTGAATACACACGGGCCTGTGGCCTTGACATCGCCCGCTGCCTGTACGAACTGGTGGATCGGGAAATTGCACCGGGAACGGGGATTGCCAGCGAGCAGGTGTGGACACTGCTGGCGGAGATCGTCTCGACGCTGGCCCCCCGCCATGCCGCTCTCCTCGCCGAACGTGACCGTCTACAGGCCGAGATTGACGCCTGGCTGCGTTCGCACACCGGCAATCCACCGGACAGCAACGCAACCCGCGGGTTTCTCACTGAGATCGGCTACCTGACTCCTGAAGGGCCGCCGTTCACGGTAACCACCGCGAATGTCGATGACGAAGTCGCAACGCTTGCCGGTCCACAGCTGGTTGTACCGGTGGACAACGCCCGCTATGCACTGAACGCGGCCAACGCGCGCTGGGGAAGTCTCTACGATGCACTGTACGGCACGAATGTCATCGGCGCGGTAACGCAGTCGGACCCCGGTGTGTACGATGCGGAGCGTGGTGGACGCGTCATCGAATATGCCAACGGGTTTCTCGACAGCTGCGCACCGCTGCAGCATGGAACGTGGCAGCACGTAACGGCGCTGACCGTTCACGATGGCAGACTGAACCTGGATCTGTCCGACGGCACGAAGACGATCCTTCGCAATGCGGACGCATTCGTCGGCTACAGGGACGCCGACGGCCGCCTCACACACGTGCTGCTGGTGAATCATGGCCTGCACGTGGAACTGGTTATCGATCCCGAACACCCTGTCGGCCGTCAGCACGCGGCAGGTATCAGGGACGTGGTGCTGGAGAGTGCGATATCCACGATCATGGACTGCGAGGATTCCGTTGCTGCGGTGGACGCCGAAGACAAGGCACGTGTCTACGGCAACTGGAACGGCATCATGCAAGGCACGCTGACGGCCACGCTCAACAAGGGTGGCCGGGAGATCGTCAGAACCCTGCAGCACGACCGCGAGTTCACCGCGCCTGACGGCTCGCGGCGCACGCTGCCTGGTCGCAGCCTGATGCTGGTGCGTCACGTGGGTGGCCACCTGCTCACCGATGCGGTACGAACGGCGGATGGCGCACCGATACCGGAGACCTTTCTCGACTGCGTCATCACCGCGCTGGCCGCCATCCACGACCTCAGGGGCAGCGGACCGTTCCGCAACAGCCGCTCCGGCAGCGTCTATATCGTCAAGCCCAAGCAGCATGGTCCCGACGAGGTGGCACTGTCCGTGGCGTTGTTCGCTGCGGTGGAACAGGGCCTGGGGCTGCCGGAAAATACGCTGAAGATCGGCATCATGGATGAGGAGCGGCGCACCACGGCCAATCTCTTCGAATGCATCAGAGCTGCCGCCGAACGCGTGATATTCATCAATACCGGCTTTCTCGACCGCACTGGCGACGAAATTCACACCAGCATGGAAGCAGGCCCTGTGATTCCCAAGCCGGAGATCAAGGGCGCCCTCTGGATGCAGGCCTACGAAAACTGGAACGTGCGCGTCGGGCTGGACGCGGGCCTTCCCGGCCATGCGCAGATCGGCAAGGGAATGTGGGCCGTGCCGGATGACATGAAATCCATGCTCGACACCAAGCAGTCGCACCCGCTGGCCGGCGCCAGCTGTGCGTGGGTGCCCTCACCCACCGCCGCCACATTGCACGCCATGCACTATCACAGCGTCGACGTCGCGCAGCGTCAGGGCGAACTGGCGGCCGGACCGAAACGAAGCGCCGACGATCTGCTGGCGATACTGACGCCGCCGACGTTGGGATCGCGATCGCTCACGGCCGACGAGATCCGGCGAGAGCTCGACAACAACGCCCAGAGCATTCTCGGCTACGTCGTGCGCTGGGTCGAGCGGGGCATCGGCTGCTCCAAAGTGCCCGACATCAACAACGTCGGACTGATGGAGGATCGCGCCACACTGCGCATCTCTTCGCAGCACATCGCGAACTGGCTGCACCACGGCCTGGTGGACCGGGAGCAGGTGCTCCAGGCGATGCAGCGCATGGCGACGATCGTCGACAGTCAGAACGCGGGTGACACCGGCTACCGCCCGATGTCACCCGACTTCCAGAACAGCATCGCGTTTCAGGCGGCGATGGATCTGGTCTTCAATGGCGTCACCGAACCCAATGGCTATACCGAGCACGTGCTCACACGGCGACGACGCGAATTCAAGGCGCGCGCCGACGCTCAGCGCAGTACCAGATAGAGCCGCGCGTTGCCGCGAATGATGTCCAGCACCGCCGTGGCGCGCTGTCCCTGAGGAGGCATCGCCCGCGCCAGATCATCCACCGAACGCACCGGGTTGCGATTGACCGCGACGATCAGGTCGCCCTGCCGCAAACCCTGCAGGGCAGCGGGACTGTCCTGTTCGACACGTTCCACCACAACGCCCTGAAAGCGTCCGTACTGCGGGTGCGAGCGATCGATCGCCCCGAACTCGGCGCCGCTCAGCCGCTCGATACGCGAACCGTCCCTGGCCAGCTGCCCCTGATCGGCGCCGATCGTGGCGCGGGTGGTCTGTCGTTCACCATCGCGCAGGTACGTCAGTTCGATCTCGCTGCCCACCGGCGTAAGACCAATGCGGTTGCGCAGGTCGGCGAAGCTGTTGACGGTCTGGCTGTTGACCGCAACGATCACATCGCCGCGTCGCAGGCCCGCCTGTTCGGCCGCTGAATCCGGCGACACCTCGGTGACGATGGCTCCGGAACGTACCGGCAGCTCCAGTGCCGCAACCAGATCCGGCGTTACATCATCGCCCCGCACGCCCAGCAGTCCGCGCCTCACTTCACCGTGTTCGATCAGCTGTGTCATGACATCCCTGGCCATGTTGCTGGGTACCGCGAATCCGATGCCGACATTGCCGCCTCCGCCGGGCGAGACGATGGCAGTGTTGATGCCGATCAGCTCTCCGGCGAGATTCACCAGCGCACCACCGGAATTGCCCGGGTTGATGGATGCGTCGGTCTGAATGAAGTCCTGATAGGTGTCAACGGGCAGACGCAGACCGGCGCGGCTCAACGCGCTGACGATACCCGACGTCACGGTCTGCCCCAGGCCGAACGGATTGCCGATCGCCACGACGAAATCGCCAACCTCCAGATGTGTCGAGTCGCCCATCGGAATGGCGACCAGATCGTCGGCGTCGATTCTCAGCAGCGCGATGTCGGTGGCGGCATCCGACCCGACGACTTCGGCATCCAGTCGCCGACCGTCGGGCAGCGTGACGATGACTTCATCCGCGCGCTGGATAACGTGATGATTGGTCAATACATAGCCGTTGGCCGCATCCACGACGACGCCCGAACCGACGCTTTCGCGTGGAACGGTTTCCGGGCGCTGTTCGGGCACGGAAAACGGGAACAACGGATCGTTGAACAGATCCATGAGCGGATTCCTGCGAACCTGCTGCTGTGACACCACGGAAATGTTCACAACACCGGGGGTGACTTCCTTCAGCACCGGCGCCAGCGATGGTCTGCCATCTGCTCCGATGGGCCATTGCGCCTGCGCACCAGCCACCATGGCCACCAGCAGCGCGGGCAGAAAAACGGCGTGCATGATTCGTCGTGCTGTCATCGGCAAATACTCCATGCAGGGTCCTTTGCAAAGTGAATACGCCGCCCACCGCGGGTGAAGACCCACAGCCGCGCCGTAATCATTTTGATAAGGGCGATGCGTCGAAGTTCAAGGCCCGACGGCATGATCGGATGCTGTCAGCCCGTGATCGGACGCTGTCAGTCGTTGCCCTCACGGGCATCCCACACCTCGGCGGCACGGCGTCCGCGGGCCTGGCTGAGAGGAAGGCAGGTGGCCACCGCCAGCGCGAACAGGACGATGCAGAACAGGATCGATGCCTGCAGCCCCACAACGGTCTGCAGCAGACCAAGACCGAGAATCCCGAACACGGCGGCCAGCTTCGACGAAGTACCCCAGAACCCGAAGAATTCCGCTGCCTTGTCACGAGGCGAAAAGATGCCGACAAGGGCTCGCCCGGCCGACTGACTGGAACCAAGACTGGCCCCGGCGATGGAGCCCACGAAGAGAAACACATACTGCGCCTCCCAGCTCAAACCCAGTCGGTCGTTTGCGAAGGCCGTGAACTGGGGCGTGGCATAGATGCAGGTGATCGCCAGTATCCACATGAACAGGGAGATCATGTAAGTGGGCTTGGCGCCGATGCGGTCCTGTACGAATCCGAACCCGATTGCCCCCACCGCTGCACTGATCTGCACGACGATGAACATGATGTTGCGCACGCCCGGGTCCCAGCCGATAACCTGGGCACCGTAGATGAACGAGAACGTGATGATGATGTAGATGCCCGCCATCGCGAAAAAGATCGATCCCATCAGCAGCGCCAGGTCGCGGAACGCCAGCAGCCCGGAAACCGTGTCGGCCAGTCGAGCCAGTCCCACAGTCAGATAGTTCTGACCGGCAGGCAGCTGCTGCGCCACGCCGGGTTCACGAACCCACAGAAAGGTCGGGATGGCAGCCACCAGAAAAAATGCCGCCGCGAACGGTCCGACCCAGCGGATGCGTTCGAAATTCTCGGCACTGACTTCGCCCAGAAACAGCAGCGTGAAACCGGCCGCCAGCAGTCCGCCCACGTAGCCCAGCGCCCAGCCGAAACCTGAAATCTTGCCCTGATCCTCCGGTGGCCCGAGGCTGGGCAGGAAGCTGGCGATGAATGCCTCGCCCACCGCATACGCAAAGTTCGACACGATCAGCAGCAGCATCGCCAGCAGGATGTAACCTGGCGCCACCATGTACAGCGCCGCTGTTGCCACAATGGTCAGAACGTAGCTGACGAAGAGAAACCGCTTCTTCGCGGCCGTGTAATCCATGATGGCGCCGAGCAGCGGGCCGGCAAGCACAACCAGCAGGTAGCTGATCGAAAGCGCCACGCTCCACAGCAGATTGCCGAGTCGGTAGTCGTCGCCCCGATCACCGACAACGATACGCGTGAACAGATCGCCGAAGACAACGGTGATGATGAGCAGGGTGTATGCCTGATTCGCGAAGTCGAACATCGCCCATCCGACGATTTCCTTTCGCGGTGCCCGCTTCGTTGCGGTCATATCGGCATCCCGTGATCACAGTGAAAAAAGCGGCGCGCTGCTGCCGCAACGCGCCGCCGATTTTCAGGGCAGTGGGTCGAGAAGTCTATGGCTGTCTACACGCCGGCTTCGGAACCATCAGCGAGCCGCCGCCTGCTGCTCCCGTTCGTGACGCGAGGTCTCGATGTAGTAGCGGATGGCGGTGTTGCCCTCGTGGCAGGCGTATTCGAAGAACACGTAGTCCGGGTCACGCTCCCAGGTGAATCGGGCCGTCCAGGGCTGCGTCATCATGACCGGGTCCTGTACGTGAATCTCGTATTCAATGGTGTCGTCATCCAGGCGCGTCAGGCGTTCCGTCAGATGCAGATCGGTGCTCGTCGGAATGCTGCGAAACGGCGCACCACTGGTCCCGATATTCACCATCTCGGCCACACCGTTGAAATTCGTGGTTTCGATGACCAGCGTGTTGCCTTCCCAGCGTCCGCGGGAATCGCCCATGTAGCTGCGGATCTCACCGGGCAGGTGCGGCCTGTCGATCGGAATCACGCGGGCCTCGTGGATCATTTCCAGGTTGATGACAACATAGCCGGGCGACTGCACCACCTGGATGCCGTTGTTGTACTGGAACGGGAACATCGATGCCGGCAGGCCGCGCGTGATGCAGCGGTCCCAGGTGTCGAAGTCCTCCATATTGTCCCAGGTGTTGCGGAACCACGAGCTGCCCATCGTCGGGCTGACGCGTTCACCTTCGGCGGTAAGCGGCGGCAGCTGACCATTCGGCGGATCCACGATCAGCGATGTCTGGCGCTGCGGCGCCGCGGTCGCCATCGCTTCGGACCAGTGCCCCATGCCCATGCGGTCGCCTTCGATTTCCCGCTCATAGGTTGCGGCACGCGCGGCAATCTGTCGGGCACGCTGGTCGAAGTCTTCATCGCTGTAGTACAGCTGATCGCCCAGACTGCGGTCTCGCTGCAGCTGTACGTTGCCGGCAAGGTGTCCGATCGGCCACATGCCCTGGAGATCGGGATCGCCCCAGGCTGTCATCGGATGGGTCCAGCCGGAGCTGTCCTGTGCGTTCGCGGACTGCGCGTTGCTGTCCCCCGGGGACTGCGTATCACTGCATCCGACCACAAGACCGGCGCTCAGCACAGCCAGTGTTGCCAATCGCTCTTTCATCCGGACCTCCTTCATGTTTTTCGCTGTTCGCCGAAGCGACGCGGCGCGCGGAACCCGATAGCGCGCGCTGGTTGCGTTGAATGTTGTGAACCCAAACTTACCCTTCCGCCGCCCGCACGGCAACCGAAGGCGCCGGAACACGGCGCCGGGCACCAGGTGTCAGGTGTCAGGTGTCAGGTGTCAGAGGATGACGGTTTCCACGCCGGTTGATGGCGAAACGGCCCCGCAGGGCCGTTTCGATGCCTTTATTTTTCTTTATCAGCCATGCCGGAGCCGGCCGAACGGGTGAAAACGCGCATCAGCGCCGAGATCAGACGAACCCGATCGCCCTGCCCAGCGCACCGACAACCAGCCACGACAGCGCCGAAAGCACGGCCACGGTCTTCGCCAGCCCCGTTTCCGCTTTCGAAGGATCACCGAACGCGAAGCGGCGACGAATGACCAGTGTCAGAAGAACGGCGGCGATCAGCGCATACATCTTCAGCCAGAACGCCTCGTTCCAGTAGTAGCGGTTGCCGGCCATGGACATGAACAGCAGGAAGCCCGTTACGGCAATCGCAATGAAGCCGCCGATAAGCCACGGCTGTGCGACACGTGCGACATAGGCGACAGGCTGATTCTTCAGCCCGAAGCCGAGGGTGCGCAGGTCTACGAGCAGTACCGCTCCACCGAGCACGGCGAGCGACAGCAGGTGCCCTGCCTGGATGAACGCGAATATATAGGTGGATTGGTTGATGGCCTGGCCAAGGCCGGTCATCTGAAGCCATTCGAATACAGGTAACAAAGTCATCATCAAGCTCCTAGACCAGCGGCGGGAACCAGCTATATGCAATCAGCCGTCCGCTCACGATGATGATTGCCCAAAGCACCAGAGAACTTATGCCCGCGACCTTGGC
Source organism: Gammaproteobacteria bacterium (assembly GCA_050485645.1). GTDB lineage: Bacteria > Pseudomonadota > Gammaproteobacteria > Steroidobacterales > Rariloculaceae > JBJHBP01. Next base: position 81,670 of record JBJHBT010000004.1, on the reverse strand, counting down.
GGCCACCGGCAACGCTCCGCCCGGCCTGTCCCACTCAACGAGACGTTTGCCGATCGTGAAGTGGAAGGCCGCTGCGTTGATACCGGCGAGCACCAGACCAACGAGCTTGACACGGAAGAACACATTGCCCCAGAAACGCACCGGGTCGGAGATGAAAAGCAGCATCCCCGTCACCGCCATGATCAGAAAGCCAAGACCGATCCATGGTGCCAGCCGGTCCCATGTTTCTGAAATCGAAACATTCCGCAGCCCGACGTTGAGCAGCCGAAAATCCCAGAACAGCAGCACGCCCATGAACATGCCAAGCCCAAGCACGTGTATGCCGTTGACGACGCCCCACATATAGATGGACTCGCGCAGGTCCGTGCTGAATGTGGTCTCGCGCAACCACTCAAGTATCTGCAATAACACCAGGGATGCCCCCTCAGGTAGTGATGATTATCGTTCTACGACCACCGCGGCAGCCGTTCGCAACGAGCGCTTTCATATCAGTCCGGCGGCGGAAAGGTCAAGGCAGCCGGGTTCACGAGGTACTGATCATGACACGCCAGACACGCATTATAGACGCGTTCTCCGGCATCGAAGACCGCATCGACATCCCGCGCACTGGCGGCGTTCGCGGCGGCGACGCCCGCAGCCACCATTTCGCGAGACAACCGCATCCAGTCACGCCCGGGCAGGGCGCGTGACGGTAGCATCAGCAGATTGCCGGACTCGGCCAGCGTCACCGCGGCCACCATCACCGCATCCCACTCGGCATCGGTGGCGGGGAAATTTTCGGTGATGCCGTCGCTGTCGATATGGATGGACACCGATGCCCAGTAGGCCTCCGCGGCCGGTGTAATCATGTAGTCCATCAGATCATCGATGCTGTAGGCGGCCTGGAACGGCGGCATGTCCTGCGCTGTCGACTCCTGCGCAGTCGACGAATCCGGCGGCGGCGAGCAGGCCGCCAGCACCAGCGGGACGGTGAGGTTGGCAATGAGCACCGCACGCAGCCTGCCGGCGCGCGCTGTTGTTACTTTTATCATGACCTGCCGTTGTGGGTGATCTTCAACATTCTTCAGGTTCGAATCCGCCGGCAGCCGGAGCCGCGACGGCCGGAAGCATAGCGCACCGGATACGCCTGACCTATAGTTCTGCCGCGAGCTTACTGCATTTCGACGCCGGTATCAGGGCCGCCGTGGCAGCGATCCGGCCGGTCGCACCGGGTTGTCCCGGGATTTGGGACTTGGCTGGCGAGTAGCGTAGGATAAGCAATTGATCTGCGGCAGCTGGACCGCGCTAACCAAGGCGGGCGTCCTCAGGACGACCCATAAACCGCCGACCCCGCAATCGGGTCTGCCAGACAGATCGGGTATCGGTGGATCGGCCAGGATCGCCCCAGTTTTCGGCGACCACCGCTGAAGACGATGTACAGACGAGATGTACAGACGACGATAATTGCTGATGACCCCGGGGGGCCAGATGAACATGAAGTTGGGCATTGCCGTTGTCGGCACAGCCGTAGTATTCGCCGCTGGCTGCGGCACCTCCGAGCCACCAGCTCCCGCGCCGGCCGGCAGTGTCGAACAGACCTCCGCGCCCTCCGCCGCCGGCGTCATTCCGGATGGCGACTGGCGCACGATCAATCGTGACCAGGCGGCCACACGATTCTCGCCGCTTACCCAGATCAATCGCGACAATGTCGACCGTCTCGCCTCGGCCTGGACGTATGAACTGGGCGGCAACACCACGGCCGTGCCGCTGGTGGTGGATGGCGTGATGTATGTCAACGCGTCCAATCGGGTGATCGCCCTCGACGCCGACAGCGGACAGGAAATCTGGGTGTTCCAGATGCCGGGCGGCCCCGGCGGGATTTCCAGTCGCGGCGTGTCTTATTGGCCGGGCGACGACGGCATTGCCCCGCGCATCGTGTTCATGGCCGGCTCGCGGATGTTCTCCATCGACGCCGCCACCGGTGAACGGGCGGCCGACTTCGGTGACAACGGCGTCATCTCCGTCGGCGACGTCGGCTATGGCGGCACGCCGACCATCTACCGCCATGCGGCCATCATTGGCGCGGCCGTGGGCGAACTGCCACAGGGGCCGCCCGGCAATTCGCGCGCATTCGACCTGCGCACCGGCGAGAAGCTCTGGGAGTTCCACACCGTGGCACAGCCCGGCGACCCCTACCACCATACCTGGGGCGACGGCTGGGAGGAGCGTTCGGGCACGAACATGTGGGCGTTCTCCGCGCCCGTGGATGTCGAGCGTGGCCTGGTTTATATGGCCATTTCCAGCCCCTCACCGAACTATTACGGTGGCGGCCGACCCGGCGACAACGTCTATGGCAACTCCATTGTCGCCGTCGATGCCCTGACCGGCGAGCGCCGCTGGCATTTCCAGGTCGTGCATCACGACTTGTGGGATATCGACATGCCCTCCACGGGCGCACTGTTCGACGTACCCGGTCCGGATGGGTCACCCGTTCCGGTGCTTGCCCACATCGGCAAGACCAGCTATGCCTTTGTGCTCAACCGCGACACGGGTGAACCGCATATTCCGGTCGAGGAACGGCCGATCCCGATAGCGAACGTGCCCACCGAATGGTATTCGCCCACGCAGCCGTTTCCGGCGCGCCCCGGCCCGCTGAGCCAGGTGAGCTTCGACCCGGAGCAGGACCTTGTCCGGCCGGAAGACACCAATCCGGACCATGTGCGCGCCTGCCGTGAATTCATGGAACGCAGTGGCGGGTACTACAACGCCGGGCCGTTCACGAGTTTCCTCTACGGCCCCACCGAGCCGCCGCGATCGACGATTCAGTTCCCCGGCGGTACCGGCGGCGTGAACTGGGGCGGCATCACGGTCGACCCCGGCACCGGCATCTTTTACGTCAGCGTGAACAATACCTCGCTGGTGGGCTGGGTGGAGGACAAGGATCCGGACGTCACCTACAGCTTCGAGGCGCAGGGCTCACTGCAGCCCTATGACAGGGCCAGCGTTCTCGGTGTCGGGCCGTTCTTTTCATTCAACGGCCCGCTGGGCGGCGAGTTCGACGCCAACGGCCGGCCGGTCGGTCCGACCGCACCCTGCTACCGGCCGCCCTGGGGCAAACTGGTGGCCGTCAATGCGCGCACGGGAGAAATCGTCTGGGAATCGGTGCTGGGGCTGAACGAAGCCCTGCCCGAAGATCGGCAGCTGGTCGGCAACGTCGGCAGCGCCGGCGCGACCGCCACGGGCGGCGGCCTGGTATTCGTCGGCAACTCCGGCGATCAGCGGCTGCGCGCCTTCGATGCCGCGAACGGCGACGAACTGTGGGTCACGCGACTGGGGGGCACCGCCAACGCGAACCCGATGAGCTACCAGGGCCGCAGCGGTCGCCAGCATGTGGCAGTGATCGCGGGCGGTACGGTAATGGCTTACGCATTGCCGTAGAATCACGGCACGGCGTATGGCTGTACAGTCTGCACGCAGCAGACCAACAACAATAATCAGCTTACAAACTCGAAACAAAACAGGAGACTTGGCAGATGCGATACCGGTTTAAAGGCGCAATTGTGGCAGCGGCATTGGCGACTCTGGTCGTCGCGCCGAATGCCGTATTGGGGCAGGCACTTCAGGACACGCCGGAACGGATTGCCGGCCAGCCGAACTTGAACGGCATCTGGCAGGCACTGAACACAGCCTACTGGAACCTGGAAGCACATTCGTCCGAGCAGCTGGAAGACTTCTGGCAGCTGGGTGCGATTGGTGCGATCCCGGCCGGCCAGAGCGTGATCACGTCCGGCGACGGGCGTATCCCGTATCTGCCGGGGGCGCGCGAGCATCGTGACGAGCTGCGGGCGGAGTGGCCGGAGTCCGATCCGGAAGCCAAGTGCTACCTGCCGGGCATTCCGCGTGCGAACTACCTGCCCTATCCGTTCCAGATCGTGCAGGGCGGCGGCGACATTCTGTTCGTCTACGAATTCGCCAACGCGAATCGCCTGGTGCACATGAGCAACCACCGCGAGCCGCCCGTGGACGGCTGGATGGGCTGGTCGAACGGCAGCTGGGACGGTGACACGCTGGTCATCGAGAACACCGGCTTCAACGGCCAGACCTGGTTCGACCGTGCCGGCAACCATCACAGCCCGGCGCTGAAGGTCACCGAACGCTTCACGCTGATGAGCCCGAACCACCTCCACTATGAGGCGACCATCGAAGACCCGACCACGTTCTCCGAGCCGTGGACGATCGAGATGCCGCTGTACCGCCGCGTCGAAGAGAACGCACAGATCCTCGAATACAACTGTGTGGAGTTCTCCGAGATGATGCTGTACCACGATCTGCTGCTCACGGAGTAAGTCGACAGTCCGTTGCGCCGCGTCGCATACGCGGCGCAACGGGTTCCCCGAACCGCAAGATTTGTAAAGCGGAGCGGCCCATAACGGCCAAACCGCCCGCAAACAACTGATTTTTCGGATGCCCGAAGTTGCGCGGGATGTCGGGGGGCACTAACCTTACGGGAACGGTCACACATGGTGTGTGGTCCAATCTCTATAAATGGGACCACTCTGATCAGGTAGCAGGCACGGTTCAAACAGTTTCAAAGCTACACTGATGCAGATGGCAGATACGGTTCAGACAGATTCTGGTTTCGGAAGGAAGTAGGAGTAAATCCGATGCGAATGAAAACACTCGGGATAGTCGCAGGCGCAGCAATGCTGGGCGCGGTGGCGATGGGGCAGGCGATTGCGCATCACTCGTTTGCCGCGGAATTCGATCGTGACCGTCCGGTCACCCTGGAAGGCGAAGTCACTCTGTTCGAGTGGGTGAACCCGCATTCCTGGATCCACATCGACGTGCAGACAGACGACGGCGTCGAACAGTGGAAGGTCGAGGGCGGTGCGCCCAGCGCGCTGCTGCGTCGCGGTTGGGATCGCAACACGCTGCCGGCAGGCACCAACATCAAGGTGGACGGCTTCCAGGCCAAGGATGGTTCGCTGCGCGCCAACGCCAGTGACATCACCTTCCCGGACGGCCGCACCATGTTCGTCGGCTCCTCCGGTATCGGCGCTCCGTACGAAGAGCGCGCGCGTGAAGCGGATGGCCGCGGCCGCTGAGTACGAACGTAACGTGACAGCCTGAAGTCACCAGCAGGGTCCTTCGCGCCGCCAACGGCAAAAAGCAGCCCCAAAGGTACTTCAAGCGCATAGCCAGACAGGGCGGTCGGTGCGAAAGCGCTGACCGCCTTTTTTTTTCGGCAACCGTCGAACCACAACGACAACCAACTTTGGGTGGGCCAGAAGTGACTTCCATAACGATAAAGCCGGCGCAACGTACGCCATCCACGAAACCCGCTGCCTCCGTTCTGCGCAGGACCGTGATTCTCGGGGCCAGCGCGGCGCTGTGCGCGGCAGCCCTGTCGACGCACGCGCAGCCGGGCGCCTCCGCTTCCGCACCCGATTTCGTTGCCTGGAATCAGTACCTGGGCGGGCCGGACTCCTCGCAGTACTCGGCACTGACGCAGATCAACAGGGACAATGTGGCCTCACTGGAGGTGGCGTGGAGCTTCGAAACCGGCCAGAACCTCACGTTCAATCCCATCGTCATCGATGACGTAATGTATGTGCAGGGCGCACGCGGCGCGCTGCAGGCACTGGATGCACGCACCGGCGAGGAAATCTGGTCGCGGCCCAATCAGGGTTCGTTCAGCGGACGCGGCATCAACTACTGGGAGAATGAAGACGGATCCGACCGCCGCCTGCTGTATGTGGTGCAGGGACATCTCACCGCGGTGGACGCCACCAATGGCGAAGTCATCGAAGGCTTCGGCAACGACGGCCGTGTGGACCTGCGCGAGGCCATGGACCGTGACACCAGCGGGGTGCGTCCGCTGCAGCCGAGCAACCCGGGACGCATCTTCGAGGATATGATGATCGTATCGCTGCCGGCCGGCGCGTTCGCCTACGCATCCACATCCGGTGACGTGCACGCCTACGACGTGCGAACCGGCGAACTGCGTTGGGCGTTTCGCAGCGTGCCGCGCGCCGGCGAGTACGGCGCCGACACCTGGCCAGAACAGGACCTCGACCTCTTCGGTGGCGCGCACAACTGGAGTGAATCCACCGTGGATGTCGAACGCGGCATCTTCTTCGCCGGCTTCGGCGCACCCCGCTACGATTTCTTCGGCGGCAACCGCCCCGGTGAAAACCTGTTCACCAACTCACTGGTTGCTCTGGACGCCCGCACCGGCGAACGGCTGTGGCATTACCAGCTGATCCAGCACGATGTATGGGATTTCGACATTCCCCAGGCGCCGAAACTGCTGACCGTACGCCACAACGGTGAAGACGTCGATGTGGTCGTACAGGCCACCAAGATGGGCTTCGTATTCGTCTTCAACCGCGACACCGGTGAGCCGCTATGGCCCATCGAGCATCGTGAAGTACCGGCCTCGGATGTGGCCGGTGAAGAAACCTGGCCGACACAGCCGTTTCCCACCACCCCGCCACCGTTCGCGCGGCAGTCGTTCACGGAAGCCGACATCAATCCCTACATCTCCGAAGAAGATCAGGAGCGGGTGCGGGAGATTCTGCGCACGTCCCGCAATGAAGGGATGTACACGCCCCCGAGCCTGGAAGGCACCATCATGATGCCGGGCCACAATGGTGGCGCGAACTGGGGCAGCTCGAGCGTCGACCCGGCCAACGGCAGGCTTTATGTCGTATCGAAGGAACTGCCGACCTTCGTCCGTCTCGTACCGCCGGGCGGCGGCGGTGGACCGGGAGGCGGTGGACCGGGCGGTGGCCAGGCGCAGGTCGTCCCCAACGCGGATTCCGACTTCATCGCCTATACGTCGCCGGTGGACTTCATGATGATGAGCAACGGCCTCTCGGCGATCGGGCCGCCGTGGTCGCAGATCACGGCCTACGACCTGAACTCCGGCACCATCATGTGGCAGAAGCCGCACGGCGGCGTGCACGGCCTGCCGGAAGGCACCGGCAGCCATGCGCCACGCGGCGGCGTCGTAACGACCGCGGGCGGTCTGGTATTCGCCGGCACATCGTCGGACCGCAAGATGCGCGCCTATGACGCCGACAGCGGCGACGTGCTGTGGGAACACGATCTGCCGGCCGCCACCGAAGGCGTTCCGGCGGTCTACGAGGTCGATGGACGTCAGTACCTGGCCATCGCGGTCGGAGGCAACGGCCAGTTCGCGCCGCAGCTCGACTTGCCGCCACCGGGCCCGGGCCGCTACATGGTCTTTGCACTGCCCCGTGACTGACAACACCCGGGACTGACCCGGGGGTCCGGAGAATAAGCCCTCAGGCGCTGCTGTCCCGCCCTCGCGGCGGGACAAACCGGCGCCCGTTAACGTATATTACGGGTCTCACTCGACTCGAGCCCGTACCAGTTTCCACCGTTCCGCGGTGGCCAAAGGAGAAACCGACATGCCACTGGTAAGCATTACACCCGTACTGGCGGAAGCGAAGGCGAAAGGATACGCCGTCGCAGCCTTCAACCCCGTCGACTACGCCTCCATGAAGGCCATGGTCAAGGCGGCCGAGGAGCTCAATGCTCCGGTCATCATCCAGGCGTCCGCCAAGACGATCAATTACTACAGCCATGAAGCCATCTACGGCTGGATGCAGGAAATCGCCGGCGACTCGCCCGTCCCGGTCGTGCTGCACCTGGACCACGGCAAGGACATGGACATGATCAAGAAGTGCGTCGACACGGGCTGGACGTCCGTGATGATCGACGCTTCCGACAAACCCTTCGAGGAAAACCTGCGTCTGACCCGACAGGTCGTTGACTGGGCGAGCGCAGCCGGAATCGGTGTCGAGGCGGAGATCGGCCAGATTCTCGGCGTCGAGGACGACATGGTCGTGCTCGAGCACGAGTCGCAGCTGACCGACCCGGCCGAAGCGGAACGCTTCTGCAGTGAACTCAAGCTGGCCGCGTTTGCCGCCGCCATCGGTACCGCACATGGTTACTATCATGGCGAACCCGAAGTGCAGTTCGACCTGATCGGCGATATCAACAAGCGCACCGGCGTGCCGATGGCGCTGCATGGTGGCACCGGCCTGTCCGACGAAGTTATCCAGAAGTGCATCAGGCTGGGTTGCGCCAAGATCAACATCTCCACCAACCTCAAGCATGTCTTCATCGACAGCTTCGCCGACTATCACCGCGACAACCCCAAGGACTACGAACCGCTGCGCGTACTTGGCGCCCAGTTCGAGGCACTGAAAGGGCTGTTCAAGGAAAAGATTGCGCAGTTCGGTGGCTCGAACCGCGGCGCCGAAGTCCTCGCCAAAGTCGCCTGAAGATCGACATCGGTATGAAGGCACTTATTTTTGATTGTGACGGTGTTCTCGTAGACACCGAAAGGGACGGCCATCGCGTCGCATTCAACCGCGCGTTCAAGGATTTCGGCATTGACCGAAGCTGGGACGTCGAGTTGTACGGCGAGCTGCTCAAGGTGGCCGGCGGCAAGGAACGCATGCGGCACAACTTCGACACGGCCGGCTGGCCCGATCTGAAAGCGACGGGCGCAGCCGACCGTGATTCGCTGATTGCCGCGCTGCACAAGCGCAAGACCGAAATCTTCGCGGACATGATCGCCACCGGGAAACTGCCGCTGCGCGCCGGGATCCTGCGAATCGTCGACGAAGCGCTGGCGGCGGGGATCCGACTCGGCGTCTGCACCACGTCGGCGATGAAATCGGTCTCCGGTGTGCTTGATCTGATGGGACCGGAGCGCAAGGCACAATTCGAGTTCGTCCATGCCGGTGATGTGGTCTCGAAGAAAAAGCCGGACCCGGAGATCTACGAACTGGCCAAGAAAACGCTTGGACTTCCAGCCAGCGAAGGCATCGTCATTGAAGACAGTCGCAACGGATTGCTCGCAGCGACAGGGGCGGGATTCCCGTGCCTGATCACGACCAGCACCTACACCACCGAGGAAGACTTCAAGGAAGCCGCGAAGGTGGTACCGGAATTGGGCGATCCGCCCAACGTCCAGATCGCTTTGGGCGATCTGCAAGAGCTGGTAGCGCGCAACGCCGCATAAATCAAACACACGGCAACATCTGGGGAGTATCACCGATGAGTCAAATCACTCAGGGGGATGTGGAGCTTGCGTTGAAAACCATCGCGGCCACCGCCCTTCGCAACGAACAGTACTTTTCCGAACTGGACGCGGCCGCTGGCGACGCCGACTTCGGCGTCTCGCTGGCTTCCGGGTTCCGTGTCATCGAGAAGGACTGGGATGAGCTGGACCGCAGCTCGATCGGCAACCTGCTGCTCAAGGTCAGCATGATCATTGCCCGCAACGTGGGCGGATGCTCAGGACCGATCTGGGGTACCGGCTTCATGCGCGCGGCAGCCCTGTGCCGCGACAAGGACGCGATCACGCTGCAGGACCTGAACGGCATGGTGGCTGCCGCGATCGAAGGCATACAGCAGCGTGGCGGCGCGCAGCGCGGCGACAAGACACTGCTGGACTCGTTGATCCCGATTCAGGAAATGCTGGCTCAGCGCGCCACCGACCCGAATGCCTCCCCCGCCGAGGTGCTCGCGGAAGCCAGGCGCATTGCCGACCACGCGATCGACGAAACCATCGACTGGACCGCACGCCGCGGCCGTCAGTCATTCACCGGCGATCGCAGCAAGGGCACCAAGGATCCGGGTATCGTCGCGATCGCAACGATGCTGGGCGATCTGTGCGAAGCATTCGGTGTGTCCGATACGCAGGAAGCCAAGGCGGCCTCCTGAATCTGAACCATCGCTGTTCAAAGCAACAAAAAATCATTTTCAATCAACAGGCTTTTTGGGGGCCACAATGAAAAAATTCGTTAACGATCCCGCGAACTTCGTGCCCGAGATGCTCGAAGGACTGCAGCTCGCCAATCCGGACATGATCCGCTACCTGCCGGAGAACGCCATCGTCCATCGCACCGACCGTCCGGCCAAGGGCAAGGTCTCCGTGATCCAGGGGTCGGGCAGCGGCCATGAACCGGCCCACATCATGGCCGTCGGCCCTGGCATGCTCGATGCCGCCACACCAGGTGGCGTGTTCGCGGCACCGCCGATGGACAACTGTCTGGAGTGCATCCGCGTGATGAACTCCGATGCCGGCGTGCTGGTGCTGATCAACAACTACCAGGGCGACCGAATGAACTGGGACATGGCCGTTGAAATGGCCCAGGCGGAAGGTATCAACGTGAAGTCCTTCCTGATCGATGACGACGTCGCGGTGCAGGACAGCACGCACACCGTCGGACGTCGCGGCGTAGCCGGCAACTTCTTCGTGATCAAGGCCTGTGGCGCTGCCGCGGAGAATGGCGCCAGCCTCGATGAACTGCTGGCGCTGGCCAAGAAGGTCAATGGTCAGGTTCGTTCCATGGGTGTGGCGCTGACGTCGTGCACGCCGCCCGCCAAGGGCTCACCGATCTTCCAGCTAGGCGAAGACGAGATCGAAGTCGGTGTTGGCATTCACGGTGAGCCGGGTCGCCGTCGCGACAAGCTCAAGAGCGCCGATGCAATCACCGACGAGTTGTTCGACGCGGTGTCGTCGGACCTGCCGTTCAAGTCGGGTGACCGTGTTGCGCTGATGATCAACGGCCTCGGTGGCACCCCGCCCAGCGAACTGTACGTGCTGTATCGTCGCGCAGCGAATCGCGCCAAGGATGCCGGACTGAAAGTCTCTCTGAGCTACGTCGGCAACTACTGCACCTCGCTGGAAATGGCCGGTGCTTCGCTGACACTGCTGCGACTGGATGACGAGCTGGAAAAGCTGATGACCGCTCCCGCAGCCATCCCGTTCCGCATCTTCTGATGATGCCTGACTGAAACGGCCGGCGGGGGAGTAGCACCTCCCCCGCCATCCCGGCCAGCCGCCACCAGTTTCGAACTTGACCAACCCCACCCTGCTGGCCATCGACCTCGATGGCACCCTCATCGACTCCGCGCCGGATCTGTCCTATTGCCTGGGTCAGGCAATGCAGGCCACCGGCAGACCCGCGCCAGGCGAAACGCTGACGCGATCGTTGATCGGCGACGGCATCGAGACCCTGCTGGAGCGCGCACTGGCCATGCTGCCTGGCACCACGGCCGGGCATTCGGACGAGTTCACCACGGCCCTGGAAACCTTCAGTGCCTGTTATCGCAACAACATCTTCACGCGCAGCAGCCTGTATCCGCGGGTGGTCGACGTACTGGATGCGCTGCGTGATCAGGGCGTGAGGCTTTGCTGCATCACCAACAAGCGTATTCGCTACGCCGAGGCGGTGCTGAAGCATGCAGGCATCGACGACCGCTTCGAACTGATCCTGGGTGGCGACAGCCTGGCGGAAAAAAAGCCCAGCCCGCTGCAGCTGGTCACCGCCGCCGAGCGGCTGGACGTGCGCTGCCAGGACGCGGTGATGTTCGGCGACTCATACCATGATCTGGGTGCCGCCCGTGATGCCGGATTCGCCGGATTCGTCTGGGCAAGATACGGCTACTGCGCGACGCTCAACGAACGCGACAGCGACGTCATCGCTGCCATCGACCGGTTCGAGGATCTGCCATCCGCTCTGGAGGTGCTCGCGGAGCACAGCCGCCAGTCGCCCCTGAAGGTGCCTCGCTGATCAGTCGAGGCCCGGGGGCGTCGGTCCCCCGGTTGCCCAGTCGAGCAGCTGCACGGTGTGCACCACCGGTATTCCGGCGTGCGGGCCCAGCTGGGCGATGCACCCGATATTGCCGGTGGCGACCACATCCGGTCGCGTGGCCAGAATGTTGACCAGCTTGCGATCACGCAGACCGGCCGCAATCTCCGGCTGCAACAGGTTGTAGGTACCCGCCGATCCGCAGCACAGATGCCCTTCAGCGATTTCCACGACAGTAAAACCTGCCGCCCTGAGCAGCGCACGCGGCGGCCGATGCAACTGCTGGCCGTGCTGCATGGAGCACGCTGAATGGTAAGCCACGGTGAGCGCCGGGCGCGGCACCGGCGACGGTAGTCCCAGCGTCAGCAACACCTCGGTGATGTCCTGAACTTTCTCCGAGATGTCCGTGGCCCGCTGAACCTTCGTACTGTCCCTGAATTGCCACCCGAAGTCCTTCGCGTGCGTACCGCAGCCCGAGGCGGTAACAGCCACCGCCGCCAGCGCACCCTGGCGATGGACCTCATGCAACTGATCGATCATCGAGGTGCCCAGCCGCCTCGTCTCACGTTCACGGCCCAGATGATGCGTCAGCGCGCCACAGCAACCACCCACCCGCACCACGTCAGCGCCGCAGCGCACCAGCAGCCTTTCGGCGGCCGCCGTGATCTCCGGCGCCAGCACGGGTTGCACACAGCCTTCCAGCAGCGCCACGCGCCTGCGCATGCGCCCGCCTGTCACGGACGGATCAGCGGGATCAGCGGCACCAGGCTGGACCGTCTCCGCAGTGCCCTCCCCGGCTCCCCCGCCAGCGTTCCCGTCACCATTCCGGCCTTGTCGCCGCGGCCGCCGATTCACCGCCACCGGACCGGTCATCCGCCTTCCTGCCGTTCGGGCGGGCACGGCCGCGGCGATCACCCGCAGACGGCCAGGCAGCAGGCGATGCAGCGGACGGGTCAGATGGGCCAGACGCAGCGCCGCACGAAAACGTGCACGATGGGGCAGCACGGATGCCAGCAGCCAACGCAGCAGTCTGTCGCGCCAGGGACGGCGAAACGTACGCTCCACATGCACGCGCGCATGGTCGATCAGGTGCTGATAATGCACGCCGGACGGACAGGTGCTCATGCACGACAGACACGACAGGCAGCGGTCGATATGGGTGACGACCTCCTCGCTGGCGGGTGCCCCCTGTTCCAGCATGTTCCGGATCAGATGAATGCGGCCACGCGGACTGTCCAGTTCGTCACCGAGCAGCACATAGGTGGGACAGGTTGCCGTGCAGAACCCGCAGTGCACACAGGCACGCAGTATCGGTTCGCTGGCCGCGATCTCCGGATCCGTCAGCTGCTGCGCTGAAAACCGTGTTTGCATAATTTGTTTTAAATTATATAGTTATAAATGATATCTAGAATCCACTTGATGCGACATCAGGTTCAGCCCATACGCCCCGGATTCAGCTTGCCTTCCGGGTCGAAAGCCTCCCGGAGTCGTGCGCTGAAACGGGCCGCCACGGCGGACAGTGGAGGAAACACCGCCACCTGCCGCCGGACCTCGTCCCCCGCCTTGAACAGCATCGCATGACCGCCGTCCCTCAGCGCACCGCGTACCCTCGCTTCGTCGACGTCGCGATAGGCGGCCCAGATCAACCCGCCTCCCCAGTCGGCCAGCCACTGATCGGGGGCCAGCGCAGTGATCGTCGCGGCGGCGGCGGCCGGGGGTACCGAAAGTCGCCAGACCACCGGCCAGTCGGCCAGCGGCTCTGCCGCGCCTGTGGCCCGCCAGAATCGCAGTGATACGCCGTCTTCCAGTTCCGCCACCGCAGGTCGGGCCAGCTCTCGCAGCAGCGCGTCGGCACGATGGCGGATGGAGGCCGCGCCGCCTTCAAGGCGGAGGGCCACCCCTTCGTCCGGACGCAGGGACGCGGCGCTCACCTCGCAGTCGGACGCCAGCGCAAGGCGCATGAGTTCCGCACCGTCGTGCGCCCCCCCGACCGGCAGCTGCAGTGTGAGTTCGGCTTGCACCCGTGGCGCGGTGCGCACAGTCACTTCGGTGAACACCGCCAGCGTGCCCCAGGATCCGGCGAGCAGCTTGGGCAGATCGTAGCCGGTCACGTTCTTCACCACGCGACCCCCGGCCGTGAACTGCTCCGCGTGCCCGTTGACGGCGCGCAGCCCGAGGAAGTGATCGCGGGCTGCTCCGGCCACCATGCGCCGAGATCCCGACAGATTCCCCGCCAGTACGCCACCGATCGACTGCGGCCGCTCATGCCCCAGAAGCCGGCCGAAATCCGGCGGCTCGAAAGCCAGTCGTTGACCATGACGGGCCAGCAGCTGTTCGACCTCGACGAGCGGTGTGGCCGGCCGCAGGGTCAGCATCAGTTCGGCCGGCTCGTAGTCAATGATGCCGTTCAACGCCCGCAGATCGAGTCTGTCTGCCTGCACGGGTCGCCCGATGGTGCGTTTGGAACCCAGCCCCGTCGGTTCCAGCGCATGGCCGCCATCGGCAATGATCTGCGCCAGATCGTCGGCATCACGCGGGCGGAGTACCCGCTGCGTCCCGGCTTCGACGTCCGCGCTCATTCGACCCTTACGCTCATCAGAACCGCGGCAGATCGGGGAACCGCTCGGCGCCACCATGAACATGCTCGCGTCCGCCTTCGGAGCAGCGCGACAGCATCGGGAACACCTTGCCGGGATTGAAACGCAGCGACGGATCGAACGCCGCCTTCACGCGCCGCTGAACTTCGAGGTCCACCGCACTGAACTGGTAGCTCATGAGCTCGCGCTTTTCCAGACCAACGCCGTGTTCACCGCTGAGCACGCCGCCGGCATCGACGCAGCGCCGCAGAATTTCGTTACCAAAAAGCTCTGCCTTTTCAAGCTCATCCGACTTGTTTGCATCGTAAAGTATCAGCGGGTGCAGATTGCCGTCACCGGCATGAAAAACGTTGGCTACACGCAGCCCGAACTGCGCCCCGAGCTCGCCGATTTCCTTCAGCACCCGGGGCAGCTCGCGGCGGGGTATCGTGCCATCCATGCAGAAGTAGTCGGGGCTGATGCGGCCCACAGCCGGAAACGCCGCCTTTCTGCCGGCCCAGAAGCGCAGCCGTTCCTCTTCATCGCTCGAGATCCGGCAGCTCGATGAACCGTGCCCGGCGGCGATATCGCGTACCTGCATGACCAGCTCGTCGACATCCGCCGCGGGCCCGTCCAGTTCCACGATCAGCAGCGCGTCGACGTCCAGCGGATAACCCGCCTTCACGAAAGCCTCGGCCGCATGGATGGCCAGCCGGTCCATCATCTCCATGCCGGCAGGCACGATACCCGCCGCAATCACCGACGCGACGCAGGCAGCCGCCTGTTCAACTTCGGCGAACCCGACAAGTAACGCGCGGGCCGTCTGCGGTCTGCGCAGAATGCGCACGGTGACCTCGGTAACGACACCGATCAGCCCTTCCGAGCCGATGGTCAGGCCCAGCAGGTCGTAGCCGTCACTGTCCAGATGCCGGCCGCCCAGCTCAAGGATCTCACCGTCCGGCGTCACCAGCTTCAGGCCCAGAACGTTGTTGGTCGTGAGCCCGTACTTCAGGCAGTGCACGCCGCCGGAATTTTCGGCGACGTTGCCGCCTATCGTGCAGGCGATCTGGCTGGAGGGGTCCGGTGCGTAGTAGTAACCCCGATCAGCCACCGCATGACTGATTGCCAGGTTGGTCACGCCGCTCTGTGCCAGCACGCAGCGATTCGGATAGTCCACGTCGAGAATGCGGCTGAAGCGCGAAAGACCAACGACAATGGCATCAGCCGCCGGTATCGCCCCGCCGGACAGCGACGTGCCCGCACCGCGCGGTACGACTCGCAGTCCTTCGCGTGCCGCATAAGCCAGTACAGCCGCGACCTCTTCCGTGCTGCCGGGCAACGCGACCACCAGAGGTGTCTGTCGGTACGCGGTGAGTGCGTCAGTCTCATACACCGCCAGCTGCGTGACATGGCTGATGACATGACGCTCGCCGACCAGCTGGCCGAGCGCCGTCGCGATCTCGGCGCGCCTTTGCAATACCGCGGGGTCGGGTTCAGGCATGCAGATCATCGCTGCTCACTCATGGCGCAGGGCGTCGATGGGATCGAGACTGGCGGCGCGTCGTGCCGGCAGGAAACCGAACAGAACACCAATCAGTGCGGAAAACAGGAAGGCCACAACGATAACGATGGGATCCACGACGAACGGGAAACCCAACGCACCGGCAGCCAGCCAGGAGCCTCCCAGTCCCAGTGCCACACCGATGATGCCGCCCAGTGTGGTGAGGATCACCGCTTCCACCAGAAACTGGGCCAGCACCTCCCCCTCCATGGCACCGATCGCCAGGCGGATGCCGATCTCCCGGGTGCGCTCGGTAACCGACACCAGCATGATGTTCATGATGCCGATGCCGCCAACCAGCAGGCTTACGGCGGCAATCGCGGTGAGAAACAGCGTCAGCACGCCGGTGACACTGGCAACCACCCCGGCCACTTCCGCCATGTCCATGATCTGGAAGTTGTCGGCATCGCGCGGACCGATGTTGCGCCGTTCGCGCAGCAGCGCGGTAATCTGCTCGATCACGTCCGATGTCCGCGCCGTCGGAGCCATGGACACGGCCACCGTGGTGATGTCCTCGTTGCCGATCAGGCGGCTCTGCACCGCACGCAGCGGCGCGAGGATGACATTGTCCTGATCCTGCCCGAATCCGGACTGCCCCTTGGGCTCCAGTTCCCCGACAACCGGGCACGCGTGACGGCCCAGACGAATCTCCGCACCCACCGGATCGGCCGACCCGAACAGTTCCTCGCGCACCGTCCTGCCGATGATGCAGACCAGCCGGCCACTGCGGTAATGCGCTTCGCTGAACTCCTCGCCGCGCAACACCTGCGTGTTGCGCACCGGAAAGAACTCCCTGGTCACACCCGTGACGCTGACGTTCCAGTTGTTGTTGCCGGCGATCGCGGTGACCGCACTGGAGGTTGCCGGCGACACGCCCTGAAGGCCGCTGACCTCGCGTGCGATCGCTTCCACGTCACGCATCGTGAACTGACGTATCGTGGCGCTGCGCTGCATCCCGCCACCGCCACCGGCCAGGCCGGGAGAAATGAACAGCAGCCGGTCGCCCAGGCTGGAGACACCCTCGGTGACACTTTCACGGGCTCCCGAGCCCAGCGTCACCATCGTGATCACCGCGGCCACGCCGATCACGATGCCGAGCATGGTGAGCGCCGAGCGCATCGTGTTGCGCAGCAGTGCGCGGAAGGCCAGCAACACGGTGTTCCAGATCATGCCGGTGCCTGATCCGAACGCATCACCGATACCGGCTCGTCACGCACGATGCGACCATCAAGGAAATGCACCTCGCGTTGTGCATGCGCGGCGATATCGCGCTCGTGCGTGACCATGACGATGGTGAGCCCATGTTCCTGGTTGAGGCTGGTGAGCAGCCGCATGATTTCGCGGCTCATCGCGCTGTCGAGATTGCCGGTGGGTTCATCCGCCAGAACCAGTTGCGGATCGGTGACGATGGCCCGTGCGATGGCCACGCGCTGCTGCTGCCCCCCGGAGAGCTCACCCGGCGTGTGACGTTCGCGTCCCGCAAGACCGACCAGCCCGAGCACGTGCCTGGCGCGTGCAATGCGTTCCTTGCGCGGCATGCGGCGATAGATCAGCGGCAGCTCGACGTTTTCCAGCGCAGTGGTGCGATTCAACAGGTTGAAGCCCTGGAACACGAAACCGATGAAGTGGCGTCGCAGCAGCGCACGTTCACGCCTGTCCAGCCGTGCCGCGTCCACGTTCTGGAACAGGTACTGGCCGCTGTCGGGGCGATCCAGACAACCCAGGACATTCAGGCAGGTGGACTTGCCCGCGCCACTGGGCCCCATCAGTGCGACGAATTCGCCGGAACCGACTTCGAAATCGACATTGTCGAGCGCCTTGACCTGCGACGCCCCCTGGCCGTAGATGCGCGAAACGCCGCGCAGCGCGATCGAGATCGGCGCACGCTGTGGCTGCGCGCTCATCCGAACGGACCGCCGCCTCCCTGCTGGCGGGGGGTGCGCTCCACGTCCACGATCAGGGAGGTGTTCAGGTCGATGTCTCCGCCCAGCACTTCGGTGTACTGCCCGTCGGTAACGCCGATTTCCAGCGACACCGGTTGCGCCTCGCCATTGCGCAGCACCCAGACCCGGGCACCTTCGTCCGTGGCGCGGGCGCCGGCGGTGTCGGCGAACGGCGGCAGGAAGCGTAGTGCGCGATTGGGCACCAGCAGAGCGTCCGGTCGCTCCTCGACGATGATCTCGGCGGTTGCCGTCATGCCCGGACGCAGCAACAGCGACGGATTCTCGACCGACAGCACGCTTTCGTAAGTGACGACATTATTCACCGTACGCGGATTGAATCTCACGGAAACGATCTCGGCCGCAAACATGCGGCCGGGATAGGCATCGACACGGAACTCGGCCAGCTGCCCTTCCCGCACCTGCCCGACATCGGATTCATCCAGATCCAGATGCAGCTGCATGCGCGTGAGATCACCGGCTATCCGGAACAGGACCGGCGTCTGGAAACTGGCCGCGACAGTCTGACCCGGATCAACCTCACGGGCGATCACCATGCCGTCGATCGGTGCGCGGATAACGGCCTTACGCAGCGACGTTTCGGCCTCGCGCAGTGTTGCGCTGGACGCGGTAACCTGAGCGCGCGCGCTGGCAACGGCGGCACGTGCCCGCAATGCCGCCGCTTCATCCGCTTCCAGACTCTGCCGCGAAACCAGGCCACGCTCGGCGAGTTCGCGCGCGCGGTTGAGCTGTGCATCGGTTTCGCTGACGGTGGCCTCGGCCTGTGTCAGCGAGGCCTGCGCCACGGCCAGCGATGCCTGTGCGGAGGCCGCGCGTGCCTCGAGCGCTTCCGTGTCGAGCCGCGCCAGCGGATCGCCCGCCGTGACAGCGGCGTTGTAGTCCACGAAAACTTCGGCGATCAGGCCGGATACCTCGCTGCCAACATCCACCTGATTGGTGGGCTGCAGTGTCCCGGTGGCCGTGACGGTCACCCTGATCGCACCCTGCCGTGCCGAATCGGTCACCCAGGACGGCGTCAACGGCTGTCGGGCACTCAGTAGCAGCCACAGGCCGCCCGCGATCACGGCCACGACGATCAGCCATCGCCCCCAGCGCCTGCGCCTGCGACCACCTCTGTCGTCCACGCCCAGCGTAGCCGCGACATCCGGTGTCGCCGTTGAACGCGGGTCGCTCATCGATTGATCCTTTCCGTAGGCATTTCGGCAAAGTGCGACTCTACCGGCAAAGCCGGGAGGCTGCACGCCGTGCCGATCAGCAGCAGTGGCAACGCGACGGGCCGTGTCCTTCCGTGAGCACCCTTCCATGTGCTGATGCAACAGTGACACCCAGTGCCCTGCCATCGTCCAGGCGCAGCGTCACGCCGACACCCACCATGGCCTCCAGACTGTCGGAAGTGAGCGGTTCGACCTGCCCTTCGATGCGATGCAACCCGGGAACGGGCAGCCCCGACGCAGTGATTCCCTGAAAACGGCGGATCTCGTAGCGAACCGGCAGACTGCGCTGACCGCCCGACTCCAGCGTACCGCTCCCTGTGCACTCCTCGACGAGGGTCAGACCATCCGTATTCAAGGTTCCCGACTCGTTACCGCGTGATCGCGTGGATCACATAGGTGGATTTTGACCATGGCCGCTACCACGGCGCAAGTTTCCGCCGTCGGTTATGATCAGCTGATGGCCCGACTGCTGCTGAATCTGCGATATGTCCCCGACGACGAGGCACAGGAAGTCAGGGATCTGCTCGAGCATCACGGTGTCGCCTGGTACGAGACCCGCCCCAGCCGCTGGGGAATATCGGCCGGCGGCATCTGGCTGCGTGACAACCACGATGCCGACCGCGCCAGGCAGCTGCTGGCCGACTACCAGCGCGAACGGCATGCCAGGGCACGCGCCGCGCATGAAGCGGCTCGCCGTGCCGGTGAAGTCCCGACGCTATGGACGGTGGCGCGCGAGCAGCCGCTGCGTTTGCTGGGACTGGTCGCCGCGATTGCCTTCGTTCTCGCCCTAACGATGATTCCGTTCTTCATGCTGCTGCGCTGAATGCGGTCACCGCCTGCAAGCGCTCACGGCACAAGCGCGCTCACGACTTGAGGCGATATCCCGTCCGGAACATCCACCAGACGATGCCAAGACATGCAAGCATGAACAGCATGGTCATCATCAGGCTGACCACGACGTTGACGTCCGCTATGCCATAGAAACTCCAGCGAAAGCCGCTGATCAGGTAGACAACCGGATTGAACAGCGTAATCGTCTGCCAGGTTTCCGACAGAATGCTGATGGGATAGAACGTGCCGCCGAGAAACGCCAGCGGTGTGATGATGAGCAGCGGAACAATCTGCAGCTTCTCGAAACTGTCGGCCCAGATGCCCAGTATGAATCCGAACAGACTGAAAGTGACCGCGGTCAGAACGAGAAACAGCAGCATCCAGAACGGATGGCTGATCTGCAGCGGCACGAACAGCGCGGACGTTGCCAGGATGATCAGCCCGAGGATGATGGACTTGGTGGCAGCCGCGCCAACATAACCCAGCAGCGCCTCGAAGAACGACACTGGCGCCGACAGCAGTTCGTAGATGGTGCCCGTGAAACGCGGAAAATAGATGCCGAAAGACGCGTTGGACACGCTCTGCGTAAGCAGCATCAGCATGATCAGGCCAGGCACCAGAAACGACCCGTAGGTGACGCCGTCCATTTCCGCGATCCGCGGCCCGATGGCGGCCCCGAACACGACGAAATACAGCGACGTGGAAACCACCGGCGACACGATGCTCTGAAACAGCGTACGTGCGGTTCGCGCCATTTCGAAACGATAAATTGCGTATACGCCACGCAGGTTCATCGACTACGCCTCACGAGATTCACGAATATGTCCTCCAGCGAACTCTGACGTGTCCTGAGATCGTTGAAGCGGATACCCGCCTCATTCAGGTCACTGATCAGCGCGGCGATGCCGGTCCGGTCCCGCTGTGTATCGTAGGAATACTTCACCTCGGTACCATCGGCCGTCAGTTCCAGACCGTGGGCCGCCAGGCTGTCGGGAACGCGGTCCAGTGGCTCATGCAGGTGCAGGGTCAGCTCCTTCTTGCCCAGCTGACGCATCAGCGCGGCGGTCTCCTCCACCAGTATCATTTCACCGTGGTTGATCACACCGATCCGATCGGCCATCTGCTCGGCCTCCTCGATGTAATGCGTGGTGAGTATGATCGTCACGCCGGATTCCCGCAGTGCACGAATCAGCGCCCACATCTCCTGACGCAGTTCTACGTCCACGCCGGCAGAGGGCTCGTCGAGAAACAGAATGCGGGGCTCGTGCGACAGGGCCTTGGCAATCAGCAGCCGCCGCTTCATGCCGCCGGACAGGGCCATGATGCGGGTGTCCTTCTTGTCCCACAGCGACAGATCCCTGAGCACTTTTTCCAGATGCGCCGGATCAGCCGGCTTGCCGAACAGACCGCGGCTGAACGCCACGGTGTCCCAGACGCTCTCGAACGCGTCCGTGGTCAGCTCCTGTGGCACCAGGCCAATCAGCGAGCGGGCGGCACGGTAGTCGGTAATGATGTCGTGCCCATCGACCAGTACGCGCCCACCGCCGGGATTGACGATGCCGCAGATGACGCTGATCAGCGTCGTCTTACCGGCGCCGTTGGGCCCGAGCAGTGCGAGTATTTCCCCGCGCCTCACTTCCAGATCGATATTCTTCAGCGCCTGGAGACCCGACGCGAAGGTCTTGGACAGACCCGAGATTGTGATGATCGACGACAAGCGCTGTATCCCCGGATTCCGGATTGCCATGCCAGGACGGGCGGAGGGGCCGGCGCGCAGTATAGACGCGATGCCTGCGGTCACGCACTACCCCGTGACATCACCCCCCGTGACATCGCCCGTGCGACATCGGCGGTGCGGCATCACCAACAGCGTACCGGTTCCTGGCGGCGATCCCGAGCATCCCTGAACGGCCTGCCTCGCAGCGCGCCATCGATACGCGACCATGCCGCGGTTGCAAATCTTGCGCACTTGAGGCAAGATGCCCCCGCGATCTACGTTTTGGCCTGCCTTCAAGCTACCCGTCCGGTTCCCGGGCGTACGACTCAAGACACCCATGCGATCAGGTTGTTCGTGTTTCGCGCCCGATTTGCGCGCGATATTCAAAGATATCCAGGAGGCCAGAACATGGCTATCGGTACAGTAAAATTTTTCAATTCCACCAAGGGTTTCGGTTTCATTGCTCCGGAAGACGGCGGCAGTGACGTTTTCGTGCACGTCAGTGCCGTTGAACGCGCCGGGCTGGGCACGCTGAGCGAAGGCCAGCGCGTCGAGTTCGAGGTTCAGACCGAACGCGGCCGTCCGGCTGCCGCAAACCTCAAAGCCGCCTGAGCGGTTGTTCTCAAGGCAGGCCGGCGTCAGCGTCGGCCTGCCTGCTTCCGACCCCATCGGGGTCATGCGCTCTCCTGCGGGGCACCGTCCGGATGCGACCGCAGACAGGCCTTCAGATGCTTCTCGCCCTCGCCCCGGCTCCGCAGCCCCGGCACACCGCTATCCCCGACATGCCGCTCATCGCGACGTATCGGCCACGCCAGCCATGTCCACGACCACATCCGAGCTGCTACCGGCGGATTCACCACCCCCAGGCAGCTCCGGCAGCAATGCAGCCAGCAGACCCAGCGCCGGCAGAAACGAGCACAGCAGAAAGACGGCTCTGATGCTGGTCTGATCGGCGAGCACGCCCAGCATGGCCGCACCGATACCGCCCAGCCCGAATGCCAGACCGAAGAAGAGTCCTGCCACCATGCCCACGCGATTCGGCAGCAGCTCCTGGCCATAGACCACGATGGCCGGAAACGCAGACGCCAGTATCAGTCCAACGGGAATCGTCAGCGCGCCGGTCCAGAACTGATTCGCATGCGGCAAAGCCAGCGTGAAAGGCAGCACGCCCAGAATCGAAAACCAGATCACGCGCTTGCGCCCGAATCGATCGCCCAGTCTGCCGCCGGCCACGGTCCCGACCGCCACGGCTGCCAGAAACACGAACAGATGCATCTGTGCAGTGCGCACCGGCACTTCGAACTGATTGATCAGGTAGAACGTGTAGTAGCTCGACATGCTGGCGGTGTACAGAAACTTGGACAGAATCATCACGACCAGAATCGCCAGCGCCAGCTTCACCCGCCCGTGCACACCGGCTGCTTCGGCCGACAGCCCTCCGCGCGCCGCGGTCGTCGCCAGAGGCTGTTCGCTGTACCAGCGCCCGACCCGAATCAGCACCGCGATGCCCAGCAGTGCCGCCACACCGAACCAGGCAATACTCTCCTGCCCGTAGCGAAGCACGATGAACGCCGCCAGCAGTGGCCCGGTCGCCGAACCGATATTGCCGCCAACCTGGAACAGCGACTGTGCAAGCCCATGCTGCCCGCCCGACGCCATGCGCGCGACGCGCGACGACTCCGGATGCAGCACGGCCGAGCCGCTGCCAATCAGCGCCGCGCCAAGCAACAGCCCGCCATAGGCTGTGGCGTGTGCGAGCAGCAGCAGCCCAAGCAGACTGAACCCCATCCCGAACGGCAGCGAGTACGGCTGGGGCCTGCGGTCTGTGTACAGACCGATCAGCGGCTGCAGCAGCGAAGCCGTGCACTGGAAGGTGAATGTCAGCAATCCGATCTGTGCAAAGCTCAGGCCATAGTTCGCACGCAGGATCGGGTAGATGGCCGGCAGCAACGACTGCATCATGTCGTTCAGAAAGTGGCACAGGCTGATCGCGGCAAGGATCGCGTAGGAAGGCCCGGCCAGGGCCGCTGTCTGGCCGGGTGCGGTGCCGTTCACGCCCGGCTGCCGGCAAGATCCCGTTCAAGGTGCGGTTCGTGCGGCTGGATGACCAGGTGGCGGCGCGGTTCGCTGCCTCGACTTTCGGCCATCATCTGCTCGCGGACGACTACGCGGTGCTGCAGCCTGCGCAGTCGGGCCGACCGTGGCGACAATTCGACTTCCACGCCGTCCCGACGGGCGCGCTCCACGCCGGCTCGCGCTTCATGCAGCGCTGCATCCACATCCTCGCGGCTACTGCCCGGCAGGACAGCGAAGAGATCCTGCAATACGCGTCGCAGCTGCGCCGTGGTGTTCTTCCTGGCCATGTGCAGCGGCAGCCCGGTTTGCGCCACAATCCGGCGCAGACGGCCATCATCGGTGCGGCCACGCAATGCGATGATGGCATCGGCTCTTTCCGGACGCGACACCGTACGCACGTCGAGCCGCAGCTCGCGGATGACGCGCTCGAGCTGGTCGCGACTCACGCAGTAGGGGTACAGCCGCCGCGGGACGCGCCCCTGATCCGGCGAGAGAGCCTCGGGCAGCGGGTCCTGTTCCGTGTCGGCGGCCGCTGCCGTGTACCGGCAGGGTGGCGAGCGTTCCATTCCACCCGCCGACCGGCCACGCAGAATCCGGTCCACGGCCGCGGCAGTGTCCACGTGGACCACGAGACGTTCCCGATCCACGATCTCGACAACGGCGTCGAAGGTCGGTAGCGTCCGGCGTTCCGTCACGGTCTTCTGCGTGCCGCGCATGCGCGCCTCTTCGTCGCCGAGCACGACAGTCTGCACACCGCCTATGAGATCCGCCAGCGTCGGGTTCAGCACCAGGTTCTCGAGCGTGATACCGTGCGCCGTCCCGATCAACTGCACCCCCCGCTCGGCAATTGTCCGCGCCGCCAGCGTTTCGGCTTCGGTGCCGATCTCGTCGACCACGATGGCCTCGGGCATGTGGTTCTCGACCGCTTCGATCATCACGGCGTGCTGAAGCCTCGTATGGCTGACCTGCATGCGCCGCGAACGGCCGATTGCCGGATGCGGCACATCGCCATCGCCACCGATCTCGTTTGAGGTATCGATCACGACAACCCGTTTGCCCAGTTCATCCGCCAGCAGTCGCGCCGCCTCGCGCAGGCGAGTGGTCTTGCCGACGCCAGGCCGGCCCAGCAGCAGCACGCTGCGGCCACTCTCCATCAGGTCACGAATGGCATCGATGGTGCCGGATACCGCCCTGCCCACCCGCAGGGTCAGGCCGACCACATCACCGCGCCGGTTGCGGATCGCGGATATGCGATGCAGTGTCCCCTCCAGGCCCGCGCGATTGTCATCCCCGAAGGCGCCCACGGCGCGCACGACATGATCGATATCGGCATGGCTGACCGCTGTTTCCGCCAGCGCAGTCACGCCATTGATCGAGCGCGCTTCCGGTATGCGCCCAAGATCCATGACCACTTCCAGCAATGCCGTCGCGTCGACACCGGCGAACCGCGCCTGCAGAGGGCGGGGCAACACCGCGAGCAGCAGTTGCAGATCATCCGTGGTCGTTGTCACGCCCGTCATCGTGATGACAGCATCTGCTGCAGCTGCTCGCGCAGCTTACTGCCCAACACAGGCTTGGCAAGAAAGCAGTCAACGGTACCGTCGCGCAGGGCGCCGTCGACTTCGTCCGCATCGGCCGCACCGCTGAGCAGGATACGCACCACGTCCGGCCAGCGGTCGCGCACCGTTCTGAGCAGTGAAATGCCGGTTTCCCGCGGCATGCGCTGATCGCTGACGATGGCATCAACGTGCTGTGCTTCCAGCACCGCCAGCGCCTGCGCGGCGCTGTGCGCCGTCAATACCTCATAGCCGTGCCGATACAGAACCCGGCGCAGCGTATCGCAGACCTGAGGTTCGTCGTCGACGATCAGCAAGGTATGGCGTTTTGGCCCTGGTTGTGTGGTCACTGCCAGCCATCCATGGTTCAGGAGATCGGACTGCGCCAGGCGCCCCCGGGGAATGCGACCGCCTCGTCCATCCACATCCGCATCCGGTTAACCATGCCTGGAAAGTCCAGGCAATCGGTGGCGAGCGCCGGCCTGCAATCCTCCTCGCCATCCAGTTCATGGATCAGCACATCCGCGGCATGCACCGCGACCGCTGCACTGAACTCTCCTGGCCGACATGCCACCGGATTGCACTGGGAGGCGATGACGTCGACTATGTTATCAGGTAATCCCCACAGTGCCGTCAGGTAGGCGCCGGCCGCCGCGTGGGCGGCGTGACCCGGCCATGAACCGCCTGATGCGGGATCGGCTGGCACGTGAGGCGCATCAGGCCGTTCGCATGCGCCCTTGGCCGCCAGCAGCGCCAGGCGGCCGACATCGTGCAGCTGCCCCCCGATGCGTGCCACCGCCTGCTCCGCTTCGTCGCATCCTTCAAGCACTGCGATGCGCGCGGCGAGCCTGGAGACTCGAAGCGCATGGCGCGACAGCGCCCCCACATCGACACTGTCATGTGCATCGGCTGTGCAGACCAGCGCGCCATCGATGGCGGCCAGCTGACCGAGCACCCCGCTGCCCAGGAACGACACGCCCTCCGCAACCGTCGATACTTCACGGCCCGCTCCGAAAAACGACGAGCTGACCAGCTGCAGCACCCTGGCAGTGATCGCCGTATCCAGCTCCACAGACCGCACCAGCGACTCAAGCTCACCGCCGCCGCCAGAAGCGAGCTTTCGGACCTGTTCCAGCTGCGCGACAGAACCTGTGATCGACACGAGGCCTGTGATCGCGCGCGCGAGCTCTGCATCGGCCAGCCGCTGGTGTGCCTTCTGAAGTCTGCGCAGCACGCTGATCAGAAAGTCCGGCTCACACGGTTTGGCGAGGCACTGGTGAGCCAGCGCCGCGGCGTGAACCGCCAGATCGCGGTTCGCGTAACCGGACAGGACGATACGCGCCGTTCCCGGATGTCGCGCGCGCACCTCACGCAGCAGACGCACGCCATCCATCTCCGGCATGCGCATGTCGGTGACGATCACGTCGACACCTTGTCCTGCCATCAGTTCGAGCGCGCCATGAGGCTCCGTCGTAAACGAGAGCTGCCAGACATCGCGTAGCGGACGCAGCATCCGTCGCAACCCGTCGAGCACCTGCCTGTCGTCATCGACAAACAGAATTCGCCATGGCACCGGTTCGGGCCGGCCCGCCATGTCATCGCGCCACTGCACCGGCGTCGAAACCGGCTTCATGGCTGCACCGACGTGGCAGTGCTGGCGGTGCCGCCGGCAGACGTGCCGGCAACCTCGTCCTCATCGCGGCCACCACCCGCCAACGGCAGCGACAGACAGAATCGTGCGCCGCGGCCGCCCGGCGGCGTGTCCAGTCGCAGCAGACCACCATGTTCCACCGCAACGCGATGCGCGATCGCCAGACCCTGACCACTGCCCTCGCCCACATCCTTGGTGGTGAAGAACGGATCGAAAATACGATCGCGAATCGCTTCTGGCACTCCGGGCCCATCGTCGTCGACACAGATCACCGCAAGCTCGCCCTCACGCCGGGACGTAACGCGGATGTGGCCGAAGCCATCACGTGTCTTGTCCGCGGTCAGCGCCTGAGCGGCGTTGACGATCAGGTTGAGCAGCGCCTGATTCACCGACGATGGATCGCACAGCACCGGCGGCAGCGACTCTTCCAGGTCCATGGTCAGTTCCGCAACGTACTTCCACTCGTTGCGCGCGACCACGGTGACATTCGTGATGGCGGCGTTCAGGTCCACCGCCTGTTTCCTGCCTTTGCCGGGATGAGAGAAGCTCTTTATTGCCAGCACAATATCCGCGATCTGTCGCAGGCCGGCCCGTGCCTGTTCCAGTGCAATCGGCATTTCGGTGCGAAGATAGTCAACGTCCGCCGCTTCCCAGAGCTTCGCCGCCGGCGGGTCGCCGCTCCCGCCATCGCCCAGAGACGCTTCAAAGCGCGCCAGCACCGGCTCCAGATCTTCCCACGCTGTCGCGAAGAAACTCACGTTGTCACTCACGTACTGCGCGGGCGTGTTGATCTCGTGTGCGATCCCGGCGGCCAGATGTCCGATTGCCTCCAGCTTCTGTGCGAGCCGCAGCTGCATCTCCACTTCCTCGCGCTGCGAGATCTCACCACGCAATGCCTCGTTGGCTCTCGCCAGTGCCGCCGTGCGCCGATCAACGCGGGCTTCGAGTGTTTCGTTGGCCGACTGCAGGAGGCGCATGTAACGACGCACTTCAACCACCTTCCACGCACTGAATGCCAAGAGAAGCACGGCCACCGCAAACAGAGCGCGTCGATAGTTTGTGGCGGACACATTGGCCGCCGCCAGCTCACGGTTCAGCTCGTCGTGGTTGTCGCGCAGCACCTGCGGCATCGGAACCATCCACACCAGCTGAGTGGTTTCGAGCATTCGTTGCGCCGATGCGGCGATGTTGGCCACGTGGGTACGGAGCACCTCCCAGCCTGAAGTAGACAGCACCTGCGGCGCGGCCTCATCGGCATCTCGCAGTACCAGGGAGAGCCGTTCAACGGCAAGTGCGTCGCGTCTTGTGAGAAACTCCAGAAACGCGCGTTCGACTTCCGCCAGATACTGGCGATCCCCGGAGTCAAACGCCTCCATGCCGGTCCGCAGTTCCTCAAGCATCTGTTCGGCAATCATGCGTGAGTTGCGCTGTACGGGCAGCTCGGTCTTGAAGTCCTCGATCAGAGCGAGCTTGCGATGCGTCATCTCGCTCAGTCGGGGTGCCGACGGAACGTTCACGTGCCGCGCGTAGTCAGCAACGGATTCGCGCAGCTCGGCCTGCAGGTCGGTCAGTTCATCGTAAGTGACCTGCACTTCGAACAGCAGCGGGAACATTGCCGCGTCCAGCCTGAGATTGAGAATCTGCACGCCATCGAGACGACTCTGGGCGTCATCGAACTCGCGCTGACCTGTCTGCCCCGACATGTACAGAAGGAACAGCATGACCAGCAGCAGCACGATGCCGATCACGATCGGCAGATGCAGCCCCGTTCCTGTGGTAGTGCTCTTCATCGCAGCGATTCGTCGAGTTCACCGGACAGTGATCCCAGGAACGCGATGATCGACGCCACTTCGTCTGTCGTGGCGGGTCGCGCCAGCTGGTGCTGCACCATGATCTGCACCGCGTCCTCGAGCGTATCCGCCGAACCGTCATGAAAGTAGGGTGGCGTATCGGCGACATTGCGCAGACCGGGCACCTTGAAAACAAAGCGATCGCGTTCGCGGCCCGTGACGTTGTAGCGGCCAAGGTCTGCATCCGACAGATGATCTTCATCGTCGAAGAAGTCGATCATGGCTCCCATGCGCTGGAACATGTTGCCACCCACATTGCGGCCCTGGTGACACGAAATACACCCAAGTCGCTGGAAGGTCGCGTATCCGTCAATCACATCCTGGCCGACGGCCGAGCGCTCGCCCTGCAGGTAGCGGTCGAAAGGCGAGTTCGGTGTGACGAGCGCCCGCACATAGTAGGCGATGGCATCCACCAGGTTGTGCTCGGTGAGCCCTTCGCGATACACGCGCCTGAATCTCGCCACCAGAGCCCTGTCCCCGCCAAGCTTGTCGACGACATCAGCCGCCGTCAGATCCATCTCGACGGGATCCGCCATGGACATGGCGATCTGCTCCTCGAGGGACACCGCGCGGCCATCCCAGAACTGCGCGAAGTTGTAGACCGCGTTGAATACCGTCGGCGCATTCACTCTGCCGGGTCGACCGAACGCGCCGACCGATACGGCATTGCCCGGATCCGCGCCACCGCGATCCAGATCGTGGCAGCTGGCGCAGGATACCGAGTCATCGGCCGACAGCCTCGCATCGTTGTAGAGATCCCGCCCCAGGCTCAGGCGTGCGCGATCCGCCGGCTCCACGACCGGTAGCACGGCGATGGCGCCGGG
Organism: Gammaproteobacteria bacterium; assembly: GCA_050485645.1. Classification (GTDB taxonomy): domain Bacteria; phylum Pseudomonadota; class Gammaproteobacteria; order Steroidobacterales; family Rariloculaceae; genus JBJHBP01. Next base: position 52,235 of record JBJHBT010000004.1, on the reverse strand, counting down.
GATCACGAAATCCGGTAGCGGCAGCTCGACAGACGAGCCCGTGTGCTCGCGTTCCTGCGCACAGCCTGCCAGCAGAACGACGAGGAACAGCAAGGCGGTGCTGCCGGCTCCGCGAGGCCCCCTTGTGCGCTGACTGCACAGCGGGAAGCGGAGTGGCCGTCCCGTGGAACCTGCCATGACGGCCCTCCGTAGCTGGGGTCGGAACAGCAGCTATTCTTTCAGCATTGCTAACGATTGTCCGTGAGCGCATTCACAGTGCGGCCGAATCTGCTACTCCTGAACAGGCACGCCGTCGAAAAACTCCACCAGGCCGGTATCCAGTGAATATTCCGCGCCTACCACCGTGAGTGTGCCGCAACGGATCAACTGCTCGAGGTTCTCCGAACCCGACCGCAGGCGGCCTGCCGCCATGCGAATGTTGGCGCGCACCGCCTCATGAACCAGGCGTTCCGGCTGTCGGGCAAGTTCGGTGGACATCAATCCCTCCACCGCCGGCCGGATCCGGTCAACAATGGACTTGAGATTCCGCGACTGTTCCTGCCCGGGACGGCCCAGCTCCTCCAGTGTCGCAAGTACCGCACCACACTGGGAATGGCCCAGCACGATCACCAGCGGCGTACCAAAGCGCGCGGCAGCAAACTCCACGCTGCCGATTTGCGAAGGGGCCACGACATTGCCGGCAACCCGGATCACGAACAGGTCACCAAGCCCCTGATCGAAGATGATCTCGGCAGGCACCCTGGAGTCCGAGCAGCCGAGAATGATGGCGAAAGGCGCCTGTCCGGCCGCCAGCGCCTTGCGACGCGCCAGATCCCTCATCTGATAGCCGTGTGCGGTACCTGCCGCGAAACGTCTGTTCCCTTCCCGCAGCCGCTTGAGTGCTTCCGTAGGTGTCAGCAAGTGGACCTCTCCATGGTGGCCGTTCCGCGTGGCATTCTAGTCGCTGCGGGCACGGAACACAGACATGGCCGTTGTTGTAGACTTCCGGCTCGCCGCCGGCGAGACCCCGCGGAGGCGGCATGCGCATCGGGAGAATGCCTGCGTGAACACGGATTTCGGATTTATCGGCATAGGTCGAATGGGCGCGCATATGGCGCGACGCCTGCAGGAGGCTGGCCACCAGCTTGCCGTTTACGACACCTCTGCGGCGGCAGTACAGGCCCAGACAGCACACGGCGCGATAACCGCCTCATCGGTCGGGGAATTGGCGACCATGACGGACACGGTGTTCCTGAGCCTGCCCATGCCGGAGATCGTCGAAGCCATCACCATCGGCGATGGCGGGCTCATCGGGGGACGGGTGAAGACCGTAATCGACTGCTCCACCACCGGGCCGGCCACCGCTCGCCGGGTGGCCGCGGCGCTGGCCGAACATGGCATCGTCTACATGGACGCGCCGGTTAGCGGCGGCATTGCAGGTGCCCGTGACGGCACGGTCGCGGTCATGGTGTCCGGGCCGCGGGAACACTTCGAACGCCATCAGTCGGCGCTGGCGCAGATCGGCAGGCTGTTCTACGTCGGCGACCAGGCCGGCCAGGGGCAGGTGATGAAACTGGCCAACAACCTGCTGTCACTGGCGGCCATCGCGCTGTCGTCGGAGGCCATGGTGATGGGCGCCAAGGCAGGTCTTGATCCGCAACAGATGCTCGATGTCATCAATGCTGGCAGTGGCCGCAACAGCGCCACCCAGGACAAGTTCCCGCGCTCCGTGCTGCCGGGCACCTTCGACTTCGGATTCTCCATCGGGCTGTCACACAAGGACGTGCGTCTGTGTCTGCAGGAGGCCGATGCTCTGGGCGTCCCCATGATCGCCGGCAGCGCGGTATTGCAGCTGATCGCGATCACTGAAGCGCGCTACGGCGCGGATGCTGATTTTACGTCGATCGCACGAATCGTCGAGGAGTGGGCCGGTGTCGAGGTGCGCGGCTGAGCGCGACCCGACGATCGGCCTCAGTCAGCGCAGGACGAACAGCGCGGCAATGACAATCAGGATGATCACCAGCAGCTCGACGATGCGATGGATAGTCCTGTGCAGTCGCCGATGTTTCATATCCGCCTCCATACCGCCACTGCATCACACCAGATTGAATCGCTCACAGTAAACCTGCCGCCAGTCTTCGCCACGGGCGCGCAAAGCAGTCTCCACGGCATCCATCAACGGCTCAGGGCCGCAGATCATGTACTGTACCCTGCTTCCCGGATCCGGCAGATAGCGTTGCAACAGCTGCGCGTCGACCAGACCGCGTTCGCCCTGCCAGTCCTGCGGCGGCTCCTCGAGCACATGCACCAGCCGCACATCAAGTCCGGTGCACAGTGACTGCAGTTCATCGTGAAAGGTTGCTTCCTGCAGCGTGGGATTCGCGTAAATCAACACGATGCGTCGCCGGACATCTCGGGCGCTGAACGTTCTGAGCATGCTCATGAACGGCGTGATTCCAATGCCACCGGCGACCAGGAACAGTCCGGTCTCCGGATCCGGGTCCGGCACGAACGAACCGTACGGACCCTCTACCCATGCGGTGCTGCCCACCTTCTCAGGCCCGAGTGACCGGGTAAAATCTCCGGCCTCGCTGGCAGTGATGCTCAGCTGCCGGCTATCGGCCGAACCGGACAGTGAAAAAGGATGCTGCTGCAGCGTAAACGGCGTGCCGCCAAGGCTGAACCAGACATACTGACCGGGCTTGAACGAGAGTCCGGCGTGTCCCTGTGGCGCCAGTCGCATCGTCCAGGCCTTCCCCCGTTCCGCCGTGACGGACTCGACCCGCCACGGCCGCCGTCGACTCCGCCACGGCCGCAACACACGGGTCCACAGTACGAGCAGCGTCGCCACGCCGGCGAACGATGCCAGCAGGCACTGCTTCCAGAATGTATCGAAGTAATGACCGACCATCAGCGCATGACCGGTACCGGCGATGAAAATCAGCACCGCCAGGCCGCCATGCAGTACCCGCCAGTATTCGTAGCTCAAACCCAATCGCTCGCGCCATTGACTGCTGATCGCAATCAACAGCAGCGCGGCAAGCAGCACCCATAGCGCTGCGGCGCGGACCACGTCCGCGCGTGGATCCAGGTATTCCAGGTAGGCTGGTTCGGCAACAACCAGCGTCAGGGGATGGCAGAGGACGAGCACGACGGCAATGAACCCCACGTGGCGGTGAAAATGGGCCACATTGTCCGCGCCGAACTGCGGGGCAATGGCAGCGAACCGCCCGCTGCACACTGCCTGCGTCAGCAGGAGTCCCAGTCCCAGTACGCCAAGTACCGCTCCCGCCTCCACCGCCAGGGACCGGGGCTCCGGCGCCCGCCATGCGACCAGCGCCAGTGGCAGCAAGGCCAGCAGAACGAACAGCGACAACCACACCAGCGCCGCCCACCAGCGATAACCACCACTCGCCGGACGACCGCTCAACCGGCGTAGTCCGTGCGTAGCGGACGGACAGGCCGCGCGCGCAAGAAGTACGTGCACATCGACTTGAAACCTCCTGTTTCGCGCAGTCACGTAGGCCGCGCAACAGCGCAGTTCCCGACAGATACGAACATACCCAAGTGCCGCACCGATCTCCAGCCGACGTGGAGATGGATCCCGCGGCGATCGCCGGAGGCCGCTGGACTCGGCCAGCTCTCCGACGTATCAGTTGCCGTCAGCCCGGCGTGCGCGGAAATGGGCCTTCAGGTGGATGAGGTCGTCGCCTGACCAGCCGGCGGGATCGGTCACCGCCACCCAGGCATCGATGTAGTGCTCCGGTGCATAGACGTGGCCGTAGCCAGGCGGCACGGCGCCGCTGTGCACGAAATCGACCGTCAGCTGCAGCATGGTGACGATGGGATACCAGCGCAGTGCCGGTGACACGTCCGGACCACGGGGCATCTCGATCCACTCGGGCTGGCGATACACCGAACTGGTCTCAAAGAAAGTCACCGGGTCGCTGGCATACTGAAGGTACACCAGCCGCATCGGGCCCCAGGTCGCACCGGGAATGTCGAGGTGATTCTGCTGATTCGTAAAGCGGACAATGGAGCCATCCCGGAATCTTGGCAGCCATGCCGGCGAGTCCGGGTCTCGCATACTGGTGAAGGCGCGCCAGTTCGTGGCGCGGAATGGCGGCCCGCTCCATACCGCACCGGCAAAGGGATCAGCCACCACATCGTAGATGTCGCCACTGCGCTCGGAGTGCATCGCGCCCAGACTCAGCCCGTGCAGATACAGTTCCGGTCGCGCATCGCGGGGTAGCTCGGACCAGTAGCGATAGATGGTCTGAAACACGGCCTGCGCAGACTCGGCACCGTATTCCGGGTCCGCCAGCAACGTCATCCAGCTGGGCAGATAGGAGTACTGCACGGCAACACTGGCGATATCCCCGCGATGCAGATACTCCACGGTATCCATCGCGTGCGGATCGACAAAGCCGGTGCCGGTCGGCGTGACGATAATCAGTGTGGAGCGCTCGAAACTTCCGCTTTCCAGCAGTGCTTCCAGCGCCAGCCTGGCGCGTTCGTCGATGGAGTCGGCGGAGTTCAGACCCACGTAGATGCGAATCGGGTCGGCAGACCCGGAACCGAAGTATTGGTCGAGCTCCGCCCGATCAGGACCGGAGGTGACGAAATCCCGGCCCGTGCGTCCCAGTGTTTCCCACGGCAGCAGCGCTGCCAGACCCGTGGCCTCATAGCGTGACGCCGCCTGTTCCGTGTCGGCAACAACAAGCCGGTCGACCTCCTGAAATGACGAATCGGCGGCACGCAGCAGCGCCTTGAAGAGCACGCCATTGATCAGATTCCAGAACAGCGTTACCGCCAGCACCACGGCAATCGCGTTGGCCACTCGCCGCGGGATGAACCGCCGCAGCCGAACCGCCATCAGATGCCAGGTCCATGCGAACAGGCGTGCGGCAGTCAACACACCAACAAACACCACCAGCGCAAGCAGACCGATGGCCAGGCCACGCAGGCGTCCGACCGGCTCGAGCATCATCTGCGCGCGAACCGAGTTCTGCCAGCCGACTTCGTTCCAGAGGAAAACCAGCGCGATCAGCGCGCATACGATGGATGCAACCAGCAGGGAGATGCGGTGCGTACGCCGTCCCGGCAGCGGCAGGGGCAGCTCAAGGTAAGCCCAGCCCCAGCGCAGAAAAACGCCCACCCCGTATCCGGCGGCAAGTGCCACACCGGACAGCACGCCCTGCATGACGACGACACGCGGCAGCAGACTCGGCGTCAGCGAGGCGGCAAAGAACAGCGTCCCGACCAGCAGGCCAGGCGTCGACAGCGTGGAAAAGTATCGGCTGAGCGGCGGCAGAATCACGCGATCAATTGTGCCTTCCGGTTGACGGTGCGGCAATCAAAGCCGTGTTCCGGCCCTCTCGATAGCCTGGTTGATAAATACTTTAGCTTCATCCACATCGCCCCAACCAAGCATCTTCACCCACTTCGAACTTTCCAGATCCTTGTAGTGCTGAAAGAAGTGCTCGACCTGCCGCACCGTGATATCCGGCAGATCCGTGTAGTTCATCACCTTCTCATAGCGACGGGTGAGCCTGGATACGGGCACGGCTATGATCTTTTCATCGCTGCCCGCTTCATCCTGCATCTTCAGAACACCCACTGGCCGAACCGACATCACGGCACCGGGCACGACCCCGCGCTGGTTGGCAACCAGCACGTCGCACGGATCGCCGTCTTCGGACAGCGTGTGCGGAATGAACCCATAATTGCCCGGATAGCGCATCGATGTGTACAGAAATCTGTCTACAACCATGGTTCCGAAGGATTTGTCCATCTCATACTTGATGGGTTCTCCGCCCACGGGGACTTCGACAATGACATTGACTTCTTCCGGGGGGTTACTCCCGATCGGGATCGCTTCGAGATGCATTGGCCGAATACTCCCTGTAATGGCTTGTGAGGACGGGCGCTATTCTATAGCCACATGCTGCCGAAGTCCGGTGAATTGGCGTCGGAATCGCGGCCATCCAGCCGCGGCCATCGCGGCAACCTGATCACAGGAGAAGGGGGCGCGCCGTGGCGCGCCCCGAATGCCGGCCCCGTTCGGGGGTCAGAAGTGCCGCTGAAGCGTCAGATAGTAGTGCCTTGGATGCCCGGGCTGGCCCTCAGCGTGAGGCTGGCCGAAAGCAGTCAGATCGAACTTGTTCAGGAAGTAGCGCTTGTTGGTGGCGTTCGTCGATCCCACGGCCGCCATCCACGAACGCGTGGGGCTTGCCCACTCAAGTCTCACGTTCACAAGCTGATAGCCATCGGAACAACCCGCACCGGCAAAGCCGGATTCCACCGTGGCGGTGGTGATGTTCGACGTGCATATCTCGCTCTGCCCGTACAGATCGACACGCGGCGTCAGCGTTGCGCCACTGCTCATATGCGCGGAATACGAACCGCCCAGAGACCAGTTGTACCTCGGCACATAGACGGGACGATCAAGAAACACGTCCGGATTGTCATTGATGTCGGCGGAATTCCAGTCGATCAGGCCGTACACGCCGCTGAAAGTCCAGCGTTCGGTGGGCCGATACAGCAGCTCCAGTTCCGCTCCACGAATCGTGCCCGGACCGTTCTCATAGAATGTTCGCGAAACCGTCGTCACGCACACATTGCCAAGTGAGTCAGTGACTGCACCGGGCGTACCCGGGTCGACGGTGTCGTATACGGGCGGTGGGCCAAGGTCAATCAAAGGGCACTCGGTACCGGCCACCGGAAGGATACGTGTGCTCCAGTCCGTGTAAACGGCCGCTGCGTTCAATCGCAGCCGGCGGCTGAACAAATCGGTCTTCACGCCAATTTCGTAGGCCGTGGACTCTTCCGGGTCCACCGCTACCACACCTGTGGCCTGGAACGGACGCGGATTGTAACTGCCGGGACGATATCCGGTGGCCACGCTGAAGTATGTCATCAGTTCCGGATTGAAGCGGTAGTCGATCCCCACGCGCCAGTCAACGCGGTCATCTGCCACAAGGACATTCGGGTTCTGCACGCGTGTGTTGTCGAAATCCACTTCCTTGCGGTCGTCCGAATAACGCACACCAGCGTTGACGGTTGTACGATCCGTGAGGTCGTAAACCATATGACCGAACAGCGACTCATTGCGGTTCTGATGAACGTTGCGTGCATTGACGAACGGCTGACCACCCTCATCGGGCGCGACGCCATCGAGAATCAGGCTCAGGAACGGAATACTCACCATCTGCTGATTGGTCGATTCACCATCATAAACGAAAGCGCCGATGGTCCAGTCCATACGATTCCATGCACGACCGCTGAAACGCAGTTCGGTGGTCAGAAAATCGGTTTCCTGAATGCCATCCACGGTCTGCATGTTGATCGGCGAGCCGTCCGCATCGGTGGCCAGCGTCGCGGTGAGATCGGTGTAGGACATGATCAGCGCGGCACTGACGCCGTTGCTCAGAAACCAGTCGGCGCGGGCCGAGAACGATTTTTTGTCCAACCCCGACTGTGGCGTGACCCGCAGATCCGTCAGCGGATCGGCATAGGTGGCGTAGCTCACGAACGGGTTGGGCGGCAGGAAACGCTCATCGTAGGGCAGGTCCGGCACGAACGAAGGCCATCCGTCCGGATCGACCGCGGTCAGCGTGTCGGCTCTGGCTTCCGACGAGTCGTTCTGGTAGTCCGCCGTCAGCGACAGCTCGAAGCGACTGGATTGCGCCCAGCGCAAAGTACCGCGCATGCCAACAACGCTCTCACCGCCCTGCGTACCGATCCGGCAGCCCGAACCGAGATTGACGGTCTGCGGTGTGAGGCTGCCCGCCAGGTCGGGAAACGCACAGGCGAAATCGATCACATCCTGATAACCACGACGGGTGCGCGATACGCCGGCCACACGTGCGAACAGATTGTCGGTGATACCGAAGTCGTAGCTCGCCCTGATGTCGCGTCGTCCGAAGTCACCGGCGGTCAGCTGTATGCTGCCGGTGTTGTCGCCCTGCGGCTTTCTGGTCACATAGCGAATGGCGCCACCGATGGAGCCGCGACCGAACAGCGTGCCCTGCGGACCGCGAAGCACCTCCACACGCTCAAGATCCAGCAAGTCGATCTGCGAACCGAGCGTGAACGGATGATAGACGTCATCGATGTAGATTCCGACGCCCGGCTCGAACGCAAAATCAAAGTCGTTCTGGCCGATGCCGCGCATGTAGGCCGTCATCCTTCAGTGAAAGATCCAGCCATTTCGCCACCAGCGGCGGGAACTGTCAAAGATTCCGAAGGTTCCCTGTTGCGCCATTACAACACCGGCCACTCACGACATCGGCTCATCCGATCCATCAAGGGGAATCCGCAGCGTGAACACGCTGCCCTCGCCCGCGTTGCTGCGAAGGTCAATTCGGCCACCGTGGCGCTTCGCCACTTCACTCACCAGATACAACCCGAGGCCCAGACCTGAAGTGTCGGTGCGCTGCCGCGCGGCGTCAGCACGAAAAAACCGGGTAAACACCAGCGTCTGATCATCAGCCGCGATACCCTGCCCCTTGTCGGCTACCCGCAGTACCAGCATGTCGCGATCGCGCTCGATCTCCAGCCGGATCGGCCCGCCATCCGGTGAGTACTTGACCGCATTGTCGAGCAGATTCAGCAGGGCCAGCGACAGCCACTCGACATCCACATTCACCGGCTCATCGTTGTCGGGCAGCGACACGTCCAGCCTGTGCCTGTCCCGGTCCAGTGACAGCAGCTCGCAGACCTGAGCGATCAGCTGCGATGGCGCGATCTGTTCAAAGCGCGGCGCATGATCCAGCGCCCGCAGCCGATCTTCCGCAAGCGCATTGTCCACCAGCGCATTCAGTCTGGCGACAGCGGTTTCCATGCGCTGGAATCGCGGCCGTTCCTGCTCGCCCCCCGACATTCGCGCACGAAGATTGGCCAGCGCCACTCTGATGACCGACAGTGGCGTGCGAATCTCATGTGCCACGAGATGCAGAAATTGCCGCTGCGCCTGTTCGCGCTCCACGGCCACCCGATGCCGCTGCTCCTCTTCGCGGACGCGCATCAGTACAACAACAGCTGCGAACGGGATCTGAAAAAAGGCGGTCAGCTCCCACAGGTCGGTGGTCCAGAAACTGACCGGAAACACGCCCATGTTGCGCATGATCTGAACCAGCGCCGCCACCGTCGGCACCAGAAAAAGCGCAAGCATCACCAGCGCACGCTGGGGAGCATGCCGGATCATCAACACATACAGCGCCATCAGCAGCACGATGATCGCGGTCGTGACCAGCGCTCCGGCTGCGGCAATCCAGGCGTACAGACCCAGCATCGAGAGCGCCACGCCGCCGACGCAAGCCCAGGCCAGCAGGGCAAGAGTCGCCGTGATCCGCGGAAAATGGCGGCGCGGTTCAAGATAGCAGAGCGCAAAACCCACCAGCAGCGCGGCCACACCCACTGTCAACAGGCCAACCGTGTGGTTCGCCAGCCATGTTGCGCCCGGGTAGATCAGGATCTGATCGTAGCCGTTGAGTATGAACAGCAGCACGCCGTAGCCCATCAGGTACGCGGCCGCGAAAAAGAACACGCGCTGCTTCATCCAGATCGCGCACAGCAGCGATATCACCACGGCCGTTGCGACCATACCGAGAAAGATGCCATGGCGCATATAGGTACCGGCCGAACGTTCCAGGAAGGCCTCCGGCTCCCAAAGATCCAGCGACATCACCAACGTGCTGGTGCTGGCGACGCGCAGATAGAAGACCTGTTCTCTCCCTGCCAGGAAAAGCGGAAACACGGTTTCCGGCACGGCCAGCGCGCGATCGTGCACCGGTACGAACGTGCCTGCCCGCGCCTCATGCCAGGCGCCGTCCGGATCCATGCTGAAAAGCCTCAGATCCTGCAGAAATGGCGGGCGCACGACCAGCCATTTATCAAGGTGACTGTCGTCTTCGATATCCAGGGCCGTCAGCACGAAGCGCAGCCAGAATGCATCGCGGGTATAGCCCTTGGAGAAGCGGCCATCCAGCGGCTCGAACACGGCCCCGCCCGACGATTCATCCAGTGCCAGCACATCCTCGAGCGCCCACCTGCCACCGGGATCACGCAATACCCGGGCCTGCGACAGCACCGACACGCGCTGGGTGTGGCTGCCCACATGCTGTACGATGCCGGAGACGTGCCGGTTGCCCAAGGTGTCATCGGCATGGCAGTTCATGAAAAGAAAAAGAACCAGCAACGCGAGCCGCGGAACCGCTCGGAACCCCGACGGCGAGTGGATGGCAATGAACGACGTTCGCATGATGGTGGTGGAGGACGCGGCGGACCTTCGCAGTGAGCTGGTTGATTATTTCAGACTCTATGGCTTCGACGTACACGGCGTAAACAGCATCGCGAACATGGCCGCGGCACTCGAGCAGTCCCGCTGGGACGTGCTGCTGCTTGATCTGAGCCTGCCGGACGGTGATGCCCTGCAGCACCTGAAAGCACTGCGCGCGAGATACGGGCTGAGCCTCGGCATCATTGTGATGACAGCACGTGGCCAGGTGGAGGACCGGGTGGCAGGACGTGCACTGGGTGCCGATACCTACCTCGTCAAGCCCGTGGACCTGCGTGAACTGAGCGCGGCCGTCGATCAGCTGGTCACACGTCTGCGGCCGTTGGATGGTGCCGACCGGAATTCCGCGTGGCAGCTCAACGTCAGCGCCCGACGGCTGCGCTGCCCGGACGGCTCGGTGATCGAGCTGACCGGCGCCGAGGCACGGCTGCTCGCCATCCTGCTGGCGGCGAGAGGCGAAACGATCGGCCGGGAAGCGCTGTGCCGGACCACCTATGGCACCACCGAAGTACCCGATACCCGGCGACTGGATACGCTCGTCAGCCGGCTTCGCACCAAGGTGGATCAGCAGACCGGGATACCGCTGCCAATCAGCACCTTCCGCAATATCGGCTACGCTTTTTTCAACGACGCTGCAGAGTAGACTTCCGGGCCTGCCGCCCTGCCACATTACGGTGCGCGCCGACACCACGGTGGGCGGAAATCGTGCGTCGCGCACGGAAACGGGCCACCCACCCCTGCTGCCGTCCGCATTTCCCTGCCTGTGCATGGAACTTGCATGGCAAGCCTGTCCGCTGTGTCCGACACGTCTGATTCATGCACGATCGTCCTCTTCGAATTCTGGTCATTGACGAGAACGCCATGCGCGCGGCGATTCTCGATGACGGCCTGCGTGAAGCCGGTATCGTGGAAGTTCACCACATACGCGACATGGCCGATCTGCTGCCGCGCATAGCGGCCATCGATCCGGACGTCATCCTGATCGATCTGGAGAACCCCAGCCGCGACACGCTGGAGCAGATGTTCCAGGTGTCGCGCTGGGCGAAACGGCCGATCGCGATGTTCGTCGACCGCTCCGACAGCGAATCCGTCACGGCTGCCATCGATGCCGGCGTATCGGCATACATCGTCGACGGTCTGCGCAGCGAGCGCGTACGGTCCATCCTCGATGTCACCATCAGCCGCTTCCACGCCTTCAACAGACTGCAGCAGGAGCTGAACGAAGCACGGATCGCGCTCGACGAACGCAAACTGGTGGAGCAGGCCAAGCGCATCCTGATGTTGCAGCAGCAGCTGTCCGAGGACGACGCATACAGGCTGCTGCGTCGCACCGCCATGAACCAGAACCGCAAGATCGCCGACATCGCCCGTTCACTGGTGTCGGTTTCATCGCTGTTCAACAGGGGAAACGGGAATGACTGAGCGAACAATGACAGACCGCGGCGCACGGAAGCCCCGCTGATGAGACAGAAAATAGCCATCGCCTTCGTGCCGCTGGTCGACAGTGCCGTGCTGGTGGCCGCCCACGAGATGGGGTTCGCACGCATGCAGGGGCTGGACCTGCAACTGGTCCGCAAGCCATCCTGGGCCAGCGTGCGTGACCATCTGAACCTGGGCTATGTGGACTGCGCGCATGCACTGGCGCCGCTGCCGGTTGCGACCGCACTGGGGGCCGGTCACGTGCGTGTGGACTGCAGCGTGCCGTTCGTACTCAGCCGCGGTGGCAACGCGTTCACCGTATCCGCGGCGCTGGCCGAAGAGCTCAGGGCACAGCTGGACAGCGATGTCACGCCCGGCCCCGCTGAATGGGGCGGCGCGCTGGCAGCAGTGATGCGCCATCGTACCGAGCCGCTGACCTTCGCGATGGTGTTCCCGTTTTCCAACCACAACTACGACCTGCGCTACTGGTTGGCCGCCGCGGGCGTACACCCTGATCGCGACGTTCGTCTGGTAACGGTACCGCCGCCGTTGATGGTGGATAGTCTGCGTGCCGGTCACATCGACGGCTTCTGTGTCGGAGAACCGTGGAACGGCCTGGCCGATGACCTCGGCCTCGGTGAAGTCATCGTCACGAAGTCGCAGATCTTTCCGCACAGCCCTGAAAAGGTTCTGGCAGTCGGATCGTCTCTGACAGCCAGAGGCGATGTGCTGGCCGCCCTGCTGCGCGCACTGGATGCCGCCGCGGCCTGGTGCGACGACCCGCACAACCACGCCAGACTCGCCGGTGCGCTGGCGCGCCCGCAGTACGTGGGCATATCCGCGGCACTGATCGAAGCCGCACTGGCCGGGCAGCTGTCGCCGGCCGCCGGCCGCAGCGGGCGCGACAGTGACTTTCTCTATTTTCACCGTCAGGACGCCAACCGGCCTCGAGTCCGCGACGCGCTGTGGTGTCACGCGCAGATGCTTCGCTGGGGCCAGATCGCCCCGCATGCCGCAACCCGCGATGCCGCCGCCCGTGTATTCAGACCCGATCTGTATGCTCAGGCCTGCGGTGAGGAGGTTTCGACGCAGACGGCGCATGCCACCGCGTTCGATGGACGCGAAGTATGGATGGACGACCTCGACAGCTACCTGCATCAGTTCGAACTGGCCACACCATTCATCGCCACGCGGCACGCCGGCCAGGGCTGACCGCGCAGCGATGACCGCGCAGCGCCATGCACCAGCATTGAACGCCCGAACCCGAACATGAACCGTTTGTGTGCAGACGGGCACCGGCCAAGAAGCGGGCGTTCGCCACGACCTGACGAAAAAATGCTTTCGAATCCGCCACCTGAAGTCGCGCTTCGCGAATTCCCGATACTGGCACGCTTCTTGTAATGCATTCAGCAGGCAGTCGCAGAACGCGCTGCACGGAACATCGGAAACGACGGGTCCAATGACGGGCCCACAGCAACGCCGCTGACGAGCGCGCCCTGTTCGGGCTGTCGCCGCAGCGGCGTTGTCGTTTCCGGATCCGGGCATGGCGAGATGCATTCAACCCACTCAGTGCACACGGCAGGGAACGATCATGACGACAGGGACAGCGACACGCACACACCGGGCAGTCGGCGCGGCCATCTGGCTCGCACTGACGGCTGGCATCACCTCGGCCAGCGCATCACAGCTGGTGCTGGAACAGGACGAGCTGCGGCTGGGATTCATCAAGCTCACCGACATGGCGCCGCTGGCGGTGGCCTACGAACTCGGCTATTTCGAGGACGAAGGACTGTTCGTCACGCTGGAGCCGCAGGCGAACTGGAAGGTACTGCTCGACCGCGTGATCACCGGAGAGCTCGACGGCGCGCACATGCTGGCGGGACAGCCCATCGGAGCAACGATCGGCATCGGCACCGAAGCGCACATCGTGACCGCATTCTCGATGGACCTGAACGGCAACGCGATCACGGTTTCCAACGACGTCTGGAATGACATGCGGCCGCATGTGCCCAGCCGGGACGACGGACGCCCGCAGCATCCGATCCACGCCGACTATCTGAAACCGGTCGTCGATGAGTTTCGCGACACGGGCCGGCAGTTCCACATGGGCATGGTGTTTCCCGTGTCCACGCACAACTATGAACTGCGCTACTGGCTGGCGGCCGGCGGCATCCATCCAGGCTACTACTCATCCGCCGATGTAAACGGCCAGGTGATGGCCGATGTGCTGCTGTCGGTGACGCCGCCACCGCAGATGCCATCCACGATGCAGGCGGGAACGATACATGGCTACGCTGTCGGTGAACCGTGGAACCAGCAGGCCGTATTCATGGGCATCGGCGTTCCGGTCATCACGAACTACGAGATCTGGCGCAACAACCCGGAGAAAGTGCTCGGCGTAACGAACGAGTGGGCACAGGCCAATCCGAACACGCATATTGCACTGTTGAAGGCGCTGATCAGGGCGGCCATGTGGCTGGACGAAGGCGGTGACGCCAATCGCGCCGAAGCGGTACGCATGCTGGCACGATCCGAATACGTCGGTGCCGACGAGCGCGTGATCGCCAACTCCATGACAGGCACCTTCGAATACGAACGCGGCGATCAGCGCGACGTGCCCGATTTCAATGTGTTCTTCCGGCACTTCGCCAATTTCCCGTACTACTCGGACGCCATCTGGTTCCTGACGCAGATGCGTCGATGGGGGCAGATTGAAACCGCACAGTCCGATGAGTGGTACGACACCATGGCGCGCTCGGTCTATCTGCCCGAGGTATATCTGGAAGCTGCCCGCCGTCTTGTGGATGAAGGGCTCGCACGCGAAGAAGATTTCCCCTGGGACTCCGACGGCTACCGCCCGCCACAGGATGAGTTCATCGACGGCATCAGCTTCGATGGCCGCGCACCGAACGCCTACCTCGATCAGTTCCCCATCGGGCTGAAAGGCGATCAGCGTGTGATAGGCACCGAAGTCACCTCCGCGTTGCCCCGCGGCGCGGCCCCTGCTGCGCCGGCACCGGCAACCATGGCCGGCCGCTGAGCAATCACAAACGACACTGAACCGACCCGGGAGATAGCGCGATGGAAGCAGGCAGCGCAACAGCGAACGCAGCAACAGGCAACGGACTGACGGCGCGTATCGCCGACCGACTCAACCGCACCGACCGACAGCTGTCCGCGATCGGCCTGGGCTGGCTGACGCCGCTGGCGCGGCTGGCGATCGGCGAGAATCCGCGTGACCAGGTACGCGAACTGTGGCACCTGCTCGGCGTACCGCTGCTTGCGATCGCAGTGTTCCTGATGCTGTGGTCGGAACTCGCGCCGCGCGTGGACACCAGCCTGGGCGCCATCCCCGGCCCCGTGGCGGTGTGGACAGAGGCACGCAGTCTGCTCGACGACCACCGCGCCGAACGTGAGCGGCGTGATGCGTTCTACGAACGCCAGCGCGAACGCAATGCGGCAACACTGGCGGCAGACCCCGAGGCGGAGGTGCGCATACGGCGCTACACCGGCCGCCCCACCTACCTCGATCAGATCATGACCAGCCTCAAGACCGTGTTCACGGGTTTTCTGCTCGCAACACTGATCGCCGTGCCGCTGGGTGTGATGGCCGGACTCTCACGCACCGTGAATGCGGCCATCAGTCCGCTGGTACAGATTTTCAGGCCGGTATCGCCGCTGGCATGGCTGCCCATCGTGACCATGGTGGTCAGCGCACTGTACGTGAGCTCCGACCCGATGTTCGAACGCTCGTACCTGACATCGGCCATCACAGTGACGCTGTGTTCACTGTGGCCAACGCTGATCAACACCGCGCTCGGTGTGGCGAGCATCGACCGTGATCTGATGAATGTCGGCCGCGTCCTCAAGCTGCGCTGGCCGACCAAGGTATTTCGGATCGTACTGCCATCCGCACTGCCGCTGATGTTTACCGGCCTGCGACTGTCGCTGGGCGTAGGCTGGATGGTGCTGATCGCAGCCGAGATGCTCGCCCAGAACCCGGGCCTTGGAAAGTTCGTCTGGGACGAATTCCAGAACGGCTCCTCGTCATCGCTGGCACGCATTCTGGTGGCGGTATTCACCATCGGCGTGATCGGCTTTCTGCTCGACCGGGTCATGGTGGCATTGCAGGCAGCCGTCACTCACGGCGCACCTCGCTGAAGTGCGGCAGGTGAGCAGTGAACGCCGATGGGCAGGAAAGCGGGAGACGAGAGGCCGTGCGCTGCGTAAACGGGAATTCGCAGCTGGGAAGTCGCCGTTGGGACATCGCCGTAGGGCGTTCGCCGTTGGCGCGGTGCAACGAATGAAGCAGACAACAGGGAGTGAACGATGCCGCTGATGGAACTCAGGCAGGTCGGCAGAACCTATGGAGACGGAGCAACCGGCACACCGGTGCTGGAAAACGTCAATCTGACCATCGACGAAGGCGAGTTTGTCGCCATCGTCGGGTTCTCCGGCTCAGGCAAGACCACGCTGGTCTCGCTGATGGCGGGCCTCGAGCAGCCCAGCCACGGCCAGGTGCTGTTCTGCGATAGGCCGGTCACCGGCCCGGACCCGTCACGCGGCGTGGTGTTCCAAAGTTACGCACTGATGCCGTGGCTCACCGTTGAAGACAATGTTGCGCTGGCGGTGAACGCCGTGCAGCGCAGGACATCACGCGCCGAGAAACGCGCCATGGTACGCCGCTATGTGGATATGGTCGGACTGACGGCGGCGAAGGACCGCCGACCCGCGGAGCTGTCCGGTGGCATGCGTCAGCGTGTCGCGGTGGCGCGCGCACTGGCGATGGCACCGCGCATGCTGCTGCTCGACGAGCCACTGTCGGCGCTGGACGCCCTCACCCGTGCCCGTCTTCAGGACGAATTCGCGGCGATTCACCAGCGTGAGCGCACCACCGTGCTACTGATCACGAACGATGTGGACGAAGCGATTCTGCTCGCCGATCGAATCATCCCGCTGGCCCCCGGCCCCCGCGCCGGACTCGGGCCTGAGTTCAGAGTAAACCTGCCGCGCCCGCGTGATCGCAATGCCGTAAACGCCGATCCCGAGTTCCGTAGGCTGCGCGCCACGGTGACGCGCCAGCTGCTGGACTCCCAGCGCAGTGCCGCCGTAAACCACGGTGGTGACACGGGGCCGGCGCTGCCCGACGTACGACCGATCTCGCTCAATTCCGCGCCCGCGGCGCCGCCCAGGGCCTATCTCGAGGCGGCGTCCAGTCGACCGATGAATCACTTTGTCGAGTTTTTCAACGTCAGCAAGGTCTACCCCACGCGCAACGGGCCGCTGACGGTGGTCGATGGTTTCGATCTGCGCATGAACAAAGGTGAGTTCATTTCGCTGATCGGGCATTCAGGCTGCGGGAAGTCCACGGTGCTGTCGATGGCGGCCGGACTCAACGAAGTGTCCGGCGGCGGCATCGTCGTCGACGGCCGTGAAGTGGATGCCGCCGGCCCAGACCGTGCCGTGGTGTTTCAGTCACCCAGCCTGTTTCCATGGCTGACTGCCGCGCAGAACGTGGCGCTTGGCGTCGACCGCGTCTATCCCCAGGCTGAGTGCGCCGAGCGTGAGGACATCGTCCGCTACTACCTTACACGGGTGGGACTGGGTGCCGATCTGCACAAGCCGGCCAGCGACCTCTCCAACGGCATGAAACAGCGTGTCGGCCTTGCGCGTGCCTTTGCACTCAATCCGAAGCTGCTGCTGCTGGATGAGCCCTTCGGCATGCTGGACTCCCTGACACGCTGGGAGCTGCAGGAACTGCTGATGGAGGTGTGGACACGCACCCGGGTCACCGCGATCTGCGTCACTCACGATGTCGACGAGGCGATATTGCTTGCCGATCGTGTCGTCATGATGACCAACGGTCCGAACGCGCGCGTTGGCAGGATCATGCAAGTGGATCTGCCGCGCCCGCGCAGCCGCAAGGCGCTGCTCGAACACCCGGACTACTACGCCTACCGGCAGGAAGTGCTGGACTTTCTCGCCGACTGCGACGAACACGCCGCAGCCGACACGCCGGCCGCAACAGCCACGGGCACCGCGGCGGCCGCCTGACCACGGTAATCAACAGGGAGGTCTGAACATGCGAATCGGAATCATGTGTAACCGGATCATGCGTGCCGGGGCATTGCGCAGCGGGATCCGGGTTGTCGCGCTGTGCGCCATCTGCGGTTGGTCGGCACAGACGCCGGGCGGGCAGACGCCGGAACAGGCGCTGCGAGGCTCCGATCTGATCTTCGACTGGCGGCTGCGCCATGAACGCGTCAGCCACGATGCCTTCACCCGCACCGCCGATGCGCTCACCAGCCGCGTGCGCCTGGGCCTTGAAACCGCGGCATGGCACGACACCTCGCTGCTGGCCGAAGGTGTGTGGATCGAGGAGCTGGTCGGCGACTACAACAGCACCGTCAACGGCAACACGACGTATCCGGTGGTGGCGGACCCGGCCGGCTACACCGCGATCAATCGCTTCGCACTGACCAACACATCGCTGCCGGGCACGCGGCTGACGCTGGGACGTCAGCGCATCGTGCTCGATGATGCGCGTTTCGTCGGCAATGTCGGCTGGCGACAGAAGGAACAGACGTTCGATGCACTGCGCGCGCAGTGGTCGGCAGCGGACTGGGCGCTGGACTTCAGCTATGCCAATCAGGTCAACCGCGTATTCGGTCCGCGGTCACCGGCCGGCCGCTGGCGAGGCGACTTCGTGCTTGCACAGGCCGCACGCACGCTGGCAGCGGGACGACTCACCGTGTTCGGCTACCACGTCGACACCCGCGACGCCGCCGCCAGTTCATCGAACACCGTCGGTGCGAAGCTCGCCGGCGCCCGCCCGCTGAACCGCATCAATGTAAACTACGCCGTCGCCTGGGCCACGCAGCGCGATGGCGGGCACAACCCGTTCTCGTATCGGGCGTCGTACTCGCTGCTCGAAGGCGGTGTCACGCGCGGTGCGTACGCCGCCGCGCTCGGACAGGAAAGGCTGAACGGCAGCGGCCAGCGGGCATTCACCACACCACTGGCCACGCTGCACGCGTTTCTCGGCTGGGCCGACCTGTTTCTCGACACACCGCCCGACGGCATTGTCGATCGCTACCTGCGCCTGGGATACACACGCGGCATCAGTGGCCCGTTCCACACCATCAACGCCGTGGCCGCCCTGCGTCAGTTCGACGCGGCCCGCGGTGGCGCGCGCTACGGACGCGAATCCGATCTGTCGCTGACCGCGCGTGCCGAGCGCATCGCCGTGGGGCTGAAGTACGCCCGCTACTCGACGCGCGGCTTCGGCACGGACGTCGACAAATTCTGGCTGTCCCTGGACTACACACTATGAGCACGCGAAACACCCGATCGCAGCGACTCGTTGTCGTCGGCAACGGCATGGCCGGCATGCGCGCCGTGGAGGAACTGCTGGCGCTGGCGCCTGACCTGTACGACATCACCGTGTTCGGCGCCGAACCACACGGCAACTACAACCGTATCCTGCTGTCGCCGGTGCTGGCCGACGAGAAGACTCTGCCGGACATCATGCTCAATACACCCGAGTGGTACGCCGAGCATGGCATCACACTGCGCGCCGGCTGCGCGGTCACCCGCATCGACCGTGCACGACGCGTCGTCATCGGCGCCGACGACAGTGAAACACCGTACGACCGACTGCTGCTGGCCACCGGCTCGGAGCCGGTGCGTCTGCCGCTGCCCGGCGCGGACCTCGACGGCGTACTCAGCTATCGCGACATCGCCGACGTCGAACACATGATCGCAGCGGCTGACGGTGGTGGCCATGCCATCGTCATCGGTGGCGGTCTGCTGGGGTTGGAAGCTGCCTACGGACTGCAACGACGCGGCATGAAAGTCACCGTGGTGCACATTCTCGACCGGCTGATGGATCGCCAGCTCGATGCGGCCGCCGCGGCACTGCTGAAGCGCTCGCTGGAACAGCGCGGACTGCACTTCATGATGCCCGCGCAGACCAGCGCGATCATCGGCGATGAACGCGTGCGCGCCGTCACCTTCGCCGACGGCACGGAACTGCCCGCGGACCTGGTGGTGATGGCGGTGGGCATACGCCCGAATATCCAGCTGGCCCGCGAGTCGGGACTGATCTGCGGACGGGGCGTGCAGGTGGATGACACGATGCAGACCTTCGATCCGCGCGTCTATGCGGTGGGCGAATGCGTGGAGCATCGCGGTCGCTGCTATGGTCTCGTCGCACCGCTGTTCGAGCAGGCCAGAGTGGTGGCCAACCATCTTGCCGAGCTGGGCTTCACGCGCTACACCGGCTCGGAAGTCTCCACCAAGCTCAAGGTCACCGGCATGGACGTGTTCTCGGCCGGCGACTTCGACGGCGGCGACAGTGCCGATGTGCTGACATTCGAGGACGCCGCGCGCGGTGTCTACAAGAAACTGGTGGTACACGACAACCGCATCCGTGGCGCCGTACTGTGCGGCGACACCATCGACGGCGCCTGGTACTTCCAGCTGATGCGGGACGGCACCGACGTTGCCCATATCCGCGAAACGCTGCTGTTCGGCCAGGCGCACCTGGGCGATTCCGGCGTAGCAGGCGCCAGTGCCGTCACCGGCCTCGCCGATCACGCCGAGATCTGCGGCTGCAATGGCATCACCAAGGGCGCGATCGTCAACGCGATCACCGCCAACGGCCTGTTCACCCTCGACGACGTGCGCGCCCACACCAAGGCGTCGTCATCCTGTGGTTCGTGCACCGGACTCGTTGAGCAGCTGCTCGCCGACGCGCTGGGCGGAGACTACTCCGAGTCGTCGGCGAAGAAGCCGATGTGCCCGTGCACTTCCCACACGCACGAAGAGGTCCGGCGCGCCATCTCCACCTATGGCCTCAGAACGATTCCGGCAACGATGGAGTTCCTGGAATGGAAGACACCGGACGGCTGTCATAAATGCCGGCCGGCACTGAACTACTACCTGCTGTGCGCATGGCCCGGGGAGTATGTCGATGACGCCCGCTCCCGGTTCATCAACGAACGGGCGCACGGCAACATTCAGCGCGATGGCACGTACTCGGTGGTGCCGCGTATCTGGGGCGGCGTGACCTCGTCCGCGGAGCTGCGCGCGATCGCCGACGTCGCGGACAGGTATCAGGTGCCGATGGTCAAGGTCACCGGCGGACAGCGGCTGGACCTGCTCGGCGTGAAAAAGGAAGATCTGCCCTCCGTGTGGCGCGATCTGAACGCGGCCGGGTTCGTGTCCGGTCACGCCTACGGCAAGGCGCTGCGCACCGTAAAGACCTGTGTGGGCAAGGCGTGGTGCCGCTTCGGCACCCAGGACTCCACGAAACTGGGTATCCGCATGGAACGCATGACCTGGGGCTCGTGGCATCCGCACAAGGTCAAGATGGCGGTGTCCGGCTGCCCGCGAAACTGCGCCGAGGCAACGATCAAGGACTTCGGCGTGGTCTGCGTCGACTCGGGCTACGAACTGCATGTGGGCGGCAACGGTGGCATCAAAGTGCGTGCCACCGACTTCCTGTGCAAGGTCACGACCGAGGAAGACGTGCTCGAGTACTCTTGCGCGTTCCTGCAGATGTATCGCGAGGAAGCACGGTACCTGGAACGTACCGCGCCCTGGATCGAGCGGGTCGGCCTCGCCTATGTGCGCGAGCGCATCGTCGACGATGAACAGGGCCGCAAGACACTGTACGCGCGATTCCTGGAATCGCAGAAGTTCTCGCAGAGCGACCCGTGGGCCGAGTGTGCCGCTGAACATGTGTCCGGACGCGATGCCGGCGAGTTCGCATTGCTGACAGCGGCGCCAGCGCAAGCGAATGGCGCACCGCATACACACGATCAGAGCCCGGGAGCCGCGTCATGAGCTGGTACGACGCAGGCCCGTTGAGTGGCATACCGGCACGCGGCGCGCGCGTCATCGCGCTCGGCGACGAACGTATCGCGCTGTTTCGCACCGGCGATGGCCAGGTGTTCGCGCTTCGTGACAGCTGTCCGCATCAGGGAGGACCGCTGTCACAGGGCATCGTGCACGGTCATCGTGTTACCTGCCCGCTGCATGACTGGGTCATCGAACTCGGTAGCGGCGAGGCGGTGGCGCCCGACAGGGGCTGCACGAGGGTGTTCGAGGTGCGCGTCGAAGCCGAACGCATTCTCGTGAACATACCCGAGGCATCCCGCGACGCACCGGAAGCGGCAACCCGCGACGCATCATCGGAGGCGGTGAAATGTGCGTGACGGTGAAACGCGCACGGCCGCGATGGGCCTCACTCACCGGCATCGCAGCATGAGCACGGCACCGAGCGACCGCAACGCGCTGAACGACGGCCCCGGCACGCTGCGCACAACCTGCCCCTACTGCGGCGTCGGATGCGGTCTGGCCGTGGCGCGCAACGGGGCATCGTGGCAGATTACCGGCGACCGCCACCATCCGGCCAATTTCGGGCGCCTGTGTTCCAAGGGCGCGGCACTGGCCGATACCCTGGACCTCGACGAACGACTGTTGTACCCGGAAATCAATGGCGCGCGCACGAACTGGGAACACGCGCTGACTCAGGTGGCCGATCGGTTTCGGCGCACGGTTGCCGAACACGGTCCGGATTCGGTGGCGTTCTACGTATCCGGACAGCTGCTCACAGAGGACTACTACGTCGCCAACAAGCTGATGAAAGGTTTCATCGGCAGCGGCAACATCGACACCAATTCGCGTCTGTGCATGGCATCGGCAGTCGCCGGTCACAAGCGCGCCTTCGGTGAAGACCTCGTGCCGGTGTCGTACGAGGATGTGGAAGCGGCCGAGCTGATCGTAATCGTCGGTTCGAACACCGCCTGGTGCCACCCGGTGCTGTATCAGCGCATTGCGCAGCGCCGCGGGGAGGCGTCGCCGCCGCGGGTGGTGGTGATCGATCCGCGCCGAACGGCCACCTGCGACATCGCCGATCTGCACCTGCCCATCCGCGCCGGCACCGACATCACGCTGTTCAACGGCCTGCTGAACTGGCTGCGGCGCGAGGATGCGCTGGACCTGGCCTTCCTCGAAGCGCACACCGAAGGCTTCGCCGCGGCGACGAAAACCGCGAAGGACACCGCACCGTCCATTCCGGCGGTGGCCGCCGCGTGCGACGTTCCCGAAAGCGACATTGCGCGTCTGTATCAGTGGTTCGCACGCACCGCGAAAACGGTCACCCTCTTCTCGCAGGGCGTGAACCAGTCCGCCGCTGGCACCGACAAGGTCAACGCCATCATCAACGTACATCTGGCTACGGGACGCATCGGCCAACCCGGCGCAGGACCGTTTTCGGTCACCGGCCAGCCCAACGCGATGGGTGGGCGCGAGGTCGGCGGCCTTGCCAACCAGCTCGCCGCACACATGGACTTCGCAGCTGAGCACGTGGACCGCGTCGGGCGCTTCTGGAACACATCGGCCGTCGCCAACCGGCCCGGTCTCAAGGCCGTCGACCTGTTCCACGCCGTGGAGCGTGGCGACGTGCGTGCGTTGTGGATCATGGCCACCAACCCGGTCGTCAGCCTGCCCGACGCCAACCAGGTGCGTCGTGCGCTTCAGCGCTGCGAACTGGTGGTGGTCTCCGACTGCGTGCGCCGCACCGACACCACCGCCTATGCCGATGTGCTGTTGCCGGCCGCGGCCTGGGGCGAGAAATCCGGCACGGTCACGAACTCCGAACGACGCATCTCGCGGCAGCGTGCGTTTCTGCCACCGGCCGGCGACAGCCGTCCCGACTGGTGGATCGTCACCGAGGTCGCACGACGCATGGGACTCGCCGCGGCCTTCGACTACCGCTCACCGGCGGACATCTTCCGTGAACACGCGCGGCTCTCCGCCTTCGAAAACGACGGCGCGCGCGCCTTCGACATCGGCGCGCTGGCCGACATCGACAACCAGGCCTATGACGCCCTGTCACCGATCGGCTGGCCGCTGCCGGCAGGCACGCCCACGCAGGACGTCGCACCACCTTCCGCCACCGCGACGTCCCCATCCGCCGCCACACCGGAAATCACCGCAACACCAGGACCCACCGCGACGCCCAGGCTGTTTGCGGACGGCCGCTTCTTCACGCCTTCCGGCAGGGCGGTCCTGATCCCAACGCAACCGGAGGTGTCCGCCGACGTCACCGCGACCACTGGCCTGCCCGCCGGCACCGTCGTTCTGAACTCGGGCCGCATCCGCGATCAGTGGCACACGATGACGCGCACCGGCGGCGCGGCGCGTCTCACGCAGCATCATGTCGAGCCGTTCGTACAGGTGAACCCCCGCGATGCGCTGGCCGCCGGACTGCGGCATGGTGACCTGGCGCGGATCAACGGCCTGCACGCGAACAGCGGCGCCCGCGTCATCGCCCGCGTCGACATCACCCGTGATGTGCGGCCCGGAGAAATTTTTGCACCCATGCACTGGAACGGATGCTACGCGTCGCAGGGAGGTATCGGCGTGCTGATTCCGCCGCGCGTCGACCCGATTTCCGGTCAGCCGGCACTGAAGCAGGCGCCGGTGACCGTACAACCCTTCCGTCCGGCCTGGCACGGCTTTGTGCTGTCGCGCGAACCGCTGGACACGACGGCCTATGCCTACTGGGCGAGCACGAAAGGACGTGGCTACTGGCGCTATGAACTGGCAGACGACACGACGCCGGCGTCCTGGCCGGTCTGGGCACGCGCCCTGGCCAACGGCGGCAACGCGCCCGAGCGCACCAGGCCGGATGGCAACGGGCCGGATCAGATCGATCCGGAATGGATCGAACTCATGGATCATGCCGCCGGCCGCTATCGTGGTGCCTGCCTCACCGGCGGCCGGTTGCAGCTGTGCGTGTTCATCGCGCCGGGCACGGCGCTGCCGGGCCGCGAATGGCTGGGCGGGCTGTTCGATGCCGATGAGTTGGACGAACCGCTGCGACGCAGCCTGCTGCTCGGCCGTGCAACCGAACGCGGCGCGGACCCGGGTCCCGTGGTCTGCTCCTGCTTTGCCGTGGGCCGCAATACGCTCACACGAGCGATACGCAGTCAGTCGCTGGTGAGCGCGCAGCAGATCGGCCAGGCGCTGGGCGCCGGCACGAACTGCGGGTCCTGTGTCCCCGAACTCAATGCACTGGTTGCGCAGATAGGACGTGAAAGTCTGGCCGGCTGACCGCGGCCTGTCACGACCGGAACACACGCCCGGGTTTCCCCTCCGTTGCACACGCGGTAATCTTCGCGTGCGGATTTCGCGGTCCGCCCGAACACAGCGGCGTCATGGCAGAAGCCGCGCCGACAATCCACCGAACTACCGGGGAGAAAGCCGAATGGCCGCTTTCACGATCAACGGTGCAGCCACCACCGTCGATGCCGCTCCTGACACACCGCTGCTGTGGGTCATTCGCGAGAATCTCAAGCTCACCGGCACCCGATACGGATGCGGCATCGCAGCCTGCGGCACGTGCACGGTACACGTCAACGGCCGCGCGGTGCGCAGCTGCATCACACCCGTCTCGGCGGTGGAAGGCGCGAGCATCACCACCATCGAGGGACTGTCGCCGGATGGCAATCACCCCCTGCAGCGGGCATGGATCGCCGAACAGGTGCCACAATGCGGCTACTGCCAGTCCGGACAGATCATGCAGGCGGCCGATCTGCTGGCCAGCAATCCCACACCGACACGCGATGAGATCGTTGAGCACATGAACGGCAACATCTGCCGTTGCGGCACCTACCAGGGCATCGTGCGCGCGATCGAGCGCGCGGCGCAGGGAGACTGAAACAGATGTCGCAGCAACAGCAGGGACTGCTCACCACGGCCATCTCGCGACGCGGATTTCTCGCAGGCACCGCCGGCCTCACCTTCGCCTTCACGATATCCGGATGCGGTCGGGAACCGGAACCTGCCGCCTCCGGCGATCCCAGTGTGGTGAATGCCTGGGTGACGATCATGCCGAACGGCAGGGTCTCCATCATGGCACCGGCCGCCGAACTCGGCCAGGGTGTGAAGACGGCCATCCCGCTGATCATCGCCGAGGAGATGGACGTCGACTGGTCGCAGGTGGATGTGCGCCAGTCGCCGATCGCCGCGGCCTATGACAACCCGATCCACAGCGGTCAGGTGGTGCTGGGCAGTGTCACGGTGGTCGGCTACTGGGAACCGTGCCGCATCGCCGGTGCGCAGGCGCGGCGCGTGCTGCTGGATGCCGCCGCGCGGCATTGGCAGGTCGACGCCGACGCCCTCACCACACGATCCGGTGAAGTGCTGCACACCGATTCGGGGCGTTCGCTGCGTTACGGCGAAATCGCCGGATTCGCTGCGGTACCGGATCAGCTGCCGGAAATCGATCCGGAGCGCGACCTCAAATCGCCCGAGGACTTCCGTCTGCTGGGTAGCGATGTACCGCGTGTGGACGTGCCTTCCAAGGTGGATGGCAGCGTGCGCTACGCAATGGACATCGATCTGCCGGATCTGCTGTACGCAACCGTTGCACCACCACCGGCCCGCGACGCACAGGCACTGTCGTTCAACGCGGATGAGATTCGCGCGCTGCCCGGCATCGTGCTTGTTGCGGCGCTCGAGCAGGGCGTGGGCATCATCGGGCGCAGCGTACCGGACGTCTTCGCGGCGCGACGGCGACTCGACGTGCAGTGGAGCGACGTCCCCGGCTCGGCCATCGATTCCGAGCGTGACCTGCGCGAGTATCTGGAACACGTTCGCGATGCTGCGCGCGTGAACAACACCTCCAAGGTGACGGGCTTCGAAGACGGTGCGCTGGACTCGGTGAGCCGTGTCGTTGCGCGCGAATTTACCAACGACTACGTTTACCACGCGCAGATGGAGCCGACGACCTGTACGGCATCGGTACGCGATGACAGCGTCGAGGTATGGTCCGGCAGCCAGCAGGCCACGCGTGGCGTGCTGGAAGCCGCACGCCTGGGTGGCGTGGCGCCCGATCAGGTTGTGTTTCACCAGCTGCCCGTCGGCGGCGGCTTTGGGCGGCGACTGTTCATCGACTACGTTCAGTGGGCGGTACAGCTGTCGCGTATTGCGGGGCGTCCGATCAAGCTCATCCAGAGCCGTGAAGACGACATCGCCGACGGTCGGTTTCGCCCAATGGCCGCGCAACGCGTTGAAGCGCACCTGGATGCCGACGGGCGCATCGTCGCCTGGAATCATCGCATCGCGGCCGAGCCGGTGGTGCCCTATATCTACGGCCCGGAACGCTGGGAGGCACAGGCCGGATTCGACCACGTGGCCACCTGGGGCAGTGAGCTGCCCTACTACGCCATTGCGAACCAGCGTACCGAGCACGTCTACGAGAACCGTGGCGCGCGCATTGCACCGTGGCGTGGTATTGGCGCCGGCTACACCAACTTCGCCAACGAGTCACTGATCGACGAGCTGGCGCATGAGGCGGACGAGGATCCCCTCGCCTATCGGCTTGCGCTCGTGAATGACGACCGTGCGCGACGTGTACTGGAGCGCGTTGCGCAGATGGCGGACTGGGGTCGGACCCGCGAAGGCACAGCACTGGGCGTCGCGTTCACCAAGTACGGCGCTGCCGCTTTCGGGCACTCACTGTCGGCCGCCATTGCGGAAATCTCAGTGAATGAAGACAACGGCCGCGTGCGGGTTCACAACTACTGGATCGCGGTGGATCCGGGACTGCCCCTGCAACCTCGCAATATCGTCGCCCAGGTCGAAGGCGCCGTGGTCTACGCGCTGGGTGCGGCGCTGACCGAGCGCATCACGATTCGCGAGGGCCGCGTGCAGCAGTCCAACTTTGGCGACTATCAGGTCATGCGCATGGCGGACATCCCGCGCATCCATGTCGACGTGGTTCGCGGCAGCGACCGCCCGCAACAGGTGGGCGAGCTGGGGATACCTGCCGTGGCACCGGCAATCGGCAACGCGTTTTTCGCGCTGACGGGACGTCGCCTGCGGCACATTCCGATGACGCCGGACGTGGTACTGGCAGCGCTGGGAGATACGCAGACCGGGTAACGCATCCCCACCACAGTGGCCATGAGCGATCACGCAAGAGGCTGATTCTGCGGCAGTGCCGCCGGCAGACCCTCCGACTAAAGCCTGCTTTAGGGCTCAGCCAGTTGCGTGCTCACCGGTCTGATGCATCTCCGGACGGCGCTTCCGAACCTCCGGATCCAATGCGAACTATATAGCCGGCCTCCCCGGGAGGCACATCAAACTCCATGCCCATCGCCGACACCGTCATCGGACCACCTTGGCCATCGTTGACGACCGTGGGTCCTACCTTTTCGATCTCGTTTCCAAACAACAGACGATGCTCGCTTGTGAAAACCACATAGTCCCCGAGAACGATCCATGTGGAGGTGACGGGAAGGTCGTCCAGCGTCTCGATCCGGATGAACTCCGAAGTGGGTGGCGCTGGATGTCGTGCTGAGTTATCAGACTCCTGGAACGCACGCAATGCGGCTGCTTCCTCGGGAGCATGGACAACATAGCCATACCAACCTGACGGTACAGGTAGCGCGACTGAAGTCTGCCCCGTCTCTCTGACTGGCGCACGTAGCTGCGACGTGCCTGCGGCGTCCCCAATTACCGCCTCGACCACGCGAAGCGCGCTGCGAAATCGCACCGGCGTATCCTTCGACATGAGAAAGTAGTCTCCGGAACTCGCAAACACTGAACCGGCAAGTGCCTCCTGAGTGTCTGTTTCCTCGAACAACACATCGTCCAGCGAGCCGCCCCGTCGCGGTACCACAGCGCCCTGACTTGTATGAACGACGTTCGGCACTGATGGCCGGTCTGCTACGTCGGTGCTCATCGGTGTGAACCACGTGATGAGAATGGCAACGATGCAAAATGCCGTGATCGCGGCGGCGATCGAAATCATGCGTATGTTATTTGTTGAACGCTTCATGGCTCTGGCCCAGCGTCGAGAGGATTTCTCGTCCTTTTGTCGCAATCAACTGCACATACTCTCGTGCTGCTTGTTGCAATCACTCTTAAGGCGCCGTGCCCGGTTGAACACCCGATTCGCTGCCCGAGATTTCGGCCTCGATCTGCCGACGGACCCTCGCATCGTTCACATGACGATCAAGCAGCATCCGCGCCTCATCCGGACTCCAGTCGGCAATGCGCACGAATGCCTGCGCCAGCACTTCATTCCCTGACGTGGCGCTGTTGAACAACAGTGTCGACAACGCCCGTTCACGCAGGCCGTCGTCGGGCAGTGCGACTGCCCAATCAACGGCAGCAGCCAAGTCCCTGCGTGCCCAGTTCATTGCCACGGCACCTACTGCTGACTGACGCGCACCAGCATCGTCCACACCCAGGGCCCAGCGAGCGGCAGCCTCCGGATCCTCGCGCGTCCAGTTTCCTGCGATGGTACTGGCGGTCGCAGGCTGCAAACTGGCGCCGGTTCTACCGGCAATGGCGGCGGCGCCGACCGGATTCGTTCGCGCGGACTCCGCGATAACCTGTTGCAGCGCCTGATCGTAGCCTTCCTGCCCTCGTAACCTGTCGAGCCAGCTGAACGCACCTTCGGGGTCATGCCGCGCATAGGCTCCGGCTACACCCGCGAGCCAGGACGGTCTCAGCTCCATGGGGATCACGTCCAGGTAAGTAGCCGCGGCCGCCACGTCCGTCTCGGCAAACGAACGGGCGAGCTGATCGACAAGCGCCGGCTGCAGATCCGTGGCATTGCCGGCCACCCAGTCCATGGCGCGACCCGGATCCTGTTGCACCCATCCAGTGACTACGGTGCGAAGCGCGCTGACACTTTGCCGGTCATTTCGCGCAAGCAGCTGGTCGGCGACTAACGGCGCGTGTGCCGGATCTCGACCCATCCGGGTGAGCAGCGGGACCAGCGAAGCCTGTGAATTCGTGTCGGACCTCAGCATCGTGTCGATCAGCCCGGGCAAACGATCGGGATCGCTCTCGGCCACCTGGGCAATGACGGCCATCCGAACAGCGGTGGCACGGGTCGCCGCCCAGGCCAGCGCCGCGTCGGGATCACGGCGTGCATAGGTCTGTGCAACCACCTGCAGGAGATCGTTGCGTGCCGGGCTTGGCCCCATCGCATCGATCCGTGCGACAACCGCCAGAGGATCACCCCTTTCAGCCAACACCTGGAAGACAGCGCTGCGCAGCTGCATTGCAACCGGGCCGGAGATGCCCTCGGCCATGGCAAGCGCAGCATCGGGATCCGCAGCCACAGCGAATGGAATACCGAACAGCATTTCCCCCGTTGCACCTCCTGTACGCAGGTGATCCAGGTAAGCAACCGGATCGAGCAGGCTCCACTGCGAAGCGACACTCGCAAGATACGCGATCCTGAGATCGTCAGGCAGATGCTGCGCCTGAGTCAGCGCGTCATGCGGATCGGCCTGCACCCAGGACGCTGCGATGCGCGGCATGGCCCGCGACTGCACATGCACATCAGGCAGCAGCAAAGCTTCGCGAAGCGCAGCGTAGGGGTTGCGATCGGCAAGCCATGCCAGCCATTCAACCTCGAGCATGGCACGCTCGGCCTGATCGTCGGGCAGCTCAGCGGCAACGCGTTCGAACCCGGACCTGTCGTCGTCGACCATCTCGAACAGCACGACGGCTGCGGCCAGTCGGATCTGTCGGTCCACGGGCAGCGCGAGTCCGCGCAGGGCAGCCTGAAGATCCTGCCGGGCCCATGCGCGATAGGCTTCAGCCACGAAAGCTTCGTCCAGCGTCAGTTCTAACGCAATACGAACCGCACCTTCGGGATCCAGTTCCGCAAGGCGCATCAGCAATGCGTCGAGCTCGATGTCGCGCCGCAACGACGGCGCCGACGCGGCAGCGTTTGCCAGCAACGATGCCAGCGTGTCGCCATCAGCGATACGAGCGGCGGCGCGATAGGCTGCGAACCGCGTGCCCGGGCCTGCGCCGGCGCGCTGCGCCGTCGCGCGGTTCGTGACATCCACGGGAGAAGGTCGGTCGACGACATCGCCGATCAGTCCGGACCTTTCGGCGATCAGCATGGTCGTGCCGCCCAGCACACCCCCTGCGATCAGCAGAACCAGCCGCTTCATCGCGGACCACCCGCACCGCCGCGAAACGATTCGGCGCCTGACTGTCGTCGGCGTTCGATCTCATCGGTTGCCATCCTGCGCGTCATCGGATCGGGCAGATGCTGGTCGATCAGGCGACTGGCCTGGCCTGGATCGTGAATGCCGATTTCCACGATCGCACGCATCACCGCTCGCTGGCGAGCCTCATCCGACGAATACCGGGCAAGCACGCGCGTGTCGAGCGTACCTGTCCCGGCCATGCTCAACAGGTAGCCATCGAGCGCGCTGTCGCGCGCGGCACCTGCGGGCAGATCAAGCACCCAACGAGACGCTGCGTCCGGCGCGTCTCGCGCCCAGATTTCCGCAACCCGCTGGAAGGTCGCGGCCTGTGTCTGGCCGCTGCCCAGTTCGACGACCCAGGCCGCAGCAGCGGCTGGGTCCTGCCGCGCCCACTCATCGACAACGATATAAGTGGTCTCAACATGCCGCTCGGGACTGCTCAACTGGATCAACGATCGAGCCGCGCCGGCGGGGTCGTGGCGGGCCAGTCCAGCGATCGCTCCATCCAGCCAGGCCGCATGCAGTTCGGTC
Organism: Gammaproteobacteria bacterium; assembly: GCA_050485645.1. GTDB lineage: Bacteria > Pseudomonadota > Gammaproteobacteria > Steroidobacterales > Rariloculaceae > JBJHBP01. The sequence continues at coordinate 20,966 of JBJHBT010000004.1, read as the reverse complement.
GGAAAGCGAGCGACCATCTCGAACGGCTGTGGTGCATCGCCGGCGGCGTATTGAAAGGCCAGCGAACGGACCGCCCCGGCATCGAGTCTGTCGAAGTTGGTGGCCGCCCAGTCCAGCGCCTGGTCAGGGTATCGTGTTGCCCATACCGGCAACATGGACTCAACGGCCGACTGTGCGCCTGCGACGTCGGAGCCCAAGAGCTGATCCGCCACATAGCCCACGGCAGCGGGACCGGTGCCTGCCGCGACAGTCAGTGCCAGCCTTGCCCACGGATCGGATTCCGTCTCGCTCGGATGTGTTGGCCGCATGCTCTCGTCCAGCGCGAGACGCAGCGCATGATCGGGATCCGACAGCGCGATCGTGCGGATCACGTTGTTCAGAGCAACGCCAGATTCCGATCTGGCCCAAGCCAGGGCCGCAGCCGGATCCTGACGCGCATAGGACCGGGCAATCGTGCCCAGCAGCATCTGCTGGTCCCTGCCCGCCGGCAGACTCGCCGCCTCGGCCAGCGCTGCGAATGGTTCGTGCCGGGCCAGCACCTCCAGTGCCGCGCGCAACGCGATGCGCCGCTGCGCGGGCGGCAGCTGGTCGACGAAGCCGAGCAGCCGCTCGCGGTCATGTCCGGCCAGCGTTCTGAATACGTCGTTCAACCCCCGCAGATCCCCTGGTTCTGCCGTCTCCAGGTACGCGAACACGGCGTCGGGGTCGCTGAACGCCCAGCTGTCCAGCACGCGTGCCACGGGCCGCACAGGCGCCTCGCTATCGAGTTCGGCAGCAATCGCCAGCGCCGCAGCCGGATCCGTGGCGGCCAGCGAATCCATAACGTGCGCCATCACATACAGGCGTCCCATCGTGTCACCGACGGACATTGCAGCCTGCGCCGCACCTGCGGGATTGCGGATGCCCTGCGCAACAATGGCTTCCAGTCTGAACCCCATTCGTTCGATTTCCGGGAGCGCGCTGGCGACACGACTCAAAGCCGCCTCATCGTGACCGAACACGTCCAGCAACGAGAGTGCCAGAGCTCTGCGCGGGCCGATCCCCTCCACCGCCGACAGCTCACCCAGTGCCGCAGCCGGATCCGATACCGCCCAGCCCTGGTACAGGGAAGCCAGCCAACGCGCCTCCAGGTCAAGCGACATCGCCAGCACAACGGCGGTGCGCGGATCGAATTCCGACAGGCGTTCGAGCAATGCCTTGAGTTCGACGTCGCGCAACCATCCCGCGGGACGTTGTGCCGCGACGGCAATCAGAGATTGAAGTGTCTGGATGTCGGTGAGAGCGGCAGCGGTCTCGTAGGCATCGCTGATCGCGGAACCCGATGCAGCGACGCCCTGCTCCGCCACGGAGCCATGGGAACCCGGGTTGTGCGTTACGAAATCCGCGCCGGGAGCGGCACCTGACGCTACGACGTCATCCGTGCCCGTCGAACCGGGGGCATCGCGGCCAATACCGGCAAAATGGACGATGGCGGCTCCACCCGCCGCGCCTGCCAGCAGAATCAGGATGCTACGCCACATAACCAGTGCCCCGCGAGCGCATCAGGCGAAGGACAGCCGTTGCGAAAGTCCTTGCAGACCCCGGGCACTCGATCCCCCTGATCAGTTCCATCCGGCCCGCATAATATTGTATACGAAATCGTTGCTCGTTGCGAAGCTCCACCGGAAGACGTATGCCACGCTTGCAAGCCTGCACGACCATGGCCTGTCCCGGGCGGGCGCCCTCTACGCTCAACGCCACCTAACAGCGTGCGCTGGAACAGATCGACCAGATCGACCAGTAAAACGGCTCGGGCGGGGCGGGAAACGTCAGGCTGGAATCACCGCCATCCAGGCAGGACCTCAGATGCAGTCACCACCGCCGACAAACCCGGTGGAAGCCGCAGCGTGCAACCCGGTAAATGGCATCACATTGCGTCCCTCCAGATAGGACTGCACCGCGGCAGTATCCGTGGCACCGCCGCCGTAGCCGGGCAAGCGCACGGTGGTATTCTGACGCTGGCGCAAGCGAATATCTTGGCCGCCGTTGCGGCCCGAGTCGGTCATGGTGTTGCCCTGAGCATCGAAACACACCTGGAAGGAATCGCCCGGGGTTACGCCGCTGTTAAGATGAATACCCCGGAAGAAGCTGTCGATCGCCGGGTTGTTTCCTGGGTGGGAAACGATATTGCCCGTCAGCACCAGATTGAATTCACCGCTCTGAACCACTCCCGCGCCGGCCTGCATATTGATGCCAAAGTTGTTGTACTGATGGATAGAGTTATTCAGCATTTCCATTGTCATGGTGCCACCGCCATTGTGACGGATATTCAAGCCACTGCCCTCCAGCGATCCGGAGTTGTCCACACCCACCACACCGATGGTGTTGTCGGCAAAGGAACCGATCAGACTGCCGCTGCCGATCTCCTTGACGATAAGCACGGCGTGACCTATGGCATCCCGGAAACTGTTGTTGTTGATATCCAAACTAAACAGGCTGCTGTCGCCGCCGGTGATGGTCACACCGCCGCCGCCGGTGGGAATGTTCGTGTGATTGTTGGATACGGCATTGCCGGTAAACAGCAGATCGGCGCCGCCGGAGCTGGCCGCGGTCATCTGGAAGATGTCGCCCCGTGCCGAAGTGAACGTGCTGTTCTGTACCGTAACGTTGACCGTGGCCGTACCCGAGGCCCCGATAAACAGGCTATCGTTGCCCTCGGTGGTGCTCATGCCACCAAATGTCACGTTGTCGAAGACGATTCGATTCAAGACCCCGCTGGTATTGATCAGATGGAAATTATCCCGGAAGCCGCCACCAATGGACGAGTTGCTGATCAGCGCCTGACCGGTGAGGTTATTGAAACGCACCGCCCCCTCGTTCTCTGCAGCTGCCGCACTATTGCCGCTGCTACCGCTGATCACGGAGTTGTTAAACTGGAAACCGCTGACGTTGGTGCCGTAGATACCGTAGTTGGTAAAATCGTTCAGCTGCATCCAGTGGAGCTCCACAAGACCGGTGTTGTTCAGGTAGATGCCCACTCCCTGATCGGTCAGGTTATTGGCCCCGGCCTTGTCGGCAATGGTGCCGCCGCTGCCCGCCGTACCGGTCCCCGCAACCACCAGTCCGCCGGCACTGCCGGTGCCGTCGAGAATGATGCCGGTGGCACTTCCTCCGATTGAGGTAATGGACTGGAAGTTCAGCCCGCCTTCACCGATGGGCGTGTTCTGTACCAGCAGTGCCGTGGCGTTGCCGGCGTTCAGCACGCCTGTGGCATTACTGACGGTCAGCGACGTGGCGCCGTTGATGGCCGACACCGCTGTCTGATTGTTAGTGGTAACGGAAAGGTTGCCAAACACATAGTTGCCGGTGTTGTCCTGCAGGCGCACACCTGGACCACTGCCGGTGGCGTTCACCGTGGTATTGCCCAACGTGATATTGCCGGTGCTGTTCTGGATATCAACGCCGGGGCCTGTGCCCAGGTTCGCGCTGATCTCGCCCAGGGTGATGCCGCTGGCGGTGGTCACGTTATTCAGGCTGAGTGCCCTGCCATCGGCACTGCTTATGCCGTCGCCAGTGGCAATGTTCAGTCCGATGCCCGCCGCCGTCAGGCCGTGACCGCTGGTGGCGGCGAGGGACAGATTCTGGAAGCTCACCGTACCACCGGTGCCCGCCAGATTGACGGCCGAATTGCCGGCACTGTTGAAACCGGTGACCACTACGTTACCAAAGTTGACGGTACCGCCAGACTGGTTGGCAGTACGAACAATCGCATCGACACCGGACTGGTTGGTGCTGGTGATGTTGCCAAGACTGATGGTCCCGCCAGACTGGCCGTCAATATTGATGATGGGCTGGGACTGATTGCCCAGGCTGAGATTGAAACCGGACAGGTCCAGATCGATGGCGCTGCCGCTCATATTGAGCAGGCCGCCAGAGAAGGCATTGAAGGTCAGGTCGGTAAAGGTGAGCTCTCCGGTCGGACTTGTAAAGTTGAACAGATAGTTGCTGGAGCCACCCAGTGTCACCGCTTCCAAAGTAAAGTTGGCGAATCCGTTACCGGCGAGCGAATTCGTGCCGCCATTGAAATCCACATTGGCAATGCGGTTGTCGCTGGCCAGGGTCACCACACTGCCACCGCTGTTGGTCAGGCTGGCGGCGCCATTGCCCGGGTCCTCGACCTCAAGGCCGTCAAAATCGCCGGTCAGGTTGGTCGGAACTTCCAGGCCGAAGCTGTTGCCGTTGCCGAAACCGCTGACCACCTGGCCATCGCTCAGGGTAAAGCCGTCTCCACCCAGAACGCTAAAATCAACGGCATCACCATCGTTGATAAAGACAAACGTGGTGGGCAGACCCGTATCCGCCCTGGCCTGCGCGGCACCGACGCCCGCGCGACTGTCGATACTGCTGCCGTCGCCACTGCCGGTGGCATTGGCGGCCACAAAGAACAGATCACCTACTACGCCGCCACCTGCCAGCGAGAAGCGAAAGGGTCCACTGAAAGCAACTCCGGTGAAGTCGTAACTGCCGGTGGTTTCGTCCAGGCCGATGCCATCCATCACAACGGCGCCGCCGGTGCCGATAATACTGCCACCACCAAAGGTAAAGGTGGCGTTGACGGAATCGTCGGTGTTGTCCGTGCGGCTGAACTGCACGCCGGTACCGGTGAAGTTCTCCAGAACACCGCCATTGGTCACCGTAATGGTGCCACCGGCGTTGGTCAGGTCGATGGCGGTCACGCCACCATCCACGTTGAGCGTGCCGGCGCTGAAGATGCCGCTGAAGCCTTCGAAGTCCACACCGGCATTGGTGATGCTTTCGATGCTCAGGGCATCAAAGGTGATTGCGCCCGTGGCGCCATTCAGACTCAACCCATGGTTACCGGTGCTGTCGATGCCGGTGTTGCCGAAACTGAAGTCACCGTCGGAGTCGCTGACCGCGATACCGCTGCCGCCGGCGTTGCTCACAGAGGTCTCACCAATACTGATACTGCCGGAAATCTGATCAATGAACAGGCCATGGCCAGCCGCATCGGCGGAGCTGACCCTGGCAAAGGTGGCCGCCATGGTCACCGGATCAATGTCCATTGCCGTGCCATGGGTGGTGTTGATGCTGCCACCCGTATTACCGAACAGGAATTCCGCGACGCCGCCCTTATCCGCATCGCGAATGAACAGGCCTGCGCCATCATCGTTGCCGATGTTCAGGTCGCCAAAGGCCACATCGCCCAGCACATCGTTCAACCACAGGCCATGGCCGCTAACGCTGGCGGTGTTCACCACATCGCCGATCGTGGTGTTGCCGCCGGTCACCTGCTGGTGGCCCGCGGCATCCGGGTCAGCATCAAAAATGGCGCCATCAATGACAATGCCACCATCGCCTGCCGTATTGACGGTGTTACCGTCCAGGCTGGTGATCAACAGCGCCCCTGCCCCGGTGCTGCCGTCCAGACCGATGCCCACGCCAGTGCCCGCGTTGACCGTGTTGCCGTCCAGTGCCAGACGCAGATCGCCGGCGCCGGAACCGACAATGTCGATACCCGCCCCCTGAGCCGCCACCGTGGTGCCATTGATCAACACCGAACGATCGATGCCGTCGCTGTTGATGACCTCGATGCCGGTATTGGCCAGAGCACCGCTGCCACCGAGGATCAGGTTGTTCAGCACCAGGTTGGTGTTGTTCACCAGCATGCCGCCACTGGCCGTGCCGTCGATGCTGCCGCTGTGGATGGTGATGCTGCCGCTGCTGGCGCCGGTATTTCCCACGCGCAGACCGTAGCCACCGGCGCCATCCACCACCAGCTGGTCGATCGTCACTTCACCACTGATGTTGTTGGCCACGACCGCCGAGTCCACCACATTGTTCAGGCTGGTCGTGCCGCCCAGGTTCACGGTGCCGGCGATATCTTCCAGGCTCAGGGCGTTGCTGCCGACACTGCTGAAGCTGTCGATGTGCACCGCACCGAAGTTCACCGTGCCCCCACTCTGGTTCGCCACGCGGATCACATGAGCTGAGCCCGCGTGGTCGTTGCTGGTGACGGTGCCCAGACCGATGGTGCCGCCACTTTGTCCGTTGATATCGATCAGGTGTGAAGACAGATTGCCGCCGGTGATGTTGAGCCCACCCGCGTTCACGTTTCTGGGGCCAGCGCCGATACGTAATGCACCGCCGGCCAGGGCGCCGCTCTGGGTGACGTTCGTCAGCGTGATGTCGCCCGTGCTGCCACTGCCTTGGTCGATGCTGAACAGGTAGTGGTCTGTTGCCGAGGCAAGGCCGGAGTCGACGAAGCTCACACTTGCCGCGTTGTTGTTCAGGGAAACCGCCGCCGCGCCATTGGCCTGCAGGCTGGCGCCACTGATCTGAACGGTGCCGCCGGTGGTGTCGACCACCCGCACACCGCGACCGATCAACGTGCCGCCACCAGCACTGAGCAACAGCTCCGCATCGCCGCCCTGCACGTTGAGCAGGTCACCTGCGACGTCGATCGTGTTGTTGCTGAGGGTGATCGATCCCGTTGCGTCGACAAAACTGAACAGGTGGCTGCTGGCCGCGCCGAACTCGGTGTTCTGCACCAGCAGACCGGAGAATGCGCTGCCGTGAACGGCGTTGCCGCCGCCAGCGATCGCGACATGACCGAGGCGGTTGTTGTCTCCGATCGTGATCACGCTGCCGCCCATGGTGGTCAGCAGGGCCGCGCCATTGCCGGTTGGATCGGTGATGGCCGACTCGGCGAAATCGCCCACGATGTTGATCGGCAGATCTGGGTCCAGCGCGTTGCCCCCGCCGAAGCCCGTGATCACCTGGCCGGCACCGAGCGTGAATGTGCTGTTAACGAGACTGCTGAAGTCGACCGCATTGCCGTCATTGACGAACACGAAGGTCGTCAGCTCCCCACTGTCTGCCCTGTCCTGCGCTGCACCGGCCGCTGCCAGATGATGGAGACTGCTGCCGTCACCGCTTCCGGTCGCATTGGCGGCGACAAAGAACAGTTCACCGATCTGGCCGGCACCCGGTGTAAAACGGGACGGACCGCTGAACTCAGTGCCGGTGAAGTCGTAGAGACCCAGGGCAGGGTTCAGACCCACGCCGTCCATGACGAACGCGCCGTCGGCGGCCGTGATGCTGCCACCACCGAAAGTGAACAGGGCATTGGCCGAATCACTGAAATCGTCGCCGGCCGAGAACTGGACGCCCACTGTGCCGAAATTGCGCAATGCGCCGCCATTGGCGACATTGATCGTATTGCCCGCCCGCGTCAGATCGATGCCGGTCTCACCACCATCGATGTTCAGCGTCTGCGCACTGAAGACAATGTCGCTGTCGGTAAAGTCGATGCCCGTTCGACCGACACCTTCGATGTCCAGCGTGCCGAAGCCGACCACGCCCGGGCCGCCACTGAGTCTGACGCCGTCATTACCGGCGCCGCTGACTTCGGCATCGCCAAAGCTGAAGGCACCGGTGGAATCGAATATCGCAATGCCGTCGTGGCCTGGACTCTGTACACGCGTCAAAGCAACGTCTACGACACCGGACACCGCCGACAGGCTTATCGCCGTAGCAGCGGCCGATTCCGACACCACAGAGTCCAGTCGGATATCCGCCTCCAGCCCGTCAAGTGACAAGGCGCTCCCTGCACCGACAGTCGACACGCTGGCGTTACCGGCCGCGATCCCGATACGGCCGCCGTTGGCCGCCTGGAGGCCTGCACCACCGCTCGTATCAATAGCAAGGACGTCGGGGGTAAAGGCGATATCGGAACCGGTGTTGCCGCTCAGATGGATGGCATCGTGTGCACCCGTGCTCAGCAGAATCTGGGAACCGGAAAAGCCGAAGGTGCCCTCCGTGTTGTCGAGCAGCGTGATGCCACCCGCGCCATCCACGGCCTGCATCGGCGCGGAGATCGACAGCGTACTGCCGGTGGTGTTGCGTATATCGACCAGAGAACCAGCCATACCCCGGCTCAGCTGGCCGCCTTCGATTTCGATCGCCGCATCGCCGCCATCAACACGCAGTGACGATGCAATGGAATCGCGGAATCCAACCTGGCCTGTGACCTGACTGAGCTGTATGTCCCCCAGCGTGGATCGCAGGACACTCAGGCCATCAACACCATCAGCCATCAGTCCCGCGCTCAGGTTGACCGTATCAACAACGATGCCATTACCGGAAACCGACAGCGGTTGGGTCAGCACCGCGGCTTCGCCATCGCTGCTGAAAGTCGCAGTGAGTGAAGTCGTCGTGGTGCCGCGCAACTCCACACTGGCGCCACCGGAGAGTACCCGGAGGTGGTCGACACCGAGCTCAGCGGCCTCGGAGATGTCGCCGCCGGTGCCGTCCAGCACCAGCAACCCGTAAGATTCCACAAGATCGGCGGCTGCGTGACCAAGGCCTGCCGGGTTGCCGGGCGACCCGTCGCCACCACCCTGGGCCGATGCATAAACGACGCGCCCGACCGTCATGCCGCTATCGGCAAACTGCGCGCGCTCGCTGATCGGTTCGAACTCGCGGAAATCGATGACCCGCTGCTGAACACCCGTGATGACATCGACATCGCGCACGGGCGCCTGGGTCATACGCTGCTGGTACCAGCGGTCATGCCCCGCCGACACACGGCGTGCGCGATCGCCACCGATCGGCATGCGAAACTCCAGCCGCGCAAATCGCTGCGCCCCCCGCACGCTGTCACGCTGCCACTCGAACCCGACATTGAGCCGCGCACCGGACACACCTCGCAGCAATGGCACTCGCCAGTCAGCCCGTACCCGCGGCCCCGACACCGTCGGTACGTCGCCCGCGGCAAATCGGTACCAGCCACCGTGCAGCCACAGTTGCTGACCGGCATCACGCAGCGGCATCCGGAAGCCCGCCTCGAAATCGGCGCCGTTGATGGCGCGCTCGTGTGTCTGAAAGGTCGTTTCCGTACCGCCCGATGACAGGAAGTAGAGATATGAGTCCACCAGTTGCAGTGTCGGATCGCCGCCGCCGGAGAGATCGGTTTCGACCCACACCTGGTCTTCGATCGGCGACGCGCTCGAGCCAGCGCGATAGGCATTCACACGAGCGCTCCAGCGTTCGGCCTGGAGCTCGCTGCCGACCGTCAGCTGCCGGAACGTGTTGTCCCAGCGGCTGCGCAACTGATCGAAGTAGACGTAACCGCCGACCAGCAGCTGATCATCCGCGACCAACTGGCGGTAACCCAGCCCAAGATTGAATTCCCTGGAATCGCGATCGTCGAGGCGACCGCGCGCGTCACCGAACAGCAGCCGGTCGGCATACTGCGTGAACGGAATGATCGTTCCGGCCTCGCCGATGACCCGGTTGTTGCCAAGCCTCAGTCCGAAATAGGCTTCCGGGACCCAGTACCGGTGATCGTGTCCGACCGCGATGGCCTGTGCAGTACCGGCAGCGGACTCCCCGGCGTTCTGGCCGAAGGCATCATGGCAAGGCCACACTAGAAGCGCGACGCTCAGCATCGCTGTCGCGAAAGAACAGGCAGGTCGCATCGAGCCCTCGGCGTCTGACGATCTTAAACACGGCGCAACGTGTGGACGTTGCGGCGAACATCTTTCGATCCATTGTCGGCGATGAGTCGCAGAAAGTGGCCTACTGGGTCACATTTCCGGCGCTCCGACTGTGGATCTGCGGCAACGCGCCAAACAACATCGATATTTCGTTCAGATGCTGCCGGTCCGGATTGCGGATGATGATCGGAGCTTCGTCCTCTACGATCAAACAATGCCACGGCTGCTGCAGGGAGAACGCCTTCTGGCCCGCTCTCGGGCCCGTCGCGGCGGTGCCCAGCCGTTTTGACGGGCAACACTGATCTCGTAGCCGGCCTGGGGGCTGTTCGATTCACGTTCCGCAAATGACAACCGGGCATCGAGAATGCCCTGGAGGCCCCGGCCAGTCGTTCGCGCCATGGCTTCGTACACCGTCACCGTGTCCAGACCCAGTGGAACGCGTCTCTGAGCTCGATATTCCAGGCAAGGCATTTCTCCACGCTGGAGCCTCGCTCGGCGCTGGCTGCGGAGTAGGCATCATCCAGGCAAACCGCATCGAATGAGAGGCAAGGATGTGTCTGGGCCACAGTGCCGGGACTGTAGGTTGACAACCCGGCGAAGCAAAACGATACAACCGAATTCCGCGATATGGCCGTGCGACGAGGGACTCGTCACGCCAGTACTCTCAATCCTCTCCTTCGCGCGGGCCAGCGTGCCGCGGAGGGGGCGGCGGACCAGGGTTCTGCTTGTTACCTGCTGACCTCGACGTTGGCTTGAGCACGAAACAGGGCAACCGGTTCGACAACAGGGCCCTCGTTATCAGCGTCGGCGACCACAAGCTTGACCCACAAGGTGTCGCCGTTCTTGTAGTACGCGGTGTCACTGGCACCGCGCAGCCCAGCCAGGCTGCTCTGTTCCGTACCCCCGGCGACGGTGCTGAATCCGGGCAGTTCAAAGATCACCCAGGAACCTTGGTCCATTTCCGACAGGGACAGGGACAGGGATTCCCTGGCTGTTTCCACCCTGACCTCGGCGCCACTGCCGATCGTGGTTTGTCCGGTGTATTCGAACCGCCTGCCATTGCGCTGGAGGATGATCGGATTGGTAATGGGGCCGGTGTCGAACCCGCTGAAATCACCGGCGATGGTGAAGCGGCCCATGTCCCCCGTGCAGATGGCCGCACCCCAGCTCTGCCTGATTTCGCAGACTTCCTCGTCCGATGCGATGCCGTTGTCGATGACGATGTAGGCGCCGGGAATTCCGCTGACCGAGCCGTCCAGGTCCCTGAACGCCGAACTCCTGTAGGCGGCACTGCGCCCCCAGTCAGACGCCCAGCGGCGTTGCATCGGAGGGAAGCTCACCGGCTTGGCGTTGACGAATGTCAGGCTCTCGACCGAGTTCGAGGTGCTCATGCCGAAGCTGGTATACAACAGGTAGGAGACCGCGCCCGCATCGCGAAGCTCGTTGGCCTCGAAGTTCACGAAAGTGACGTTCTCCACTTCGTTGTGGAAATCATAAAACTCGTAGCCGCGGATCGGGAAATCCGCATACCCTGCGGGCAGTGGCAGGCTGCGGCCGTAAGCCAATTCCTCGGGCGTAGTGGGGTTGCCTACGTTGTCGCTCTCCCCCACGAACAGCGAGTCGATGACCCGTGAGGTGTAGGGCGCGGCGCCGGGCACAGCAGTCGCATGGGTGAAGCCGATACCGTTGTCGGCCAGTTTCAGATTCGTGTACAGGTGCATCTCACCGCGGCCCCAGACGGCGCCATTGCGATTCTTGTAGCCGGTGAAATCGTCGAAGTGCGCCACCAACACCTCGCTGTTCGGATCGGCAGGATCGGCACGGCTGACAAGGTTGGGGCCGGCGATACCGAAGGTGCCGTCGGGCCTGGGGCCGCGGTCGAGCATCAGGCCATCGAAATTGGAGTGGGCAACGTTGCCGCTGAATTCTCGCAGCCGGGTCCGTCCGGGCCAGGTATTGGCACTGATCTGCGTGCCTTCGAACGCCCCGATCGGATTGGTGGGAAAGGCCATCCAGAAGCCAATCTGGTCGGACCCCGCCGCCACATTGTCACGGTAGACATTGTCGGGGTTTGTAATCCAGAAAGTGGAGACGGTATTGTCCGAAGGAATCAGGACATGCGGGGACCTCTGGCCTTCCGTCGACTGATACGCCAGAACCAGGTTTGTCGGCTCACACGGCAGCGTCGGATGGCACTTGGTCTGGATACCCAGGTTTCTGATGACCTGGTTACCCGTCTCGATACCGTCTTCCATGAAGAAGCAGTGACCCACGTTGTTGTAGGTGACGTTGTTCTCGACCAGCAGGTTGTCCGTGCCGTGAATCGTTACGCAGCGGCTGTAGGTGTCGTGAATCGCCGAGTTCCTGATGTACTGCCCACTCGCGTCGCCCATCAGATGCCAGTGGATCGGATAGCGGGCAAGTTCCAAGTGCTGGCCCATGCGAGTCAGCTCGACGCCGGAAACATACATCTGGCTGCCGGCCATCGCCATGATATGCCCGCCGAAGTAGGTCTCTTCCGCATCGGCGGAAGCCTGGATCCTGATATTGCGGTTCAAGAGGCCGACTTCGCCGCGCTGATCGACGCCGTAGGTGACTTCACCGAAGTGCATGTACTCGAGCGGTTCATCCAGCGTTATCCTGTTGCCTCTGATGGCCGTGATGTGGCGCGTCTCGGCCTGCCGGGGATCGAAATCCGTCGACGCCAGAACAACGCTGTCACCCACTCGCCAGCCGCTGGCATCGAGCACTTCGATGCGGGTGCTGCCGGCCTCGGCAGTTTCTGCCAGCTTGGTCCAGGCGTTTTCCCTGTCACCGTGCAGCTTCAAGGTGCCACCCACCAACAGGATGCCGCGGTCACCCATGCCCTGGATGTTTTCACCAGGCACATTGTCGGTCAGGGTGATCGTCGCATTGCGCGTGTGCGGATTGCGCTCACTGCCGATCCGCAGCTCCCCCCGCATCAGAATCCATTCGGTGGTGAGTTCAAGATCGCTATTGTCGGCAAAGCTCAGCGTGCCATTGAGGGTCATGCCATGCAGCGGCGGCGGACTGACGTCGAGAACAATCTCCATGCCCTCGCTGATGGTGACCATGTCACCCGCCACTGGAGTCTCCCCGCCAGCCCAGATTGATGGATCAGACCACCGCCCTGCCCTGGCTGTGATTGCTGAAGACTCTTGCTCCTGAGATGCGTCGTGCTGAGATGCGCCGTGAGTATGCTCCTGTGCCTGGGCGGCAGTGCAGACACCGATGGTGAAACTGGCTGTTGTCAGTAGTGCAGGAAGAAACGAACGCTTGTCTGTCCGCATGGAGCTGCCCCCCTGAAGTCGAGCTTTCGAACCTACCTGCTGACCTGGATGCCGGTTCCACCACCACCGAAATTGCCAGGGCTGCCTGCGGCGCCAGATCTCTCTACCTCGTCAACCACCAGCTTGACCCACAGGGTGTCGCCATCCCTGTAGTACGAGGTGTCACTGGCACTGCGCAACGCAGCCAGGCTGCCTTGTTCCTTACCTGCCGCGGCAGTGGTGAATCCGGGCAACTCAAAGATGACCCAGGAGCCCTGGTCCATCTGACTCAGGGACAGGGGCAGGGATTCCATGCTTGTGTTGATCGTAAGCTCGGCTCCACTGCGAATCGTGGTTTGCCCGCGGAATTCAAACTCCCTGCCATTACGGCTGAGCGTGACCGGATCAGCATCAGGGTTACCGCCGAAGCCGAAACCGCCACCGAGGCTGAGGCGGCCGAAGTCACCCCGGCACACGGCAGCGCCCCAGGAGGGTTTGATCTCACAGGCTTCCTCGTCGGATGCGATGCCGTTGTCGATGACGATGAAGGAATTCGGGACACCGCCGACCGAGCCGTCCACGTCATGGATCGCCGCAGTCAGGTAGGCCGCATTGCTTCCGGTATCGTTAGCCCACCTGCGCTCCACCGCAGGGAAGTGCACCGGCTTGGCGTTGACGAATTTCGCGCCCCTGACGGAGTTCTCGGTGCTCATCCCGAAGCTGGTATAGAGCAGGTAGGAGATCGCGCCCGCCTCGCGGGTATCGTTGTCCTCGTAATTTACAAAGGTGGTGTCCTCGACCAGGTTCAGGAAGTCGTAATACTCATAGCCACGAATCGGGAAATCCGGTACGGCCGGCTTGGGCAGGCTGCGGCCGTAAGCAATTTCCTCAGGCGTGCGCGGATTACCGATGTTGTCGGTATCGCCCACAAACAGCGAGTCAACGACCAGTGAGGTAAAAGGGTCACGACCGATCGAGCCGGATGCTTGCGTAAAGCCGATGGCGTTGTCGGCCAGTTTCAGGTCCCTGAATACCTTCATCTCACCACGGCTCCAGATGCCGCCATTGCGGTTCTTGTAGGCGGTGAAATCCTCGATGACCGATTCTATTGACGGGCTGTTCGGGTCGGCGGGGTTTTCACGCGCAATATGCGAGCTGCCGGTGACTCCGAAAGTATTGTCCTCGTTGATGTTCCGGTCGAACATCAGGCCATCGAAGTTCGAGTGGGCGACGTTGCCCCGGAACTCCCCTTGCGGCATGCGCCGTGGCCATGTGTTCAGACTGATCTCCGTGCCCAGGAACGCGCCATTCGGGTGCTCCGGCAATGAGAACCAGAAGCCTATCGCGTCGGAACCCGCGGCCACGTTGTCAATGTAATCATTAGACGGGTTGGTGATCCAGAAAGTCGCCACGGTGTTGTCCGAAGGCAGCAGCACATGCTCGGAACGCTGGCCTTCCATTCCTCCCGATTCCCCCGGTACTCCGAGGTTGGTCGGCACACAGGGCCGGGTGGGATGACACTTGGTCTGGATCCCCAGGTTTCTGACCAGCTGGTTGCCCTGCTCGATACCATCTTCCATGAAGAAACAATGCCCCACGGTGTTGTAGGTGACGTTGTTCTCGACGCGCAGGTTATCCGTACCGTGAATGGTCACGCAGCGGTTGTAGGTGTCGTGAATCGCGGAGTTCTTGATGTATTGCCCCGTCACGTCACCGTTGAGATGCCAGTGGATCGGGTAGCGGGCGAGTTCCAGATGCTGCCCCATGCGAGTCAGCTCGACGCCGGACACGTTCATTCGGCTGCCGGCCATCGCCATGATATGCCCGCCAAAGTATGACGCTTCGGCATCCGCGGACGCCTGGATCGTGATATTGCGCGTCAGCAGGCCGACTTCGCCGCGTTGATCGACACCGTAGGTGATTTCACCGAAATGCATGTATTGAAGCGGTTGATCCAGCGTCAGCGTATTGCTACTGATCGCTGCAATGTGGCGCTTCTCTGCCTGCCGGGGATCGAAATCCGTCGATGCCAGAACGATTTCGTCACCGACTCGCCAGCCGCTGGCATCGAGCACTTCGATACGGGTGCTGCCGGCCTCGGCAGTTTCTGCCAGTTTGGTCCAGGCATTTTCCCGGTCGCCGTACAGGCTCAAGGTGCCGCCCACCAACAGGATGCCGCGGTCACCCATGCCCTGAATGTTTTCACCAGGCACATTGTCGGTCAGGGTGATCGTCGCATTGCGCGTGTGCGGATTGCGCTCGCTGCCGATCCGCAGCTCCCCCCGCATCAGAATCCATTCGGTGGTGAGTTCAAGATCGCTGTTGTCGGCAAAGCTCAGCGTGCCATTGAGGGTCATGCCATGCAGCGGCGGCGGACTGACGTCGAGAACAATCTCCATGCCCTCGCCTATGGTGACAATGTCACCCCCCGCCGGAACCGCTCCACCGGACCAGGTGGATGGATCCGACCACCGGCCTCCCTGGACCGCAACCGCAGAAGAACCTGGCTCCTGCGCCTCGCCGTGAGCATGCTCCTGTGCTTTCGCATTCGCGCAAACACCGACGGAGAAAAATGCGGTGACCAGCAATGAAAAAAGGAACGAGCGGCCGCTTGTCTGCATCGAACCAGACCCCCTCTATCTTGAGAATTTCTTGATTTCCGTGTTTAATCCGGATTTCCGTATTCGGGCAGCTCAGCCCTGCCCGATTATTCGCACGTTTGCCCGTCTCAGGCAAGCCTGTGGAGATCTGAACTGATCACCAACAGTTTTTATCACTGTGCCAGAGACCGGGCTGGTGGCCGGTTCGATCATCCACACGGCCGCGATTCGCTATAATCGCGCCCATCGAAGCCAAGGAGCAGCACCGTGCGCGACCCAGGCCAGCGCTTTCCCGGCAGACTCACGTTAGTCGCCGGAATCCTCATCGGCGTGAGCCTGTGGCAGGTCGAGCTGGCAGCTTCGAATGAACTGGCCGCCGCACAGACCGAGCCGTCCCCGGCACCCAAGGCAGTGGCCGCAGCCCAGACCGGACGGCAGGTCTACAATGCCGTCTGTATTGCCTGCCACGCCCCACCTGGCCTTGGTGGCGCACCGGCACTCGGCGACAGCGAAGCATGGGCCGCGCGCATCGAGCGGGGAATGGACACGCTGATCGACAACGCGGTGAACGGCTATTCCGGCAGCACCGGCATCATGCCAAGGCGGGGCGGACGCCTTGACCTCTCCGATGCGGAAGTCATTGAAGCGGTTGAATATATGGTCGAGCAGGCTTCTCCGTAGGCTACCTGGCTGGTGATAATCCGGGCCGGCGGCTATCAAGGCACGAACGACGCCGGCAGCGGCCAGTTGCCGTCGTACGGCGGCCAGTTCGGCACGGCCAGCCCCGGCGGCGGATAGAACATTGCCGTGTAGGTCGTGCGGATCTTCGCCTCGTCGATCACGAACCACCAGCTTGCGACATTTCGCGGCGTGGGTGACCCCGGCCGGCGGATGAACACGCCGGTGGCAAGCACCATCTGCGCCTCTTCGTCGATGAGCGGCGTGCGACGCGCGACGACCATCGCAAGATTGAAGTTCTCAAGGCCCGTGACGCAGTCACGGCTGCCCTGGCCCGGCTGCAGCGGCGGCCCCTGTGGCGCAGGCTGGTTCCCACGCGGCGGCGCGGGGGGAAGGAAATCGCCGCCCGGTGCCGGATGGCCGTTCTCGGCACGGCCGCAGCCTGGGTGCACGAGGGCGATCGAACCATCATGCGAGGTGATGGCATCGAAGTAGCTGTCGACGATGCGGCTGAGCGCGGCGCGATCGACCCGCTCCGCTGCCGGCACGACACGCTGCGGCGGCGGGTTCTGGCCAAGGTACTCGGGATTGTGCAGGTTGGCAGGCGGCTGGCCCGGCTGACGCGGACCGCTCATGCCCGGGTCGTCTTCGCGGGCGATGTACCACTCGGCCTCGGTAATCTCACCCGCCTCCACGCGCACGCGGACCGTGACGATCGCAATCTCTTCGCCTTCCATCACAGTACCGAAATAGCCGGCCTGACCGGTCACCGGGTCGAAATACCGGCGCTGCACTTCGCCGAGCCCGGTCACGCTCTGCCAGACACCCTGGCCGGGCGCGACGTTGATGGCGTTCTCGGTCTGACGAATGCCGTAGGCGAGCGGCGCCTCGCCGGGATCCTGCGCGACAACGGCCTCGAGATAGCGATCGAGTGCGTCTCCCAGGCAGCTGCGGTCGCAATCGCCCTCCGCGCCCAGCGCGGATCCTGCGTTCCAGCCAGACAGTACGAGAAGCGTCCCACATGCCGTGAGCAAATTGAGTCTTGTCATTATTCTCCCCCGAATTGACGTTGGCACCAGCGTTGCCCGCTGGGGCCTACTTTACGCTGATGCCGTTGGATCCGTGAAGCGCCAGGGGCCTATGTGGGCGCTATGCAGGCTAAGCCCCGTATCCGCAGAACTGGCTCCCCGAAATCCCTCCTCTTTGTAGTCTGGACAGGCCGTATGGTGGCGGTAAGGCTCACGTGATGTTGCTCCGGGCGTCCTGCGCTGCCGCTGCACGCCTGCCAGCGCACGGATATAACGGATATAATCGAGACCTGCCGAGTCGAAGCGCCCGGCCCACGGCGCGACAACGAGGGCATGCGCACCGTAACATGAGCTGCCGGCCGTCGCCGGCGCCAACTGCCCGGGAGAACAGCATGAACAAGATCCTCTGTGCCCTCGGCGGGGCCGTCGTATTCGCCGCCCCTGCCTTCGCCGAACCCGAATACGTCAGGATCGAGATGGAGATCGACGTGGCGAAATCAGCCGAGGAGGTCTGGGCCGCGGTCGGCGGCTATTGCGACATTGGCGAATGGGTCAATATCGACTGCGAAATCACGTCCGGAGACGGCGGGATGGGTACCGTGCGCGCGCTCGCAGGCGGCCGCATCCTGGAGATCCTCGTCGCGCAGACCGACCTCTCCTACGGCTACGCGCAACCGGCCGTTGAAGGACAGTTCTACGACCTCTATCACGGCTTCATGGAAGCGAAGCCGATCAGCGCCGACACGTCGAAGATCGTCTACACGCTTGTCTATGACATCTCTGACAAGCCAGACCAGGCCGCGAAGGACGCCGACATCGAACGCCGCCGCGGCATGTTCGAGACCGCGCTCGCGAACATGAAGCGCATCGCCGAGGGGAGCTAGGCCCAGGCTATCGCTCGTCGCAACAGGCTGGCCCGTATTCTGGAGAGCCCACGCCCATGTCCCAGTTCCCGCCCATCCGACTGTTTGCACTGGCCGCACTGGCCGCACTGCTGGCCACGTCCGCCGCTTACACCAGCGGCCTCAGCGGCGATGCCGCCAACGGCAGGCAACTGTTCAGGACCAATAGCTGCTCGGCCTGTCATGGCGTGACGAAGGACGCCAATTCCATGGTGGGCCCCAGTCTCTTCGGCATTGTGGGGCGTAAGGCCGGCACCGCGCCGAGCCTTCTGGGCGCCAGCGAGAACCTGAAAAGGTACGGGGTGACCTGGAACGCCGAGACCCTGGATGAATTTCTGGCCGACCCGAACGTCAGGGTGCCGGGCACACCGATGACAGGCGTGCTGGCCGATCCGCAGCAGCGCGCTGACGTGATTGCCTACCTGTACACGCTGAAGGAATGACGCCGCCGCCCGTCGCAACGCTCTTGCAGGCCATCTGTATCTCGCATCTCGCATCTCGTCAGCGAGTTGACCTCGTAGCACGCCCCTGCCGGGAATAACATATCTGAAACTGGTTCGTGCACAGCAAGAGGCCCCGGCAGTTTCCCGCCGGGGCCTCTTACTCATTCAGCAGGCTTGAAGTTTACCGACTGACCTGGACGCTGTTTGCACCGCCACCGCCGCCGAAGCCGCCGCCGAAGCCGCCACCACCACCGCCGGCCGAAACGACTTTGACCCACAGTGCATCATCGGCCCTGAAGTACGAGGTGTCGCTGGCCGCGCGCAGCGCATCCAGGCTGCCCTGTTCCGTGCCGGAAGCAGCGGTGGTGAATCCCGGCAGTTCGAAGATCACCCAGGAGCCACTGTCCAGCTGACTCAGGCTGATGGACAGGTTCTCCCTTTCGGTTGTCACCTTGATCTCGGTACCGGCCACTACCGAGGTTTGCCCGGAGGCGACGAATTCAACACCGTTGCGGCTGAGAACGACTGGCGGCTGAGCAGGAGCTCCACCGGCGCCGCCGCCTGGACCACCGCCAAAGCCGCCGCCGGGGCCACCACCAGGGCCACCGCCGCCCGGACCGCCACCGAAACCACCACCGGGACCACCGCCGCCCGGACCACCGCCCGGACCGCCGCCACCGAAGCCGCCGAAGCCACCACCGCCACCGCCACCAACATTCATGCGCCCAAGGTCGCCCTCGCACACGACAGCGTTCCAGGTGGGCATCAGCTCACAGGCCTCGATAGCGCTCAAGATTCCGATGTTGTTCACGACGTAGGCATTGGGAGTACCGGTGAGCGAGCCGTCGATGTCCTTGATCGCCGCGGTCATCCAGCCAGCACTGCCCCCATTGTCGTTGCCCCATTCACGCACTATCTCCGGGAAATGCACCGGCTTGGCGTTAATGAACTCCACGCCCTCCACCGAGTTATCGGCGCTGGTCGGGAAGCTGGTAAACAGCAGGTAGGAAAGCGCACCGGCCTCGCGAGTGTCGTTGTCCTCGTAATTCACGAAAGTCGTATTTTCGACGTAGTGCAGGAAATCGTAATACTCGTAGCCGCGGATCGGGAAATCCGGTATTTCGGGGTACGGCAAGCTGCGGCCGTATGCGATTTCCTCCGGAGTCGTCGGGTTGCCGATGTTCGCGGTTTCGCCGACGAACAGCGAGTCCACGACCTTCGAGGTGTAGTCGCCGCCGCCGGGCTCGATGCCGGGAAATGCATGCGTATAGCCAATGGCGTTGTCGGCCAGCTTCAGGTTCCTGAAAACGTGCATCTCACCGCGGGCCCAGATGCCGCCGTTGCGATTCTTGTAAGCGGTGAAATCCTCGATGAACGATTCCTGCGGACCGGTCCTGTTAATGGGATCGGCATAGGCCATATGCGGGTTGCCGCCAACATTGAATCGGCCCTCTGCATTGGGCCCGCGGTCGAGCATTAAAGCATCAAAGTTCGAGTGGGCGACGTTGCCGCTGAACTCGCGGATCTGCATTCGACGCGGCCAGGTATTCAGGCTGATCTCCGTGCCTTCGAACTGCCCTATCGGGTGCTGCGGAAATGCCATCCAGAAGCCAATCTGGTCCGAACCCGCGGCCACGTTGTCCCGGTAAATGTTGTCCGGGTTGGTGATCCAGAAGGTCGACACCGTGTTGTCGGAAGGAATCAAAACATCCTCGGAGGCCTGGCCGTTCCCTCTCAACTGGGACGAGCCGGCTGCGGCGAGGTTGGTCGGGACGCACGGCAGGGTCATATGACACTTGGTCTGTATCCCTAAGTTGCGGACAAACTCGTTGCTGTGCTCGATGCCGTCTTCGAGGAAGAAGCAGTGACCGACGGTGTCGTAGGTCACGTTGTTTTCGACGCTAAGGAAATTCGTGCCATGCACGGTTATGCAGCGGTTGTAGGTGTTGTGAATGGACGAGTTCCTGATGTACTGGCCCTGCGCGTCGCCAACCAGATGCCAGTGGATCGGATAGCGGGCAAGCGTCAGGTTCTGACCCATGCGCGTAAACTCGACGCCGGAGACATACATCTGGCTCGTCGGCATCGCCATGATATGCCCACCGAAGTATGACTCTTCCGCGTCCGCCGATGCCTGGATCCTGATATTGCGCGTCAGCAAAGCGACTTCGCCACGCTGATCCACGTCGAAGGTGACCTCGCCGAAATGCATGTATTCAAGCGGCTGATCCAGCGTGATCCTGTTACCGCTGATGGCGGCAATGGTGCGCCGCTCCGCCTGCCTGGGATTAAAATCCGTCGACGCGAGCACAATCTGATCGCCCACCCGCCATTCAGCGGCATTCAGGACTTCAATGGTGGTGCTGCCTGCTTCGGCTGTCCTGGCCAGCCTGGTCCAGGCGTTGGTCCGGTCACCGTGCAGGTTCAGGGTGCCGCCCGAGATCATGATCCCGCGGTCACCCATGCCGGCCATGATGTCTTCACCCTTGACCTCGTCGGTGAAGGTGATGGTCGCGTTGCGCGTATGG